>JAKAKF010000045.1 GCA_021813595.1 bacterium
ACGGCTCTTAAGTCTGCTATTTTAACTATGTGCTCGTCTCTGAGAAGGCTTCCGCCTATGGCTTCTAATCCTGTAGGTTCTATTATAGATACGTTATTTAATCCTATAGTGCTTGTATTATTTGGTTGAATAAGCAATATTTTCATATTTCTTCACCTCTACCTCTAGATGATTAATGTTAATTAAAATTAACGATAAATAATTTAATGCGGCGCATATTCATGTAATTAATATCTATCGGATACTTTATATATAATAAGTATATCACATAATATAAATAAATATAAGTCTTAGAAAGAAAATTTATTAATATCGCCCAGCATTTCTTCCATACTTTTTTCGCCGGTTTCCGTTTTCGAACTTTCCTCTTTTTCCTCTTCACCGTCTTTTTTTTCTATTCCGCTATTTTTTAGAAAATCTGCAAGGTCGTAATTTTCGCCGGTTTTTTTTACTTCGGCGGTATTACCGGAAGAGTCCTCTTTAAGTTCCGCACTGCCCTTAATATAGGAGGAAGCGTCTATTTTTATCGGTTCTTCCGGTAAAGAAATCTCGAGTTTTTTTTCCGATTCCCTGTTTACTATATCAATATTAGTCTGCAGTAGATTTTTTAAAGAATTTACTATAATTATCCGCTTGTTTAACAGTTCCTCGATATTTTTGGCAATCTCGGCATATTTTTTGTTTGCGTCTTTTATTATGTTTTCGGATTCCGAAACCGCCCTGTTTTTTATAGATTCCGCTTCCATAATAGCCGCTTTCTTGATGTCGTTTGAAACCGACTGCACCATAAGTATTGCTTCGCTTATAGACTTGTCTTTTTCTTTGTAATCCGCAATCTCCTGATTTTTTTTGACGAGTTCTTCTTTCAGTCCGTAGTATTCTCCGTAAAGTTTTTCTAAATCCTTTGCTATTATTTCAAGAAAATTTTCGACTTCGGTTACGTCGTATCCTTTAATTTTTTTTGAAAACTTTTGCGATCTTATTTCTATTGGAGAAAGTTCCATAATTTTAACTCCTGCGTTAAAATCGATTAATTATATATAAATATATAAATATAAAAAGGTAAAAGTCAGCGCCTCAAAATTATAAACGGTATATTTTGCATAATATATCTGTATTCTATAAAATTTAGCAGCTGAGTTAAGGCTATTATTATTAGTATGACTATTAAAGGAGATAAATCGAAAGCAAAAGAAGAGCCTACGGGAAGTATTAGCCTTACTTTATTAAGTACCGGTTCGGTAATATCGTTAATGAAGCGGACTATGGGGTTATAAGGGTCGGGATTTACCCACGAAAGCAGGGCTTTAATAATGATTACCCACATATATATATAAAGAATATCTTTCGCGACATCTATAACGTCGGTTAAAAATTTAAGCAGCAATATATCCATAGTTTTAGTTTTAGTTTAATTAAATTTAATATATAATATAACATAATTGAATGAGCATATACAAATTATATATAAATAAAAAGTTATGACTAATGCGGAAATTGCCGAAATTTTCGAACATATAGCCGAAATACTGGAAATTAAAGGCGAAAATCCTTTTAAAATAAGGGCATATTTAAATGCTTCGGCAGCAATAAGCAGGCTGGGAGAAAATTTATCCGATATTATTATAGAGGGAAAAAATTTAAATATCCCGGGTATCGGGAAAGACCTGCATCTTAAAATAAAGGAGCTTGTAGAAACGGGAAACCTTGCTTATTACGACGAACTTCTAAAATCGGTGCCGGACGGCTTATTCGAGCTTTTAAAAATAAGGGGATTAGGGCCTAAAAAGGCAATGCTTTTATATGAAAATTTTAATATTAAAAGCGCGGCCGATTTGGAAAATGCTTTAAAATTAGGCAAATTAAAAGATATCCATGGTTTCGGAGAAAAGTCTATAGAAAATTTAAAAAAATCTGTGGAAGAATTTAATATTTTTAAAACCAGATTCTTATATCCGGACGCTTTAAATCAAGCGCTAATGCTTGAATATTATCTTAAAAATACGCCGCAGAAAATTATATTGGATATTCAGACGGCTGGTTCCTTAAGAAGAAAAATGGAAACCGTCGGAGATATAGACATAGTGCTTTCCGTCGCCACAGGGAAAGAACAGCTGTTTTTCGAGAGGCTGTTTAAATATCCGGAAATTTTAAGAACGGAATCTTCCGGAGAAACTAAAACAAGCATAATTTTAAGGAGCGGCATACGCGTCGATTTAAGGATAGTACCCCGCGAAGATTTCGTTTATGCCTTTCATCATTTTACCGGCTCCAAAATGCATAACGAAGAGTTGAGGTTGTTAGAAAAAGCTAACGGCTACAAGATAAACGAATACGGCATATTTAAAAGGAATAAAAACGAAGACTCCGGCGCGGATATTTCCGAAAGCAAAACAAATAAAATAGAAGTAAACGACGAAAGGGAATTTTACGGAGTTTTCGGGATGCAGTATATTCCGCCGGAATTAAGGGAAGGAGCGGGGGAACTCGATGCGGCGTTAAACGGCGGAATACCGGCTCTTATAGAAGAAAAAGACCTGCGCGGAGTTTTTCATATTCATACTACTTATACCGACGGAAAAGAAAGTATGGAAGCTATGGTAGAAGAATGTATAAGACTCGGATACGAATACGCCGGCATCTCCGATCATTCGGTATCCGCCCATTATGCCAACGGGCTTTCCGCAGACGAACTTGAATCTCAAATCGAATATATCGACAGGCTTAATAAAAAATATGCGGATAAAATTAAAATTTTTAAGGGCGTAGAATCGGACATTTTACCTGACGGCAATTTGGACTACGATGAAAAAACCCTGTCCAAACTCGATTTCGTCATAGCATCCGTGCATTCTAATTTTAATATGACGGAATCTCTTATGACGGAAAGAATAGTTAAAGCAATTAAAAATCCTTACACGACTATGATAGGACATCTTACCGGCAGACTCCTTTTAGAAAGAAAAGAATATCCTTTAAATATAGGGCGGATTTTAGACTTCGCTTCCGAGTTTAAAACCGTTATAGAACTCAACGCTAATCCGAAAAGGCTGGATATCGACTGGAGGCATATAAAATCGGCTTTATCGAAAAACGTTATGCTTTCAATTAATCCGGACGCACACAAAACAGAAGGAATACGCTTCGTTAACTACGGAATCGGTATAGCCAGAAAAGGCTGGGCAAAAAAATCGGATATTTTAAATACGGGGAGCGCTTCGGAAGTTTACGATATTTTAACGAGCATAAGGGATTTTAAAAAAAAGAAGGCGAAAATATTTTGACGTTAAAAATTTTATCCGTTGCAGGTTTTGACGGTTCCGGCGGAGCCGGTATAACTTCCGATGCTAAGATTTTTTCTAAGCTTGGAATTTTCGGTTTATCCGCCGTTACGGCTATGACTGCCCAGAATCCCGATAAAATATATAAAATAGAACGGGTTTCCGACGTTTTTTTTTCGGCGGAGCTGGAAGCCGTATTTGAATATTTTAAAGTAGATGCGGTAAAAACCGGTTTAATTTACGACGATAGACAGAGTTCTATGCTGTCCGGTTTCATAGATAAATACGGCGTAAAAATTTTAGTGGTCGATCCCGTATATGTTTCCACTTCCAACTCTATAATAGTGAATAAAAACCGCTATCCCGATTTTTTAATACCTTTGTTTAAACATGCATCCGTAATCACGCCCAACGTTAAAGAAGCCGAACTTATTTCAGGAACGGAAATTAAAAACTTGGAAGAAATGAAAAATGCGGCAAAAATTATAAGAAAAAAATTTCCTGAAATTAAAAATATTTTAATTAAAGGTTCGCATATTAACGAAGAATCGGGAGAAAATGTTATAAAAAATTTACTTTTAAACTCAAAAAACGAATTTTATATATACGAAAGCAAAAGAATAAATATCGGAAAACAGGTGCATGGAACCGGATGCGCTTTTTCAGGCTGTATGGCGTCATATCTTGCTTTAGGAATAAAAATGGAATCCGCCGTCGCCGAAACGGAAAAATTTATTTCTAAAATTTTAAAAGATATTAAAAAAATTCAGGATAACTCGCAGGAAAAAATAAATTATATTACGGGGAATATATAGAAAAGAAAAAGGTGTCAGATTAATTTTACGCATTCGAAAAAGAACAATCAACGATAAAAGATTTTGCGTAAAATTAATCTGACACCTTTTTCTTTATTATTATTGCAATGCTCCGTTAAGAATTTTAATCATTAACGGCAGAGGCTTATATCCCACTACTTTTTTATAAAGAATTAGTCCTCTGTATATATAAAAAGTCGGCGTTCCGGTTACTTTTGCGCTCATACCGGAATTTATATTGCTTTTAATAAGCCTTTTCGGCAGTCCGCTTTTAACGCAGGACTCTTCTTCAGACATATTGATTATTTTTCCTGCATGCGTTTTAAGGAAATAATAAATATCTCCTATACTGCTCCAAAAGTCTTGGTCTTTATAAAGAAGGCTCCTTACAGGCATATATTTTCCTTGAAGAGCGGCGCAGTCGGCATATTCGGCTCCTTTAAAAGCATATTTATGTATAAGGGTAAGGGGGAAATCCCTGAATTCTAAGTATATTTTGCCGTTTTTAATATAATGTTTTAATATGTAGGGAAAGTCGTATTCTTCAAATTTTCTGCACCAGTAACACTGAAAATCCGTGTATGCAATAATAGTTACCGCCGCATTAGGATTGCCTATCTGCCTGTCGGCGTTTACTTTTTTGACAAAATTCCGGTATGGCATCGCCTCGGCATAATTTTGAGCCGAAAAAGCAACTGCCGCAAAGACTAAAACCGTTAAAAAAATTAACTTCATTAAACGCATAACCTAATTTTATCATATTTATGAATAATGTCAATATCGCTATGGACGTTATTATCTTATATGTAAATAAAATTTAACCTGCGAAATGATGGAAATGAGTTTTGTCTGCGCCGCATATGGGGCAAACCCAATCGTCCGGAAGTTTTTCGAAAGGAGTTCCTGACTCTATTCCTCCTACGGAGTCGCCTACTTCAGGATCATAGATATATCCGCAAACGTCGCACTGGTACTTTGGCAAAGCAATTTCTTCAGTTGAAGCCATTAAAAATCTCCTGTTTTAAATCTTAATCAATTAAATTAGTTTATTTATTTGTCTATTTTTTTAAAATGAGTCTTATCTACTAAACATATGGGGCAAACCCAATCGTCCGGTATATCATCGAAAGGCGTGCCCGGCGGTATTCCGCCTTCAGGATCGCCCTTTTTGGGGTCGTAAATATAGGGACACGCTTCACATACATATTTATCTTTATTTTCGCTGTCCATAATTAATCAATATCCTTAAGAAATAAATTCATCTATTTTTAATTATATCAAATTAATTATTTTTTTAAAGTCTTTTAATTGGTATAATTGTTATAATTAAAACAATTCTTAATAATTTAATCTTAATAATATTAATATGAATTAAAATTATTTATAATAAGGAATAAAAATGGATATATTTAAGGAAACCCTGAAAACTTTCATCGTAAACGTTATTGAGGCGGAGAAAAAAATAGACGTTTCAAAGCCGCAAGCCGAAAAATTAATCAAAAATCCGCCGGACGATTCTTTCGGCGATTATTGTTTTGCGGCTTATTATATGCAAAATTACGGATTTCAAGGCAAACCGGAAACGGCTGCCGTCGATTTATACAATTTATGTAGCGGTCGGTTTAGCGAAATAGCAGGTCTTTTCGACAGAATAGAAATAAAAGGTGCTTACGTCAATTTTTTTGTAAAAAGAGAAATATTTGTTTCGGAAGTATTTAAGGAAGCAGTCGATTCGGGTTTCGATTACGGCAGAGACGTTCAGGAAAAACCGCTTACAGTCGTTATAGATTTTTCGTCCCCTAATATAGCGAAACCTTTTGGAGTCGGACACCTGCGTTCTACGGTAATAGGGATGAGTCTGTCGAAAATTTATGAATTTTGCGGACATAAAGTTATAAAGATAAATTATCTGGGCGATTTTGGAACTCAGTTCGGAAAACTTATTGCGGCGTTTTGCCGTTACGGCGATATAAATTTTTCCGAATTTGAAAAAGACCCGGTAAAAGTTTTATACGAACTTTACGTCAGAATACACAAAGACGAACAAACCGATTTAACCGTCGAAGAAGAGGCTAAAAACAGGTTTAAAACGCTTGAAGATTTTATGTCGGTAAATAAACGCAGTTTTGAAGAATATCTCGGCGCAATAAACGGTTTAGACGATACAATGACGAAAAATATCGATAGCGGTTTAGCCGCAGAAACCGATGCCGCCAATGCATCGGAAAACATAATGCTTTCCGAAGAAAATAAAAATTTTTTTTGCGGGACCGCGGAGGGGCAGTATAATTTATGGAAAATTTTTAGAAAACTAAGCATAGAAGAATTTAAAAGAATTTATCAATCTATAGGAATAGAGTTCGACTCGTATGAAGGAGAAGCCGAAAGCGCGGAATTTTCAAAAGATATTAAAGAAATTTTGCTGGAAAGCGGCATAGCCGAAATAAGCGAAGGTGCAGTAATAGTGAATGTAAAAGGCATTAAAGCACCCGCCCTGATTGCTAAAAGCGACGGAACGTCCCTTTACCTTTCGAGGGATATAGTTACGGCGGTTTCTAGAATGGCAAAATATAATTTCGATAAGATGATTTACGTCGTAGGCTCCGAACAGGCCCTTCATTTCAGCCAGCTATTCGGCATATTCGGCATATTGAAAGAAGACGCCGAGAAAATAAAAGACGGTAAAAACTTTAAATATTTTGCTTCTATGATAGACGGCAGGTTGGTTCATGTAAAGTTCGGCAGAATTATCGGCATGTCGACAAGAAAAGGCAATTTAGTTTTTCTGGAAGACTATATAGAAGAAGCGCGCCTTAAAGCTCAAGAAAAACTTGAAGAAAGACTGAAAATTTTAGAAGATAATCTTTCCGCCGAAATTAACGATGCAACCAAAAAACTGACTGAAGGAATGGAAGGAATGGAAGGAATAAGAGCGGCGACGGAAAACGGTGAAAAACAAGGTTTAATTAATGAACGAAAAAAAGAGCGAACCGAAACCGAAAAGAAGCAGATATATTTAACGTCTTTAAAAGTAGGCATAGGGGCGGTTATTTTTAACGATTTAAAAACAAGACGGACTACCGACGTAAATTTTAACTGGGATAACGTTTTGTCTTTCGAAGGTCAGACAGGACCTTATCTTCAATATACCGTTTCAAGAATAAACAGTCTTTTAAACAGACTTAGCGGAAATGAAACGAATTTAAAAAACGACGCTCAAAGTTTTTCGTTTTCAAAAAGCGATGCAGATTTTGACGATATTTTTTTGATAGCCAAACAAATTTATGGATTTAAGACGGCTCTTCATTCGGCGGTCGAGCAAAACGAGCCGTCGGTATTAAGCTCTTTTGCTTTAGACCTTGCTTCGCATTTTAACAAATATTATCAAAATTACAGGCTTATAGGCAGAGATTATAATTATTTAAAGCCTAGGATTGCAATGTTGTCCTCTGTTAAAACGGTTTTAGTTTCCGTCTTGAATCTGTTGTGTATTCCGGTTTTAGAAAAAATGTAATTTTAAAAAAAGTGTCAAACAAAATAATAGAAAAAGGTGTCAAGAAAAAGGTGTCAGATTTTATTTTACGCATATAAAAAAAGAAACAATTAAAGGTAAAATATTTTGCGTAAAATTAATCTGACATCTTTTTCTAATGGTTTTTTATATGGGCTTAGAGATAAATAACTTAACAGTCGAATTATGCGCGGGTAAAGACGAAAACGAGTGCATCAACGTGGTCGATTCTATATTTTTATCGGTCGATGAAGGCGAAGTAGTATCTATAGTAGGCGAATCCGGCAGCGGTAAATCTTTTTTGGGCTTATCTATTTTGAAACTTAATCCGCAGGGCGTTTCAAAAATAGTTTCAGGAGAAATTAAAATAAAGTGTAAATCTCAGGATAGCGAGAAGGATATTTTAAAGCTTAAGCCCGACGAGTTAACGGATGTGCGCGGTAAAATTATATCAATGATATTTCAGGATCCCAATACGTCTTTAAATCCCGTAATGAAAATAGGAGAACAAATAACCGAAGCAATTTTAGTCCATAAAAAAATGTCAAAAAAAGAGGCAAAAGACATTGCCGTTAAATATTTAAATTATATGAATATAGACGGGCTTGCAAGATTTAATTCTTATCCATACGAGCTTTCCGGCGGCATGCGCCAGAGAGTTATGATAGCTATGGCTATGGTGCTTAATCCGTGTTTTTTGATAGCCGACGAGCCTACGACTGCTTTAGACGTAACTACGTCGCTTCAGGTTTTAAAATTAATTAAAGAAATAAAAGAAAAATCCAACGTCGGTATTATTTTTATAACGCACGACCTTACCGTCGCAAGAAGCATTTCCGACAGGACTTACGTATTTTATGCAGGGCAGATAATGGAATCGGGCAATACCGAAAATATAATAAGCAATCCCGCCCATCCTTATACTATTTCTTTAATAAAAAGTATTCCGTCTCTTTCTCCGGATTATGTTCCAAAGCAGAAACTTTTTAACATAAGCGGTTATTTGACCAAAGACGATTTTAAAAAAGGGAAATGCAGATTTTATTCCAGATGTTTTAAGAGAGACGACGCCTGTTTAAACGATATAGCTTTAAGAAATTTTAGGGATTCCGAAAATGCCGGAAAATACGGGCGCGACATAAGATGTATAAAATTTAATTCCGGCGGCGCAAAATGAAATCAAATATGGAAAACAACGTAATTTTATCGGTTTCCGACATTTCCAAACATTATAAGTATTATAAAACGCTATTCGATATAAAAAAGAACGTTATAAAAGCGGTTGACGGCGTTTCGTTCGATGTTTATAAAAATGAAATATTTGCAGTAGTCGGGGAAACCGGATGCGGAAAATCGACCCTTTCTAAGTTAATTTTAGGCCTGACGGAAAAAACTTCCGGCGAGATATATTTTAAAGGCGAAATTCTGGATTATAAAAATAAAAAAAAAGATTTCAGGAAAAAGATACAGATACTTTTTCAAGACCCTTATTCGTCATTAAATCCAAAAAAGAAGATATATAAAATAATATCTTATCCTGCAGTCAGAAACGACATTATAAAGAATAAAAAGAAAGACAGGATGGAATTTGCCGCAGAACAGCTTAAGGTAGTAGGATTGCCTGAAACAATAGCTTTAAGCTATCCGCATATGCTTTCCGGCGGACAGAGGCAGAGGGTGGGAATAGCAAGATGCCTGTCGGTTCGTCCGGAACTGCTTATACTCGACGAGCCGGTGTCTGCCCTGGACGTTTCCGTTTCCGCTCAGATTTTAAACCTGCTCATGGATTTAAAAAACGAAACCGGCATGAGCTATATATTTATTACCCACGATTTAAAATTGGTCAGGCACCTTGCAGACAGGGTATGCGTTATGTACGGCGGAAAAATAATGGAGATTGCCGAAACGGACGATTTTTTTAAAAATCCGTCGCATCCTTATTCTAAATCTCTTCTTGAATCTATGTCTTTTTTGACCTCTACTCGTCGGAATCTTTAAAGGTTTCGTCGTCGTTTATTAAAGAAAGCGTATTCAGGTGGTCGATATAATCTTCGTTTAACTGCTTCTTTTCTTCTTCTTCCGCTTTAGACTGACAGTTTATGCATAAGTTGGAATAAGGTATTATTTTTAATCTTTTCTTTGAAATAGGTTCGCCGCATTCGTCGCATATGCCGTATGTTCCTTCTTTAATTTTCAAAAGCGCATTGTCTATTTCCCTGACTTTTTTCCTTTCTCTGTCCCCAAGCATATACATAAGCTCCCGGTCCCTTTCGCTGGAAGCGATGTCGTAATTATCGCCGCGGTATTCCGTCGAGTCTTTTGAAGAACCTTCCTTTATGCCGGCATCTATTTCCTTAAAAATATCTTTTTTCATTTTTATTAGTACTTTTTTTGCCGATTCTATTTCTGCTTTTGAAAATGAGTGTTCGTCTTTATTTTCTTTATCCGTATTTTTCATAAACGATTCCTCCGATATTATTTGTCAAAAATGTGTGAATAGTATATATTTAATTAAATATAAATGCAAGATTAAAACTTTAATACTGCAATAGAACAACAAAAACATTCCCTAATATGCTATAATGACTAAAAAAATATTTAATAAAAAGGTGTCGGATTAATTTGGAAAAAGGTGTCAGATTAATTTTACGCACATCTTTTATATTTCATTGTTTCTTTTTGTATGCGTAAAATAAAATCTGACACCTTTTTCCGTAAAATATTTTACTTGACAATAACACGGTTGCTGACACCTTTTTAATTTTTAGCGGGGGCGGCGCTTGATGTTAGAAGAAAGAGTATTCGATTACGGATATGCCGATAAGGAAAAAAAGGAAAAAGGGATAAGGTCTCCTTTTCAAATCGACAGGGACAGGATAATACATTCCAGCGCGTTCAGAAGGATGAGGAATAAAACCCAGGTTTTCGGAGTTTTTACGCTGGATTATTACAGGACGAGACTTACGCATTCTCTGGAAGTATCGCAAATAGCAAGAGCATTAACGTCTATTTTGAATAAAAAATACGGTTTAAGTATAGATTTAGACCTTATAGAAGCCGTTTCGCTGGCCCACGATATTGGACACCCGCCTTTCGGGCATCTCGGCGAATATATTATAAACGAAGAGTTAAAGAAAGCTACGGACTGGAAACTAGGATTCGAAGCTAATGCCCAAAATATCAGGATACTTAATTTTCTCGAAAAAAAGTTTTACGATTCAAAAAACAATAAAATATACGGAATTAATCCTTCTCTTAAGACCATAGACGGAATTTTAAAATATAAGATGCCATATTCCCTGTCCGATAAAAACAAGCATTTTATTTACGACGACGATATATTTATACTCGAAAAACTCCACGGAAAAGATTTTGTAAATTATCTGAGTAAATATTCCCGTTTTTTTAACGATAAAAAAAATAAAACCGCCAAAGATAAATTTTTTGAATTTTCAAGATGCATTGAATGTCAGATATTAAACGCCGCCGACGATATCGCTTATGCCACGCACGACATAGAAGACGGGGTAGAATCTAAGCTCATAAATATAGGCGGGCATTTCAAAGTAAACAAATATCTTAGAGAAAGCGACCGCTTTTTGAAAGATTCTACCGAAACAATTAATACCATGACCGAACGGGTCGATAATTTCTTTTTTAAATTAAGAAATATTTTTAATATTCCGGAAAACAAAAAATTTGAAAAAGGGACGTATTGCTCCGAAAATATTAAGGGAATTAAACATAGCGAAACAGCCGATAAACAAGAAGCAAAAGACCGGACTATGCATCACATAAAAGTCAAGACCGACCTTAAGGAGTTTTTTTCTAACTATATTTCAAAGTTTATTTTAAATATAGATTTAGAAGAAAGAAGAGGAGGAGTTAAAAAATTAAAATCTAAATCGGATAATTTTTTACTCGATATGCCCTTAAACTATAACGACGATTCTTACAAATATTCGTTAATTTGGAAAAAC
>JAKAKF010000230.1 GCA_021813595.1 bacterium
CATAGGGGGACGACGGCGTTAACTTTTTCCGATTCCAATTTTTTTATCAACTCCATTGCCGCGTCAAAATTAAAAAAAGGGGCATCGCACTCCATAATAAGCGTCAATCTTCCTTTTAATATTTTAATAGAACTGTAAATCCCTTTTAAAGGGCCTTTGAATCCGCAATCTTTATCGTCTGCGATTATCTGCGGAATTAAACTTAATTTTCCCGCTTCCGCTCTTTTTTTTGCAACTTTTTTAGCTTCGACAAGACAGTCTTTTATCTTATCTTCTCTCCTGACGCAGATTACAATATCTCTGCTTATTTCCGTTGCCGCGTCGAGAGACCTTTCCAGAAATGATTTTCCTTTGAATTTAAAAAAAGCCTTATCCTCTCCGAATCTCTTAGACTCCCCGCCTGCAAGTATTATAGAACTTATATCGCTCATTTATCGTTATTTCAATTCTATTCTGATTTTTCCTCTCTGGCCGTGTCCTTCGCTTAGGGTAACCTCAAAATAGTTTAACGGATTGAACATTTCTTTATTTTTTAAATCTAATGCAAGTTCGTTTGCAAAATAAACCGTAAGGTCTTCTATGTTGAGAGAAGGACTTTTTATTTTAAAAATATCGGCTTTAGGTATAATATACAGCTTGTTGTTTATCTCTATCCTGTAATGCAAATCTTCTTCCATAACTCTCTGGACGATTTCCGGATAGTCCGCCAATAAAATTTTATCTTCAAACAAAGAACATATTCTTTTGATTACAGCCTTTAAATTGTATAAGTGGACTATCCTTCTCTTGTCGTCGAACTCCCCGTCAACCAGAACGTCGACATAATGAAAATGTGGATGTATCCGCGAGCAGTCGCCTCTACCCGGCACTATATGCATGCATTCAAAAGTTAAACCGGCTTCTTTGCCTATAAGCTCTACTATCATAGTGTAATAATTAACCTTTCGATGTTATTGGTAAATAAAATTTTTAAGAACGCCGTTGGGCAACAGCCTCAAGCCGCCGCACCTTTCTCCGGAAGATTTGCTAACATCGCTCACATTCTTGCATAAAGTAATTTTAGACCCTTTTATTTTAAAAAACTGCCTGTCGTTCGATTTATCTTTCTTAAAATCAAAACCGCTTCTTTGCAATATTTTATATGGGTCGATATGATACTTTAAATAAAAAGGCTTGGCCGTTTTATCGGACATTTCTATAAACTGCAAA
The DNA here is from genome assembly GCA_021813595.1 of bacterium. The sequence goes on from JAKAKF010000230.1 coordinate 1,210, forward strand.
TCAAACCCGTTCTCCGCACAGTAATCTATTATATTTTTCAAACATTTTTTGCTTGAGTTTAAACCTTTTAATAAAAGATTGTTTATTTCTACGTTATATCCGTTTTTTTTAAGCATATTAAGTCCGGAGATAACTTCTCCGAAGAGATTTTTGCCTGTTATATATTTATAAATGTCTGAGTCTAAAGTATCCAGGCTGACCGAGACTTTGTTTATTATATTAGGGCTTAAATCTTTTATTCTTTTTTTAATCAGCGTGCCGTTGGTAGTGATAAAAAGTTCTACGTCGGCAATGTGTTTGATTTTATACAAAAGATTTTTTAAGTCTTTAAATAATAGAGGTTCTCCGCCAGTAAATTTTACTTTTTTAAGGCCGAATTCCCTTAATAAATATATTGTATTTATTATGTCTCCCGTCTGAATAACTGAAGGCATTTTTTTTGAAACTCCTTCATTATGGCAGTAAAAACAGCGCTCGTTACATCTGCTTATTAAAGATACTCTTAAGGACGGAATTTTAAATTCAAATCTTCCGCGGTTAAATTCATATTCCTTATCGTAAAACATCTTAAATAAATACGGCTTCATCTAAAAACCTTTAATATCCTTTTTTAAAATTATAAGTCAAATTTAAATAAGCAATTAATATAAAATCTCATGGTCGTTTAAAGTAACCGATATAATACTCCCGGCCTCTATGGCCGAGACTTTCTCTTCCATAACAAAACTGCCGTCCGCCTGTATCATAGGACTTAAAGACCTTGCGGCGGAAGGAGGCTTAGGCGCCGGTATTACCGATGCGTACAGAAAACCGTTTTCTTTTGTCAGTTTTACCTGAAAATATTTCCTTGTACCTTCTTCTTTTGAAACATCATGTTTTAAAACCGCCTGAACCGTCGGATATCTTTTATATACATTTTTGGAATTCGTCATTTTCTGTATAGACGGCCTCACAAAAAGGTCGAAAGTTATCAGGACGGAATACGGCCACCCCGCAAGCGCAAATATCGGAGTTCCTCCGTTTAAAACTCCAAAAGAAGTCGGTTTTCCGGGAATGAGCTTTACCCCGTGAAACAATAATCTGCCGGTCTTTTCTATGGCCGAAGGGACTAAATCGTAAAAATTGGTAATCTCTTTATTTTCTAAAACCAGAAAACTAGCCCCAGTTCCGCCTGTAGAAATTAGCAGGTCGTATTTACCGGACTCGTCCGCCGTTTTTAAAATTTCGACCAATTTTTCCAGCTTATCCTCCACTATTCCTATAATTTCAGGAATTCCTCCGGCGTCTTTCACTAAAGATTTAAGCGCGGTCGTATTTATATCGTAAATTTTGTTGGCGCTAAGTCTTTCCCCGGGCGAAGTTAATTCGTTTCCGCCGGATAATATTCCTATTACCGGCTTTCTATATACCGGCACCGAATTTAAACCGATTCCGGATAAAGCGGCAATATCGCAAAATCTTATCCTGTGTCCCTTTTGAAACAAAATTTCGCCCGCTTTGACGTCGTCTCCTACCGGCGATATATAAGAACCTTTTTCTACAGGTTTTTTATATACCATTTGTCCGCCCGAATATTCTTCGGCATTTTCTATTAATACGACGCTGTCTGCATTGGGCGGTATAGGGGCACCGGTAGTTACGAAAGCGGCTTCTCCCGAACTCAAAGGAGCGATTTCATTTGAATAACCTGCGGTAATTTGGCTTTTAACTTTAAACGTTTCTATTTTTTTTTCGAAAAAGTCGGAAAACATTAATGCAAATCCGTCCACAGCAGACCTTGTAAAAGGGGGTATGTCGGTTGCTGGGATTATATCTTCCGATATAATCCTGCCTATACAATCCTCTGCGGGTATTTTTTCCGAGGCGATTATTTTTTTAATATTCGCCTCGGCTGTTTCCAACAAACTCCCCGCTGTTTTATCGCTCATATTAGAAGTAGGGTTCTACCGGATATGTCTTAATGCCCGATTTCTTAATCAAATTTAAAGCCTTGCCTTCATCTCCAAGACTAACGAATATCGTAGCATGATAAGGCGTAACGCTCGCCACGTTCCTGCCTAAAATGTGGATATCCGCTTTTTTAAGAATTTCTTCCGCCTTATCGAAATCCCCGTTTATATATTCGACCCTTATAGGTGCATTATAAACGGTTCCTGCGGCTAATATATCTGCCATAAACAAACCTCCGTATTTTTTTAAATTCGCTATATGATAAAAATCAACCGACTTTAACAGGATTATCCGTATCGTTAGTGGAAGAAGTTCCCATCGGCGCATGGGGAGCAATAAACCCGAAGAGATGCTCCGTTAATTTTCTGGCCGTTTTCTCCCTATCGATAGTGGATATTCTGTTTATATTTCCGAACCAGAGCGCATCCGTCGAACAAAGTGTAACGCATGCAGGCAGAAGTCCTTCATCGACCCTGTGCTTGCAATAGTCGCATTTCGTCACTTTTCCCGTTGCCTCGTTAAACTGGGGAGAGCCGAAAGGGCAGGCATGTATGCATGATTTACACCCGATACAGGTATTTGGGTCGTTAAAAACTATACCGTCCGCCCTTTTTTGCATAGAACCTGTAGGGCAGGCTTTTACGCAGGCGGCATCATCGCAGTGAAAACAGTTCATCGGGAGATAAACGGTTTTCAACTGCCCTTTTTTAATAAAATAAGGGCCAACCTGTATTACTCTCATCCTGCGGGGTCCGACTGGGAGGTTGTGCTCTTTTTTGCAGGATATTTCACATGACATACAACCTATGCATCTGTCTATATTTACCTTCATTGAATATTTTGGAGTGGATGATTTTAGAGTAACGCGCGATGCCCTTTCCTCCCCTAAATGAAATCTATCGAATCCGTATTCGGAAGACATATTTTCGCTCCTATTTTTTATAGTTATATTCGTTTAATACTTACGCACGTCGCATGAGTCGGGCGTGCATTCCACGGGCTCTTTAAAATTAACGAGCTTTTTCCATCCGATGCTCAATTCGTGATATTCTTTCCAGTGGTCTTTCCATTTTCCGACGATAACGTTTTTATCCTGATGTTTCGGGTCCCAGACTTCCGGAAATTTTTTCTGTAAAAATTCCAAAGTGTTCTTGACGGTAGCTTCAGGGTCGGTATCGCCTTTTCTATAAACCCTGCAAAGAACGGCCTTAAACTGTATCTGTCCGTAAACGGGGTCTTTTATTATATCGTCTATTACGGTATTAATGGACTCGTAAGGATGAAACGGCTGATACCTGTCGAATCCGAAGTTTGCCCATATCCCATCTTCCGGAACCATTTCCGTTACCCATGCCGGACCTTCTACCCAGCCCCTGTCGTTTTCTACGATAACCATATCTCCGTCTTCTATTCCCATAACGGCGGCAGTATTCGGATTTATTTCTATATTCCGGTCAGGTTCTAGTTCGTCGTTCCAAGGCCACCAATGCCCGCCTTCATGAAAAGACTGCGCTATTCTGGTAGTATTTAAGACTAACGGATATTTCTTCGCTCTTTCGAAGTTGCCCATAGGGGATTCGGAACCTTCTACCTGCGTAGGAACTTTATACCAGCCTATTTTTTCTAAAGCTTCGGATGCCAATTCAATTTTGCCGGATGGCGTTGGGAATCTTTTATCCGATTCGGGGTAATTTTCGCCTTCTTTATACATTATCCATTTCCCTCTTAAAACTGCCTCGTCGTCCTGAAACACGGCTTCTTCTTTGGACATTACCGGCCACATTAATCCGCCTTTAGGGTTTTTCTCTGGATTAAGGAGTTCATAGGTAATACCTCTTGTAAGCGGCTCCTGCCCATTAAAGAAATCCGTCATTTTAATTTCGTTGACTCTTCCTTTATCGGGACCGTCTTCGTAATATCCCCATGGATTAAATTCTACCTTATCGAAATATCCCGCATGTCCTTTAAGTCTTTTTGCAAGACCGTCGAAAACGTCGATATCCGGCCTGTGTTCATGCTGATATGGTATTATCTTATTGTGCCACTGAAGGAGTCTGTTGTTGCCGTGATGGCAGACGCTGTCGGTTTCTACGGAAATTGCTATAGGAAATGCAACATGGCTGAACATATACGTGTGGTTAGGATATATGGAAAGGTGAATATTGATTATATTTCTTTTCATTGCCTCTTCCATTTTCCAAGAATTTGGAAACTGAGGCAGATGGTCGCCGTTCCATATGATGCCTTTAACCGGATACGGTTTTTCATACATCATAGCGTTTATTATACATGGAACAGAACTGTCGCCCCACGATATTAATTTATCCGTTATCTGAGGTTTTTTAAAATCTGGCAGAACTTTTAAGTCGTTGCCGTAATTTAATGGGGGTCGGCAGTTATGCAGCCAGTTCCAGCCACCGCCCTTAACTCCTATAGAACCGGTAAGAGCTAATAGTGCCGCAATAGACCTGTTGACGTTGTTCGAGTTATAAATCTGCGCAGTACCTAGATTGCCGGTTACGGAAGCCGGCCTTGCGGAGCCGAACCTTCTTGCCGCTTCTATAATCATTTCCTTAGGAACGTATGTAAGCTTTTCGGCCCTTTCCGGAGTCCATTGCGCACATTCTTTGGAATACTCTTCAAATCCCGTAACCCATTTATCTACAAATCCTTTATCATAAAGTTTTTCTTTGATAATAATATTCCCCATAGCAAGAAATAAAACGGCATCGGAACCGGAGCGTATTCTCATCCCTATGTCGCATTTCGAAAGGGTTGCATTGAAGCGCGGGTCAACCCCTATTAAAAATGCCCCGTTATCTCTTGCATCGAGAAGATGGGTCATAGTAATAGTTTCCTGAGCCGCCATATTCGTTCCTACTACAAGAATGCATTTTGAATTTTTCCAGTCCTGCGTTGGATTCATAAGCCTGCCCAGTCCTTTTGCCCCAAAAACGTAATTCATAGATACTCCCGGACTTTCACAGCAGATAGGACCCTGGCCGTAAACGTTAGGGGTTCCGAATATCCTGCCGAACCTTGCGCCTCCTTCTTTGTTCCCAAACGAAGATCTTCCCGTCCTGAAAACCGTTAGGGCTTCCGGACCGAATTCATTGTGCAGTTTAATTAATCTTTCGGCGGCAAAATCAAGTGCATCGTCCCATGATACTCTTTTAAAATCTTCCGTTAAAGTCTTCCTCATCATAGGATAGTGAACCCTGAGCGGATCGTACCACCATTGAATCTGTCCTACGCCTTTAGAGCAGAGACCGCCTCTGTTTTGCGGGTGTTCTGCATCACCCATTACATCGACAATCTTGCCGTCTTTTAAAAATATTTTAAGGCCGCAGCCGCTCTCGCACATATTAGTACAAGTCGAATAGCGTACGGTATCGTAATCTTTGGATGATTCTTGCGGACGATGGTCAGGCTTTATTTTCATCAGCCTGTTATCTTTGACGCGCAAAAATTTCCCACTTTGTAACTCCTCAAAATCCATTTTTTTACCTCCATTTTAGTATTTTAATTTTATATGCAGTATTCTTTTAAAGGGTTGTCGCCGTTGCCGCTATTTCCGCCGGCTATTAAATCTCCGCATCCTTGCAATCCGAATAAAAATCCTATGAACTCAGTCAAACCTATTATAGGAGCAAAAATATCAAGGTCTGATAAATCGATGCCTTCGCTTATATTTTTTTCGCACATAGAACATATCGCCAATATATAATCCGAACCGGCTTCGTCAGCTTTTTTGTTTATTAATTTGAAAAATTCATCGACGGCGTTGGCATTTTCTATTCTTTTAGAATGAACAGGGGTAGTGTTCCGAAGTTTTTCCCCTCCGCAGCATTCGCCGTAAAGGCTAACTTCCGCCCCTAGAAGATTTAATATATTTTTAAAACGGTTAATATTTTCGCTATAGGAATAACATCCGGTATAAAGCAGTATTGAATCTCCCCTTATAATATTTTTTAAGGAATTATTTAAAAGACGGCTTTCTGCATCGGGGCCTGTGACGATATCTAAAAGGTGAACCGCTCCGGTTGAACCGACTTTAGCTTCTTTAAGATTTGCGTTAAAAGGTTCTAGGCTGTAATCGGCTTGATTTTTAAACATCGAATCGGAATTGATTATCTTAACCGCTTCGTTTATTTGCTTAACACATACTTGACAACCCGAATACAAAAAATTTCCGCCTTTTTGCTGCGATATCCCAAGGTTTCTAAGGGGCATGACGACTTTATTGAAAAAATCAGGTTTATAGTGTGACGGCGGTGCGCCGCAACAGTTCCATTCCGAAACCAAACCCGCCTCAAAACCCAACTTTTCTAATACGTCCTCCGATTGTCTTTTATTTTGAGAATCTACACAGCCCGGAAAATACGTAATATATTTTTTCAATAATATTAAACCTATATTTTATTTTTTAGGCAAAAAATCCCTTTCCCTAAAGATTAATTTTTCGAATTTTAAAAATCAAGGCAATATATACGATATTTTTTTATTTTAATATAAATATGGGGATTAAATCAAGAACTTTTTTATTCAGTGAATAAAAATATAACATCGTTATTTTTAGTAAACGTTTTAATTAAGTCTGGAAACACAGACAGGAGTGAAAGAAGTAATAATATGGACACGATTTAAAAAAATATAATCAGCTATAAAAGAATGGTGCCGAGAGGCGGAATCGAACCGTCGACACGAGGATTTTCAGTCCTCTGCTCTACCGACTGAGCTATCTCGGCATAAAATGAACGCAAAAATAATTTAATAAGTTGAATAATTAAGAATATTTATATTACCATAAAAATCCCTGCAATACAAATAGTTTTTTAATAATTTTTTTTAAACTTTTTTGCTCATTTTAAAAATATCGCCTTAAATGGATTTGCGTAAAACAAAATAAAAGTTATAAGCAAAGCGTAAAGGGCTAAGGACTCCATAATAGCCATACCGGTTATCATCCAAACTATTAATTTTTTTTCCATGCCGGGGTTCCTTCCCATAGATTCTAACGCGCCCCTGACGGCATTACCCATACCGATCCCCGCGCCTATAACTCCTAAGCCGATGGCAAGTCCGCCGCCCAGAGCCGATAACCCGAAAAACAGACTTTTAGATAACAGCGCCGAATTATTTACTATGTGATGATGAACAGGAATAGCACTGCTTGCCGCTTTCGCCGCAAAAACTTTAATTCCAAAAACAGATACCGATAAAAACGTAAAAATCGAGATTAAATACTTAACCATTGAATACCCCCGGTATAATTTTATTTTTATTAATTGTTAATATTATTTATGATTAATCTTAATGTTCTTCTTCTATAGATAGAGCGATGTAAATAATCGCAAGCAGATAAAAAACAAACGCCTGCATCAAATCGGTAAAAACCTGCATATACATCATAATTGCCGGAATCCCCCACGGCAGTAAAAATAAAAGAACGGTAACCATAAACTCTTCGGCAAATATATTTGCAAATAACCTCAAGGCATGGGAAAAAGGACGGGATAATGCCGACATTATCTCTATTATTATCATTATCGGCGCGATTATTATAAGCGGGCCGAGAAATTTTTTTATATATTTTGCTTTATGTTTCTTAATTCCTACAATATGGGAAAGAAAAAATACTATAAGGGCTAAAACAGCCGTCGTGTCTATCGTAGCTGTAGGCGAAGTAAAACCTGGAATACTGCCGAGCAAATTCGAAAAAAGAACAAAAACCGCAAATGACGCGATAAGCGGCAAATATATGCCGCCTTCTTCTCCTATAATTTCTTTCAGAAAATATTCGGTCATTATAAATATAAGTTCGAAAAAACTCTGTATGCCTGTCGGAACCACCCTTAAATTTCTGCCGACGATGAAAGCGGCGGATAATATCAAACCCATCACGATAATCGTCATCGTCCAGTAAACAGGTATTCCTGGAATGCTAATTATAATAGGAGCTTTTAACATAACATAATTTTATTTACACGTTAATGTTATTAAGCGGGAAGAATATCTGCAATACCGCAATGGAAACCGGAGTTATCGTAATTCCGGCCGCCGCCGAAATAAAATTAAGCTTAATAAATTTATAGGATATTATAAAAAAAAACAGGATGATGAGCAAGTCCTTTATTGCCGTAAAATTGAATTTTACGAGATTTATATTTTTAATGTTTCTAAATAAATACAATGCGGTATCGGCAAATAGAAAATAAGAAGCCGCAAAACCTATAGACATACTAAATATAATATTTAAGCTATCTGCCCCGGCATAAAACAGATTTACCGCGCCGCCTGAAACAAATACTAAAATTAAGCCGATGATAAATACGCGCAAAATTATATTAAATTTTAACGGCTTATTATAATTTTGTATTAAGCTCTCTTTTAACCGCTTTATATATTTCATAAATTCCGGCCGTAAAACCTAAAATTAAAAAAATTATTAGAAAAAGATAATTAAACCCGAAATATTTATCGATTTCTATTCCGATAAAAATTCCGATTAGGACTGATATTATTAAATTTAATCCCAATGAACTCATTCTTGCAATCTGCTTGATAAATTCTTTATCCATAAATAAACAAAGGCATTTGCCCTCTATAATTATATCTTATTTTATGTAATAAAATATAATGAGCGGCAAATGCCTTTAAAATAAACTGCTTATCTTTATTTATAACGCCTATAATTATTTTTTGGCAGTTTTTTTGCTTGAAGGTTCAGCTTTTTTTGAAGCCGAAGCAGCAGTTCCCCACGGCAAAGAAGCGGGCGGCGTCCATTTCTTATGTTCCTTTGCAAGGTGCTGATTATAGGCTATGATGTTTAAGGAATTAAGATAATGCACTATCTGCTTTCCTTCCGCATTCGTTACCGGACAGCCGTTAACGTCTTTCATGACGTGAATGACAACGTTTTTCCAATCTCCGTAAGACTTTCCGTTATACCTTTCTACCCTGTTTAACGTATGGCAGATAACGCACTTGTCGTTTAACAGGCTGAAACCTTTTTTTACGGGCCAGGGATAAACTACCGGCGGAACATAATTAGTTCCGTTTAGATTCATAGTCTGATATATGATTCTATTAGTTCCCCTTGCCGCAATTTTCATATAGCCCATAACAGGCACGTTAACGGCAACGCAAAGTCCGCTCAATATTAAAAATATTTGCGGGAATTTCGAAATATTTCCGAATTTGAAATTAGGAGTAAGGTCTTTAAGATAATAACCGAGGACTAAAAAACCGGTTATAAAAAGCCCCGCCAGAGATAAATACTTAACCGGCTGCATATTTCCCAGGATACCCATAGTGGGAGGAAGCATTCCGAAAACTAAAGAAACAAGGCCGACTATTATAAAGAATATTATAAGGCCGACGGAAACCGTGGGTCTGGTTTTATCCCTTCCGTTTATCAGCTTCCACAGCATATATATAAATTCGAGTATTAAAGCCGCGCCGGTAGTCCCCAAAAATACATACATAATCCACTGATATTTCCCGAGCATAATCCTGTTAAATCCTGAACTTGCGGTAGCCCTGAAGTGTTTAAACCAGCCGAAATAAATTATGGGATACATTACCAAAAACATAACGGTTATAATGCTTGCAAACGAACCGAGCCAGTCGTAAAACTCTTTATCTGCTTGTTTAGAAGCAAGTATATACCTGATTCCTGCCCATATAGCAAGCAAAGCGCCCGCCAAAGCAAAAATCTCAATATTTTTTTCGATTATCAACAGCAAAACCATCGGTGTTCTTATAGCCGTATCCGGGGACGGACCTATAGTATAACTTTCCGAAATAGTATAAAAAATATCGGAAGTAAAGCCGGCTAGAAAAGCAATTATGCCGATAAAAACATTCCATCCCTGGTGTCTCCCTGCCCCTTTCCTGTCAAATCCGGCATAGTATATTGAGCCGAGAACCAGAAACGCTAACAGAAATTCCATTGAATAACCGATAACGCCTGGTTGCAGTTTATTCATAAGAATCCAGAAATTAGGGATTCCGTTTTTAAGCAGGCTTAAGAAATAAAAATACACTATCGTTTGTATAGTGCCTATTACTAAAGCGCACATAATAAGAGGCTTTGCAAGCCTGAAATATCTGTCTTCTTTTTTGAATATCCCTATATACTGGGATATAAAGGCAATCGCCATAAAACCTAGCGCAAGCCTGTTTATAAATAGATTTACTATATCTATGACACCTAAATTCATCGTATTTACTCCTCTTTTGATTTTATACGGTAGCAGGCGCTTTTGGTTCGCCGCCGATTAATGTTA
>JAKAKF010000196.1 GCA_021813595.1 bacterium
TTTAACTTCTATCTTTTCTATTTACATTCTGCTGGCTGGGGCGGGAGGATTCGAACCTCCGAATGCAGGAATCAAAATCCTGTGACTTGCCGCTTGTCGACACCCCAAATTAAAATATAAAAATTCACAACTTATAAGTTGTGAACCGAAAATCACGAACTATTCCTGATTGCTTACCGCGGTTTCATAAGACGCGAGCACCGCCGTCTCTATCATATCTCTTGTTTCGTTGTTAAGAGGATGCGCCGTGTCTTTGAATGTGCCGTCTTTTCTTTTTTTGCTTGGCATAGCGACAAATAAACCGTCCTTTCCGTTAATAATTTTAAGGTCCCTTACTACGAAACAATTATCGAACGTAATCGTAACATAGGCTTTTAATTTTTCTTCATTAACAGGAAAAACATTAACTTCTGTAACTTGCATAAAAATCCCTCCAAAATGAAATCGGTTGAGTAATAGTTTATAAAGTTTCCGTCAAAAAAATCAAATGCACTATGTTGTTAAAATTAAACGATTTTATTTTACTTATGTATTCTTTAGCACTATGCTCCGAAGTAAAAGCCCCAAACACGGCAGAGCCGCTGCCTGACAAAAGAGAAATTTCCGCTCCGTTTAAAATCATAGATTCTTTAATTTCTTTTATAACCTTATAATTTGCAAATATAACGTTTTCGAAATCGTTTTTTAATTTTAATTCTTTAAAGCCTAAGTATTGAATATTATAATAATTTGACTTATTTGTCAACAAAAAATCGTCGTAATCGTCATATGCTTTTTTTGTGCTTATTCCGAAATCGGGTATTACTAAAACTATATAGTACTTCATAAGAGCGCTTGATTCAATTTCTTCTATTTTTTCGCCGAAACCGGATACTACTGCATCTTTCTCGGTCAGAAAAAAGGGGACGTCCGATCCGATTTTTAAAGCTATTTTCGTTAATTCTAATTTATCTAAATGGTTGCCGTAAATTTCATTTAATTTTAATAAAAGTCCTGCTCCGTCGCTTGAGCCGCCGCCTAAGCCGGCGTTAAAAGGAATATTTTTTTCTATTAATATATCTATTCCTTTATTTCTTACGTTTAGCGTATTAAAAAAAAGCTTGGCAGTTTTTATAGTTATGTTACCCTCGTTGGAGAGCGATTGAAGTTCGCGTTCCGAAATTTTGTTTTTTAAATTTGAGCCTGCAACCGTTTTAATATTATACTGTCCGTCCGTTAAATTAAACGTTATCTTATCTTTAACGTTAATTTTTCTCATAAGAGAAACTATTTTATGAAGTCCGCATGATTCTTTTTTACCGATATTTAAAGAAAAGTTAACCTTGGCGGGAGCGAAATAAACTATATCTTTCATAAAGAAGCTAAAGAAGCAGCAGAATAATTGGCGAAATTAATAAATATTTGAGGATAAACACCCATTATAAGCGTAAAAAACAGGCATATTATTATGGCCAGCATTATTCCTTCACTTATATTTCCGTTAACTATTCCGTAATTTTTACCTTCAGCCTCTATACATGAAACGGCAGAATCTTCCTTATCGGGCATATACATTTTAACTATTATCTTGATATAGTAATATGCCGCAAAAGCACTGTTAAGCAAAGCGATAAAAACTAACCAATAATAGCCGGATTTTACGGCAGCCGAAAATACGTAAAATTTTCCCATAAATCCCGAAGTAACCGGTATTCCCGCAAGAGACAGCATAAAGAAAGCCATAGCCGCCGAAATAAAGGGATATTTATATCCTATACCGGTATATTTTTTTATATCCAAAGAAACAATATCGGAATTTTCAAATATTATAACTACCGCAAAAGCTCCCGCCGTCATAAAAACATATGCAAAAAGATAAAAAAGCGTGCCGGAATAACCGTAAAATCCGCCGCCTATTATTCCTATAAGTATGTAGCCTGCCTGAGCTATCGAAGAATATGCTAAAAGTCTTTTAATGTTTGAAGATAAAATAGCCGCTATATTTCCAAAAGTCATCGACAAAACGGCAAGGATCCAGAGAATATCGTTGAAATTGATAACGTTAAAATTATAAATGAGCAGATAAATTCTTAAAAATATTGCAAAAGCAGCTACTTTTATTCCGGTTGCCATAAAAGAAGTTATCGGAGTAGGTGCGCCGTCGTATGCGTCCGGGGTCCAAGCGTGAAAAGGAAATAAAGACATCTTAAAGGCTAATCCTACAGTAAAAAGTAAAAGTCCGACGGAAAGATATTCGCCCATACCGCTTAAAATAGAAGTACTGCCGTTTTTACCGTAGGAAATGTTTTCCAAATAGGAATGTATTAAACTTAAGTTCAGGTGTCCGACTGCAGCGTAAATAAATACAGACCCGAAAATTAAAAAAGCGGATGCAAAAGTTCCCAGTATAAGATATTTAAGCGCAGCTTCCGTACTGCGCGTGTTTCCTCTTATATATCCGGTAAGTATATATGCGCAAATAGACATAAATTCTAAAGATATAAAGACCATTATCAAATTATTGGATGACACCAAAAACATCATCGCCGATATTCCAAAAAGAATTATACTGTAATATTCAGGATAAGGGACATCGAAATTTTCTATATAATCTTTAGAAACAAGGACGGTTAAAAAACCAGACAACAAAATAGCAATAAATAAAAATACGTCATAGCCGTTAAATACTACCGACCCGTAAAATCCCGTCAAATTTCTTCCCGACAGCATAGCGACGTATAAAATTGAAAACGCTATGCCGATTAAAGACAGATAATACGAATTTTTGCTTTTTGCTATTTTTTCAAAAAACGTTAAAAATAGTACTATAAAAGCAAATAGTATTATTACCGCTTCCGGTATAATGCTTATCATGCTTTTTTCCAAAGAATTTAATCCGTATATTGCAGGCATAATATTATGCATTGGATAACCCCGTCTTTATTTTTATGGCATTATATAAAATCTTGTGATGATTCAGCATAGTTAAAAAATGTAAAACCGAAGGGCCTATTCTGTCTAAAAAAGGTGCAGGATAAAATCCCATTAAAAACATCAATATTATTAAAGGCAATACGGTTATAATTTCTCTCAGGTTCATATCGTCGAAAAACTCGAGATGATGGTCATACGGCGCGGTTTGATCATGCGGATCCTGAAACATAACCCTCTGGAACATCCATAATAAATAAACCGCCGCAAAAATAATACCGCTGGTTCCAATAATCGTCAACACAGGATAAGAGCGGAACGAACCTATTAAAATTAAAAATTCGCCTATAAAACCGTTTAAACCAGGCAGTCCGACTGAGGCCAGCACGGAAGTTAAGAATAAAACGGTTAAAATAGGAGCTTTTTTCGCTATTCCTCCTAAATCTTTAATCTGCCTCGTATGCATCCTTTCATAAATCATACCTACAAAAAGAAATAACGCTCCGGTATCTACTCCATGATTTAATAGCTGATAAACCGCTCCGTTTATGCTTACGGCGGTCAATGCAAACAATCCCACCATTATGAAGCCCATATGCGAAACGCTGGAAAATGCGACCAATCTTTTAAGGTCTTTTTGAACGATAGAAACAAATGCGCCGTATAAAATTCCTATAACGCCTATTATCACTAAATACGGAGCTAAAATTAGCGCTGCATTCGGAAGTAAAGGTATTGCAAACCTAAAAAATCCGTAAATTCCGAACTTCAATAAAACGCCGGCAAGTATAACGCTGCCTGCGGTAGGGGCTTCGGTATGCGCATCGGGCAGCCACGTGTGAAACGGAAAAATGGGGACTTTAATCGCAAACCCAAGAAATAAGGCTATAAACAGCAATATCTGCAAGCCTACCGGAATATTGGTATTATACAACTTAATTAAATTGAACGTAAAATTGCCCGTCTGTTGATAATGTATTATAAATATATAAATTATGCCGAATAACATTACTAAAGAGCCGGCAAGGGTATAAAGAAAAAACTTTACCGCAGAATATATTCTTTTTCCGGTACCCCACATTCCTATTATAAAATACATAGGTATTAGCATAAATTCCCAGAAAACGTAAAACAGCAGAACGTCCAACGCAGCAAAAGTACCTAACATAAATGTTTCCAGCAGAAGCATCAAAATAACGAATTCTTTAACATGGTCTTTTATGTACCTGTAACTTGACAACAAAGATACGAACGTTAGCAAAGTCGTTAAAAGAATTAAAAAAAGACTTACGCCGTCGATACCCAAAAAATAAGATGCGCCGAACGACGGTATCCAGTTAAATTTTTCTATGAATTGAAACTTATACGTATCAGGCTTAAAATAGATAAATAGATAATATGAAGCTATAAACTCTGCGAGCGACAAAAACGTCGCAAGGTTTCTCAAAAGCCCTTCATTTTTCTTATTTATAGGCAGCAATATCAATACGGCGACGGTTGGAAAAAAAATCAGTATAGTTAAAATGTATTTCATAAAAAAAGCCATTTTTAATATCCTTTATAGTTTATATGTTATCCTTACCGCGTTAATTTTATATATATTGTCGTTACCTGATAAAATAATAAAAAAGAACTGCCGCAACGCCTATAGAAAGCGTCAAAATATAGCTCATCAGCATACCGTTTTGAATTTTTCTAGCTTTAACCGAAAAATTACCGAATGCTCCGGCAATCCCGTTAACTGCGCCGTCTATTATCTTAATATCCACGATTTTCCAGAGAAAATCAAAAAAAACAAGCATTGGTTTGACGATTAGAAAATCATATATTTCGTCTATATAAACCTTATTATAAGAAAGTTCATAAACCGGTTTAAACATATTCTTGATTTTTTCGGGATCTACAGCCTTTTTAATATACAATAAATATGCTATATATATTCCGATTAAACCCGCAGCCACGGAAATAGAACTAAGTGCGTACCAAGGCATATTATTTACTATAGGCGCAAAATTTTTAGCATTCAGAAAATCAACATGCAAAAATTTATAAAATACAGAATGATTTAAGGGCGGTATTCCCAGAAAACCAATAGTAGAAGCAAAAACAGCCATTATTATCATAGGAATCGTCATAATTTTCGGAGACTCATGCACATGTAAACCCTTATCTACTTTAGACTCTCCAAAAAAAGCTAAAAATATCAGCCTGAAAATATAAAATGCCGTCATTAATGCCGTTATCTCTCCTACAGCCCATGCAAAATAATAACCCTTATTATAAACATCCGCCAATATAGCATCTTTAGAAAAAAAACCGGAAAACGGAGGTATACCCGACAGCGCTAGACCGCCTACTATGAAAGTTATCGCGGTAGTTTTCATTTTCGAGTATAATCCGCCCATTTTTCTTAAATCCAATTCTCCCGAAAGTCCGTGCATTACGCTGCCCGCCGTTAAAAAAAGCAGTCCTTTAAAAATAGCGTGGGATATAAGATGAAACATGCCTGCCGTATATGAACCTATGCCTACCGCCATAAACATATAACCCAGCTGACTGACAGTAGAATATGCAACTATTCTTTTTATATCATACTGGGTAAGAGCTATAAACGCCGCAAAAAATGCAGTGAACGTTCCTACTATGAGAACGACTTCAGAGGCCGTAGGCGAATATGAAAACAGCACGTGAAATCTTGCTATCATATATACTCCTGCTGTGACCATTGTTGCTGCATGTATCAACGCGCTGACGGGAGTAGGACCTTCCATAGCGTCCGGCAGCCATACATGCAAAGGGAACTGTGCCGATTTTCCTACAGCTCCTGCAAATAACAGAAGCGCTATAACGGTTACGGTCAGCGTCGGCATTGTAGGCACCATAGCAAATATTTTTTCGTAATTAAGAGTTTTAGTCGTCATAAATAAAAGGAATATTCCCGTTGCAAACCCAAAATCCCCGACTCTGTTTACTATAAATGCTTTTTTGCCTGCATCCGAGGCAGACTTTTTTTCATACCAGAAGCCAATAAGTATATAGGAGCAAAATCCGACCGCTTCCCAAAATACGTATAGTAAAAGCACGTTATTAGACATAACCAGCATTATCATAGAAAACACAAACAAATTTAAAAAAGAAAAATATCTCGAAAAACCTTTATCGTCCTGCATATATCCTATAGAGTATATATGAACAAGAGTACTTACCCCGGTAACCATCACTAGCATAATTACGGAAAGCCTGTCTATAACTGCAGAAACTCCAACTTTTAAAGTTCCTGCATGTACCCATGGATAAAGAGTATCGGTAAAGCCGTGAGAATATGCGACTATAAAAAACAAAATAACTGACAAAATAAAGGATATTCCAATGAAAGCGCTGGCTAAATATCCTGAAAGCCCTTTAATATATCTTCCGAACAAACCCCATAACAGAAACCCCGCAAGCGGAAATAACGGAATGAGCCAAGTAATAGATGTTTTAAAATCCATTTTATTAACTACCTTTTATATTAATTTTTTAATTCGTTTGCTTTATCCATGTCCACAGTTCCTTTTTCCCTGTAAAAAGCAACTATAATACCCAGGGCTACTGCAGCTTCGGCAGCCGCTACCACCATTACGAAAATGACGAATACGTCGCCGGAAATAAGATTTAAACGGTTAGATACCGCTACGAAGCCGAGATTTGCGGCATTAAACATCAATTCTAAACTCATAAAAACAATTATTAAATTTTTCCGCATAAGAACGCCGAGAGCGCCGATACAAAAAATTATTCCAGCTACTATCAAATAGTTATTCATAAATTTATCACCT
The DNA here is from genome assembly GCA_021813595.1 of bacterium. The sequence continues at coordinate 6,729 of JAKAKF010000196.1, forward strand.
TATTTACCGCCGTTCTTTTATTAAAGTTTTTTCTTGGCAAATAAATATGCCCCTATAATCGCTACAAAAAGCAGTATAGAAGCAATTTCAAAAGACAGAGTATATTTAGTAAATAAAAATTTTCCTATGACCTGCGTATTGCCGATTTTATTTATTACCGCGTGAGTAAATATGCCGGTAGGCTTTTTGGTCTTTCCGCCTACCGTATATATAACTATTTCCGCAAACAAAACTATTGCAATTACGATTCCGATAATTTTCTGATGAAAATCCGTCTTTACGGCGTTTAATCTAGAAATATTTAACAACATTATAACCAATACTACAAGAACCATTATCGCTCCGGCATAAACCAGTATCTGCATTACGGCAAGAAACTGCATATCTAAAAGCACGTAGAAACCTGCAAGCGCAAAAAAACAAAGTACTAAATAAAGTGCTGAAGTCAATGGATTTTTCATAGATATAACCATCAGCGCAGAAAAAATAGCTATAAATGCAAAAATGTAGAATAGTGCTTCCACGATTAATACCTCAAGTTTTATCTAGATTTAATTAATTTATCTATGCCGTAAATGCCTTCATCCCGCGTATAAAATGCAACCTCGTAATCGGTTCCAAGACTGATAGCTTCCTCGGGACATATTTCTTCGCAGTAACCGCAACAGATACATCTTAATAAATCGATTTCAAATGAAGACGGATGACGTCTTCCGTCATTGTAAATTCCTTGTTTTAAATTGTCTAAACTGTGATTATGTTTTTGCCTTTCCGTAAGTTCGTGTTCTAATCCGTAGTCCACGTAACCGGTTTTTATTTTTATCGCTTCGGACGGACAGACGGTCTCGCATAAAATACAAGCTACGCATCTTAAAGAGCCGTCGCCGTTAACGTTAAGATGAGGAAAAGCCCTGAATCTTTCGGCTATCCTTAGATGCTCCTTTGGATACTGAAACGTTACGGGTTTTTGAAAAAAAGTTTTAATAGTCGTTTTAAGACCTATTAAGAAATTTTTAGAAATCTCCAAAATAGACTTTTCTTGTTTTTTGGTATTCATTTATTATCCTTTAAGCAAAACCATTACGAATCCTGTCACTATTATATTTGCAAGAGCTATCGGTAGCAGAAATTTCCATCCGAAATCCATAAGTTCGTCGTATCTCAGCCTTGGATATGTCCATCTCAGCCATAAATAAATAAGTATTATAAAAAACACTTTTATCAAAAACCATACAACCGGCGGTAAAAAAGGTCCCTGCCAGCCGCCCAAAAACAAAGTCGTAATTACCGCGCTGTTAACCACCATCTGAGCATACTCCCCTATGAAGTAGAAAGCAAATTCCATACTGGAGTATTCAGTGTGAAAACCTGCTACAATTTCACCTTCGGCTTCTCCTATATCGAACGGAACCCTGTTCATTTCAGCAGTCGAAGCGATTAAATATAGCAAAAACCCGACAGGTTGATACACTATAAACCACATATGAGACTGTTCGGAAACTATTTTAGACAAACTTAAGTCTCCGGCAATCATTATTATACCTACTATAGAAAGCACGAGGGCAATTTCGTAGCTTACCATTTGAGCGGCGGTCCTTATCCCTCCAAGAAGAGAGTATTTGCTGTTAGATGCCCAACCTCCTATAACTACTCCGTAAACGCCCAAAGAAGTCAGTGCAAGAATAAAAAGTATCCCGACGTTTACGTCCGTTATTTGAAGAGGAACCGTATGCCCCATAATTTTTACAGGCGCGCCGAACGGTATTACGGCAAAAGTGGTTAAAGCAGGTATTACTACTAATATTGGAGCTAAAATAAATAAAAACTTATTAGCTTCGCTTGGTATAATATCTTCTTTAAAAAATAGTTTAATGCCGTCTGCTATAGGCTGCAGCAACCCGTGAAATCCGGCTTCCATAGGACCCATTCTGTTTTGTATCCTGGCTGCGATTTTGCGTTCTAAGAGCGTTAAATAAGCGGCGGACAACAGCAGTCCTGCAAACACTATTAATATTTTAATAACTTCAGCTATAAGCCAAAAGAGCATTTTTATAATACCTTTTAATATAGTTTTGTTCTATCGTTATAGTAAAATTTGCTTCTGCCTTTAATTTGATTGTAATATATGACGTTTCCGTTTTTAACGGAATTCAAAAAATCTTCGGTTTCGTTCAAATTATATTCATTATTCATTTTAACCGAAATTTCTGCAAATACGTCTATTAAATTATGTCTGTATATTCCAAAATTAAATTCGTTATTTACGTTTATTATTTTGCCTTCGAAATTTTCATAGTATGTATTTTTTTCCTCCAAAAAATCTTTGACGGGTATAACCACATCCGCCATAGCCGACAAAAGACTTGTTTTAGAAGAAAAGACGGCTAAAAATTCTAAATTGGAACTGTAGCGTATTATTTCTTTTCCGTAATCGTCGTCCTGTAAGTCTCCGATATATACAAGGTTTTTAATTCTGCCGGTATCCAAACCGGCTATTATTTCTTTAAAACTATATGCATTGCCGGAAGGATAAACGCCGGCAGTTAAAAGCCCTCTATAGTTCGACGGCTTCACGAGAGGAAACAAATACACCGACTTTTCCTGCTCGCGTAAAAATTGAACAATTTCCTGTAATATTAAAAAATCCTTATCCATATCTATAGAAGACATTAACGAATCTCCTATTATAAATGAAATACAGCCTGCATCCGCTATTACTTCAATAATTGATTTACACTCATCGTCTAAATCGGTTTGTTCTTTATTTAGGCTCATCCGCATTTTATTTAAATATGTTTCAAAAAACGATTCGTCTATATCTTTCTTAGAGCAGGCAATGTCTTCAAATCTAGAAAAAGAACGAACCCGCTCTGATTTTCCCGTTTTTGGATTTATTATAAAAAGTCTTCCTCCGTGTTCCCTGCGCGTTTTTAAAATGTCGTATGCCGCAAACGGAATCTCGTCTTCTATGCTTCCAAGATATAACATGACTTCGGAATTTTTAATATCGTTCATGTCGAAATTTTCCTCGGAAGGGAATAATCTTTTAAAATTTAATAAGTTTTTCCTGTATAGTTCGGAAGCGGCAACATCAAAATGCATAAGTTTCAAAGTGTTCTTAATAAATTCTAAAGATGCTTTACCGCCGTTAATTGAAATATTCGGCGATATTAAAACTGCAGTAGCATCCAGTGCTTTATTTTCTTGAATGCCGTTCATTCTTAAATAAAACTCATCTATGGCTTTTTCTAGCGCAACTCCTTCTACAGCCGCTTTTTTCTTGATATATGGATTAGCGATATAATAGCCTTCGCAGTCGCCGTTAATTGCAGGATAGAAAAAACCGGACTTACAAAGATATCCGCCGAAAGGCGAAGCCGTCCTAACCAAAGATTCACCACGTCCGTATCTGTAATATTCTATTCTGCAGGCAGCCGAACATTTATCGCAAATCGACGAAAACGGATTTTCCTGCCAGTATCTTTCTTTAAATTTTGAAGGTTTTGAAACTAAAGCTCCGACTGGACATACTTCAACGCAGTTGCCGCAATAATAACAGTCTAAACGATCAGGTTCAACGGAAATTTCTTCAAAAGAACATCCTTCCGCAGGCTGAGAACCGAGCAGAGTTTTAGTGTCGGTTTTAAGTCCTATATAACCGTTATTGCCCTTGTCTTTCATTTGAAAAAACGGATTGCCGTACATGTCGCCGCAAACCCTTATACACCTTGAGCACAAAACGCACCTTGTAGCGTTGTATTCTATTAATTCGCTTTTAAAAATTTTAGTCTTATCGGGATAAATTTTTTTGTCTTTTTGAGTAGTTACGCCGAATTCAAACGTTAAATCCTGTAATAGGCAGTCTCCCGATTTGTCGCAGACTGGACAGTCAAGCGGATGGTCTAATAAAAGTTGCGAAATAATCTCTTTTCTTATTTCCCATAATTTTTCCGTTTCGGTATATATTTCATAACCTTCTTTTACTTTAGCAACACATGACGGTAGCGGATTTTTAACGTCTTTAACCTCCACGACGCAAACCCTGCAGGAACCTATCGGTTTAATTCTTTTTAGATAGCACAAAACGGGTATTTTAATTCCTGCCTGAGAAGCGGCTTCTAAAATAGTCAATCCGGACTGAGTTATAATTTTTTTTCCGTTTATAGTAATTTCTATATCCATAATGATGTCCTAATCCTCAAACTTAACTAGCATAAGATAATAGCATCTCATACATCTTGTCGCTTCGTAAACCGCATCGTCGTTAGCAAATCCTTTCTCGGCTTCTTCAAAGCTTTTTATGCGTTCTTTTACAGGTTTAATTATCTGCTTAGGCGCAAAATTACCGGGAGGCATATCGGCATTTTTAATGATTTCGTTTTTATCGTAAACGCCTATAGCCTCAAATAGATTTTCAAAGAGGCAGTCGTCCGTCGGAGTAAAAGCGCCGGTTCTAATATACTGGTCTATTCTTCTGGCGGCATTTTTTCCGTCCCTGTTTGAATCGACTATACTTATAGGTCCGGTTAATGCATCTCCTCCTGCAAAAACGCCGGGCATATCCGTCATAAACGTAAATTTGTCTGCCGCGATTGTTCGTCCTCTAATTATTTTTAT
>JAKAKF010000122.1 GCA_021813595.1 bacterium
GTTTTTGATAAGATGCCATAGATAGATTACCTCCTTATAATCTATTTAAGTTAAATTAGAATAAAGCCGAAATTTAAGTTGCTATAGATTATAATAAAACATTTTTTTAAAATCAAGCAAAAAATTAATTTAGTTAGATAAAATCTTTAAACGAATTTAAAAAAGCCTTAAATAAAGACGAGCCTGAAACGAAAAATAAACCGCTGTTTTGGGCTAATGTTTCGGAATAACGGTCGGCGCGGTATTTTCCGTCCGCATTTTTGAACCGCGTAGAAAAACCGCAGAAAGGAACAGGCTCCGGCGTATGTTTTTTCAATTTGACCTGATTGTAATGGTCCGGTAAAACCATTACGGTATATTCTCCGAATTTCTTAAGCCCTTCAAGCACTCCGCCGGCTATAAAATTATCGAAATCTTCTATGGCTTTGAGTTTTTTATCTATGCTTCCTTCGTGGGAAGCCTCGTCGGCAGCTTCGACGTGGATGTAAACAAAATCGCCGCCGTTTAACGATTCTAATCCGTATTCGACCTTGCCATTATAATTCGTATCTAAATATCCTGTTGCTCCCGGAACGTTTATGACTTTTAGTCCGGCATATTTTCCTATTCCTTTAACCAAATCTACGGCCGAAATAACCGAACCGCTCAAACCGTAGGCTTCTTTGATAGTAGGCATCGAAGGCTTATATCCCTGCCCCCAAAGCCATATAGAATTTGCCGGAAGTTTTCCTGCGGCAGCCCTTTTTTTATTAACCTCGTGATGCTCCAATATTTTTTCCGCCTTATCCATTATTTCAAGTATTTCCGGAGCCGAAACCGCTCCGTGCGGAAGATATTCGTCTATTTGCAAATCAGGTATATCGTGCGGCGCAACGGTTTGAAGACCGGTTATATCCATGCCTTCGGCAACCAAAAGATGCCTGTAGCTTACCCCCGGATAAAAATGAAATTTATCGCTGGATAGTTCTTTCCGAAATGTTTCTATTATACTTTTTGCTTCTTCGGTAGTAATATGCCCGCCGGAATAGTCGCGCATATATCTTTTCCCATCTTTTTCCAGTATATTGACGAGGTTAAGCCTGAACGCCACGTCGTCTTTTCCCAGTTCGACGCCCATGCTTGCCGCCTCTAACGGAGACCTTCCCGTGTAATAATTTAAAGGGTCGTAACCTAGTATAGACATAGAGCCTATATCGCTGCCGGGAAGGCATCCGTCCGGAATAGTTTTTATCAAACCGGTAACCCCTTTTGCCGCTATGGAATCCATATTAGGCGTTTTGGCATATTCTAAAGGAGTCTTCCCGCCAAGTTCCGGCAAAGGCAAATCCGCCATACCGTCAGGGCATAAAATAACGTATTTATGTCTGTCCATTTAATTAATAAATCCTCCCGATTATATATTAACTGTCTTTAAGTTAAAAATTGCGGTCATAATTAAACTCTGGATTCCTGCTTTCGCAGGAATGACGACTGAAACAGTGAGATAATAAATTTATATGTCATTCCTGCGAAAGCAGGAATCCACTTTTCGGTTGAATTATATAAATATTATCCGGATATTAATTTATAATTCAGGCTAATCCCATTGCTTTGAGTACGGAATGTTTATCGCACGGCACTACGATAGGCTCTTTCGAAACTTTAATCGCGTTACCGGGGTCTTTAAGCCCGTGTCCGGTAAGAGTAAGGACACAAACGGCGCCTTTTTCAAAAAATCCGCGTCCGTTCAATTTTATTAATCCGGCGAAACTTATAGCGGAAGCAGGTTCGCAAAATACGCCTTCATTTGCCGCAAGAAGAGCATATGCCTTTAATATATCTTCGTCGCTTATGGATTCGATTAATCCCCCCGATTCGTCTCTTGCCTCAACGGCTTTCTGCCAGCTTGCTGGGTTGCCTATTCTTATTGCCGTCGCAACCGTGTGAGGTTCTTTAACTATGTGGTTTAAAACTATAGGGGCGGCGCCTTCAGCCTGAAAACCGAGCATTTTTGGAAGGCTTTTGATTTTACCCGCGGCATAATATTCTTTGTAGCCTTTCCAGTAAGCAGTGATATTTCCGGCATTTCCTACAGGAAGAATATGGTAATCGGGCGCAACGCCCAGCTCGTCGGCTATTTCGAAACTAGCCGTCTTCTGCCCTTCCAATCTGAAAGGATTTACGGAATTAACTAATGTAACGTCGTAATCCTTTGCGATTTCGCGGGTAATTACCAGAGCGTCGTCAAAATTTCCCTGAATCTGCATCACGACGGCGCCGTGGACTAAAGCCTGCGATAGTTTGCCGGACGCTATTTTTCCTTCGGGAATCAAAACGAAAGATTTTATTCCTGCCCTTGCCGCATAAGCCGAGGCTGATGCGGAAGTATTTCCGGTAGAAGCGCAGATTACCGCTTTTGAACCGTCGGATACGGCTTTAGATACCGCCATAGTCATGCCTCTGTCCTTGAAAGAGCCGGTAGGGTTCAAACCTTCATATTTGAAATATATTTCTATATCCGGGTTTATAATCTTACCTAAGTTGCGTGCTTTTATCAAAGGAGTGTTTCCTTCGAGTATAGTAATTATATGCCCGTCGTCGATTTCAGGCAAGAATTCGCGATATCTTTTGATTACCCCTTCATATTTGTTAAGTACCAAAACGTCCTCCTATTTTAACTAATGTTGTCTTCTATTCTTAAAACCATTGTTTTTGCGGAAATAACGTCTAATTTATCGCACAATGCAATGCTTTTAAACAATTCCTCTTCGTTGGCCTCATGCGTAGTAATGACTATGGGAACAGAGCCTTCCACCTTCCTGCCTTTTTGGAGCATGGAACTTATGCTTATTGAATTTTCGCCAAGAATTCCCGATATTTTTGAAAGAACGCCCGGCCTGTCCATAGCTGAAAATCTGAGATAATATCTTGAAATAATATCTTTTTTGCTTTTTATGTTAAGTTTATTTTTTATTTTGGAGATAATGAAATCATGATGATTGTCTTCATTTACTAACCTCGATATCATTTCCATTAAATCTCCCATTACCGCGCTTGCCGTAGGATTTCCGCCAGCGCCGTAACCCGTAAGGCTTAACGGTCCCGCAAATTTAGTATTTACCAGGAACGCGTTAAATACTCCGTCTATCTTTGATAAAAGACTGGAGGAGGGTATTAAAGTGGGATGAACTCTTATTTCTATTTTGGAATCTTCATTTTTAAGGATTCCAAGAAGTTTTACCGTATATCCAAGCTCTTTTGCGAAGTTGATATCTAACTGCGTTATATCTTCTATTCCTTCTATTATCACGTCCTTCATCGACAGACTGGTAGAAAAAGCAAGCCTGCCTAAAATCGCAAGCTTGTGGGCGCTGTCGGTACCGTTAATATCCAGCGAAGGGTCTGCTTCGGCGTAGCCTTTTTCCTGCGCCTTTTTAAGCACGTCCTCGAATTTCCCGCCTTCCTTGGTCATTTTAGATAATATAAAATTAGAGGTGCCGTTAATTATCGAATAAACCGACTTGACTTTGTCGCCTGCAAGTCCGTTTTTTATAGCCCGCAATATAGGTATTCCTCCGCCGACGGCGGCTTCGAACCCAATATTCGATTTTTTTTCTAAGCATTTCTTAAATATCTCTTCGCCGTGCTCAGCAAGTAGGGCTTTATTGGCGGTAATAATGCTTTTGCCTTCGGATATTGCCTTAAGTATGAAATCCTTTGCCGGTTGAATTCCTCCTATGAGCTCAATTACGATGTCGATTTCCTTGTCTTCGAATATATCGGAGGCATTTCTAACCGAAAGACTCTTTACGTTTTCAGGAACAGGATGGCTGTTTCCGCGGGTAAATATCTTTTTAATATTTACCGGAACCGAAAAAATAGAATCCAGTTCGCTTTTTTGTTCCGAAAATATGTGATAAAAACTCGAAGCGACGGTTCCGAAACCTAACAGGCCTATATTAATCTCTTTTTTCATATATGTTGACCTCTATACCGCTTTATGAAAAAACTCTTCGTTATTGATAAAATGTTTTAACCCTTTTGACGCCTGCCTTATGCGCATTTCATTTTCTACAAGCGCAAAACGGACGTATTCGTCGCCGTATTCGCCGAATCCTATGCCGGGTGAAACGGCAACTTTAGCCTTATCAAGCAGTAATTTTGAAAATTCAAGCGATTTAATTCCTGCGTCCAAAAACTGTTGAGGTATTTTTCCCCAGACAAACATGGTAGCTTTGGGCTTTTCTATATTCCAGCCGGCAAATCTGAAGCTTTCTATTAGAACGTCTCTTCTTTTTTGATAATGCATGACCATATCGTTTACGGCATTGTGCTCGTTTTCTTCATTTAAAGCAATAATGGAAGCTATCTGTATAGGCTGAAACATTCCGTAATCTAAATAGCTTTTTATCCTAGAAAGCGCATTGATTAGAACCGGATTGCCAAGAGCAAAGCCTACCCTGAATCCAGCCATGCTGTAACTTTTTGACATAGAAAAAAACTCTATTCCGACGTCCTTTGCTCCTTTCGCCTGCAAAAAGCTGGGGGCTTTATATCCGTCGAAAGTCAAATCGGCATATGCGTTATCGTGAATTATATATATACCGTTTTCTTTTGCAAAATCGACTAATTTTTCAAAAAAACCAAGTTCGACCGTAACTGTAGTCGGGTTATGCGGAAAACTTAATACGATAACCTTAGGCTTAGGCCATGTCTGTTTAAGAGCCGTCATAAGATGGTCGAAAAAGTCTTCGCCGGGAATTAAAGGTATGCTCCTAACATCTCCGCCGGCTATAATAACGCTGTAAGCGTGTATGGGATATGTAGGATTAGGCACAAAGGCTACGTCGCCCTTATTTATAATTGCAAGCATAAGGTGGCTCAAGCCCTCTTTTATGCCCATAGTAACTATAGCTTCCAAATCGGGGTCAAGTTCCACTCCGTAATTGCGTTTATACATATTGACTATGGCAAGCCTAAGCTTAAATATTCCGCGGGATACCGAATATCTGTGGTTTTTAGGATTTCTTGACGCTTCGACCAATTTTTCTATAATATAATCGGGGGTCGGAGAATCCGGATTGCCCATTCCTAGGTCGATAATATCGTCACCGCGTTTTCTGGCTTCCATTTTTATTTTGTTTACTTCCGCAAAAACATAGGGCGGAAGCCTTTTAATAGTTTCAAAATCTTCTATCATTATAAAATTCCTCAAAAGAATAAAAAAAATTAGATTATATTATATTATTTTACTGAGGCAAAATAAATAATAAAATGAGGTACATTTTAAGACGAATGTTTAAAAAATTTCTCGGCGCCGAAAGAGCTTCTGACTAAAGGGGCGGAAAAAACGTGCTTTACGCCTTTTTTATTTGCATAGTCTTTATATTCTATGAATGTTTTGAGGGGAACGTACCTGCGAACAGGAATATTTTCGAGCGACGGCCTTAAATACTGCCCGATAGTTAGAAATTCTACCCCATTATTTATTAAATCGTCTATTGTTTTAAAAACCTCGCCGTCGTCTTCGCCGAGCCCTACCATAATGCCGGACTTTGTTATAATATCGGGCGACTTTTCTTTTATCGTTTTTAATAATTTTAAAGACCTTTCATATGAGCTTAAAGGCCTTATTACCGAATACAGCCTTTCGACGGTTTCTATATTGTGCCCAAAAATATCTATTCCGCTTCCGGCGACTTTCATAGCGGATTCTTCGTTTCCTTTAAAATCGGAGGTCAGAACTTCGACGGTTTGGCAGTCGCTTGTTTTTCTGATTTCCTTGACAGTTTCAGCCAGAATATCCGCCCCGCCGTCTTTAATATCGTCTCTAGTAACCATAGTTATTACCGCGTGTTTTAAGCCTAGGGATTTTACGGCGTAAGCCACCTTTTTAGGCTCGTCGTAATCTAAGTTTGGGCTTCCGCAGGTTTCGGCCTGCATATGCGAACCTGCTGCCTGCCGAAAATCAAGATAATCGATGTTGCAGAAAGGGCATTTTCTTGTGCATTTATCGCCTAGCAGCAAAAACGTGGCGGTTTTGTTAGAAAAGCAAAGGTTGAGGTTTGGACACCTTGAAGACGAACAAACCGTATTGAGTTTTTTTTCTTTAATAATTTTTGAAGTCTTAAAAATATCTTTTCTGGACTTAATTTTTAAAATCTCATTTTTTAAATATTCTGGGAGCCTTTCGTTCATCTATTAAATTTTATCTGTTATTTAATAAATACAAAAACTGTTAAAAAGCATATAAATTGTTATTATAATATATTGATTATATTATAATAAGCGTATAAATTTCAATTATTAATTTATAGCCAAATCCCGATTTAGAAACTGTTTTAAGTATTTCAGTTATAGTTAAATTCTGGATTCCTGCATACGCAATATTGGCGTTCCGTGTCTATCAAAGCATGTCTTTGATACGGACGCCGATGGACACCCAAAGAGCGAAACGATAAATCCTCTCAAAGTCATTCCCGCGTATGCGGGAAAGTTTAGGATAAACTTCACGAGACCAAAGGTCGAGAGCGAAGCGTTAATCCAGAAAATAAATTTCTAAATCGGGATTTGGGTTATACTTAAAATTGCCGATAGAAAACTTTAAAGCCATTTTAAAGATTTCTATCGGCAATTTTGGAATGGAAAATCGTTTAATTTATTTCAAAATAAAAAACGCCTTTAAGATTTTGCCGGGCATTTACTGCTTAAGCGCTTTCCGACAGTATCTATAGTTGATTTTACCGTAAAACCAGATTGCAAAGAGGTCTGGGTCGCCGTCGCATGGCTCGTAAAACTGTCAGACGAAATTTTAGTCCTACCCTTGCTTGCAAGAGTCATATTCGGACCTTTGCACTGCATAGACCAGTGGATTGTGCCGTCCATATCGATATGCTCCCCGACATGGCTGCATTGAAAATTTTTAGGTTTCATCATGTAAGATTTTGTCTGTTTGGAATCCGGTTTTATACATTCTTTCATTACGGTTACTGCCGAATGGTCTATTGCCGGCCTGCCCGCAATAGACGGCATTTTGATATCAGTATGCATTTTCATCTTCCATAAACCGGGCGATAGTTTATTAATTGTTGCCGGGGTTTTGACAGCCGATGACGATGCCGAAGACGATGAAGTGCTTCCGCCCTTACAGCCTGATAAAACCGGAATAAAAGCAATTACGGTTAAAACTAAAAAAATAAAGCGAATTTTTTTATTCATAAAACTGCTCCTCCCAAATTATATCTGTTAACGATATTATCATATCTTCAAATATTTTTGCCTTTTTACTGCATTTTATTCTATAATTATTTAAAGTGCAATACAATTTTTTATTTTATAATTTTAATTATATCTTAAAATTAAAATTATTTTGTATCACCCTAAAATGGCGATAGATATTATCTTTCTAATGATATAAAAATTGTACCGATTTATTTCTTTCGGTTTTTAACGGTATCATTTTAAATCAAATATATAAATCCTATGCGTTATAATTTTGTTTCTTTATCCAATAAATTAAATATTATCAAGCGCATAAAAAGGCTTTCTTTTATGCCTCTGCCTGTCAGCCGTTATGTCGATTTAATTTTTGACCTTGTTGGATTAGCAATATTAAACAGCAATGTTAAAGTGATGATTCTTAATAAATTCGGAACAAAATTTATCTGGAAAGATATTGATTTTTCAAAATTCGGGCCTCTATATAACAGGTGTTTCGGAATGACCTTCGAAGAATGCGGGGTACTTTCCTATACCGACGTTGTTTTGTTTAACAAAACGGTACTTACATTCGAGGAAGTTAGGCACCCAAATTTTAATAACAGCTATATTTATAACGAATTATATAAACCCGTGGGTATATATTCCTTTTTGCTTACTGTTTTAAGGATTAAGGGGGAATGCGTAGGCGAATTCCCCTTGTTTAGAGCAAAAGATATGCCGCCGTTTACTAAGGAGGATGCCCTTTTTATGGAAAGCGTAGCCCCTTATATTGCTTACGGAATATCAAAGTCGGAAAGGGTATGCGAAAGTTTTAACCGCTGCCTGGACTCGGACAAACCTATAGTCAGATTGCAGGAAAGCGAGATTGGGTTGTTGTTAATAAATGCTAAAGGCGAGATAGACGGTATGAACGATGCCGCAAAAAATATGTTTTTTCAGATAGGCTTGCTGGAGAATCTTGGATACGAATCTATTGAGGAAAAGCAACTGCGCGAACTTATCCGTTATGTTAACACAGTTACGAGAAATGTATTTTTAAATGAAGGGTATAATTGCAACGCCTTGCCATCGAAGATATATACTTCATCCTCCGGCATAAGCATAATGATGAAAGGCTATCGTTTGGAAGGAACCCGCTCTGAATCAAGCCTTGTTGCCATAACATGCGAAGAGGTCATACCTGATGATTTTATGAAGTTAAAAAGGAGGATACGCTATAATCTATCTGAAAAAGAATTCGAAATTTGCAGATTGCTTAAAGAAGGATACGCTCCTTCCGAAATAGAAAAAATCTTAAATATTACAAAAAACACCTTTAAAACGCATAAAGCAAATATTTTAAATAAAATTTGTTTAGACGATATAAAAGAAATCAAAATCTTTTTAAGAAATATGTAATTAATTTTTAATAAATAATTTAAAATAAATGAATGCAATACGACGATAATTATTTTATGAATTTAGCTTTGGAGGAAGCCAAGAACGCTCTTAATGCGGATGAGGTGCCTGTAGGAGCCGTTATAGTAAGCGGCAGAGACGAAATAATCGCTTCAAGTTTCAACTCAGTTGAAAAAGACGGCTCATGCATAATGCATGCGGAAATAAGGGTAATTTTAGCCGCTCAGAAAAAACTGGAAAATTGGAGGCTTGACGGATGCAAATTGTATGTTACCTTAGAGCCATGTATTATGTGCTGCGGCGCAATTATCTTATCGAGAATATCAAAGTTGGTTTACGGAACTATCGACCCTAAAGGAGGTTTATCCGGTTCTATCCTGGAAGGTAAAATAGAAATCGTTCATGGCATTATGGAAGAAGAATCCTCTATGCTGCTTAAATCTTTTTTTAAATCAAAAAGAGAAAAGGATAGATATTTAAAGAAGAATATATCTTAAAAAGAGAGGCTGGTTTATTTTTAAAAAGGGTGTCAGGTTTTAAACCTGACACCCTTTTTACTTGTTCTTTTAATCTTAGTTAATCAGCTCCACAGCAACAACACTATCGGAATGATTAAAATCGTGAAAATATTAACGACCTTAATCATCGGGTTAATTGCCGGACCAGCCGTATCTTTATAAGGATCTCCGACTGTATCGCCTGTTACTGCCGCCTTATGGGCTTCACTGCCTTTGCGGTAAGTCTGCCCGTTATACTCGAATCCTTTTTCTATTAATTTTTTTGCGTTATCCCATGCCGCACCCCCGCTCGTCATAGAGATAGCGACAAAAAGTCCGGATATTATAGTTCCCAATAAAATCCCGCCGAGAACCTGCGGTCCCATCGTGAGACCGAAAACTATCGGGCCTGCAATTGGAATAAACGCCGGCAGTATCATTTCTCTCAGCGAAGACTTTGTGACTATATCGACGCATTTGCCGTATTCCGGCTTGCCTGTACCTTCCATAATGCCTGGAATTTCTTTAAACTGCCTTCTGACCTCGACTACTATGTCGCCTGCAGCTTTTCCGACAGATTTCATCGCAAGGGAAGCAAAAATGTACGGAAGCATTGCGCCTAAAAATAATCCGATTAAAACGTTAGGTTGTGCTATCGAAAAGGATAAATTCGGAAGTCCGACTTTATTCAAACCTTCTTGAATTAAATCGGAATATTCCCCGAAAAGAACTATCGCGGCAAGAGCAGCCGAGCCGATAGCATATCCTTTCGTTACGGCTTTAGTAGTATTGCCTACAGCATCAAGAGCATCGGTTGTTTCCCTGACGTCTTCCGGGAGTTCACTCATTTCGGCTATACCCCCTGCATTATCGGTAATAGGCCCGAACGAATCGACCGCTATTACCATTCCCGCCATAGAGAGCATACTGGAAGCGGCAACCGCGACGCCGTAAAAACCTGCAAAATGATAAGAAAGCAAAATACCGAAAGCGATTGCGATAACCGGAAGCGCAGTTGACATCTGTCCGACGGCAAGTCCCGCGATAATATTTGTTCCGTGGCCTGTCGTAGAAGCCTTAGCTATGGATTTTACCGGCGAAAAGCTCGTCGAGGTAAAATAATCGGTGATGACTATTATGAGTCCGGTTAATACCAAACCTACCAATGCCGAATAATAATAATCCATTGCCGAATGATCTCCGACTCCGTTCATAAAGCGCATCGTGAAAAAATAATATACTACGGCGGAAATAATTCCCGTTGCAAATAATCCTTTATATAATCCCTGCATAATCTTTTCTTTTGTGGGAGCGCTTACGAAAAAAACGCCTGCTATAGAAGTAAATACCGCTATACCGCCAAGCAAAAGCGGATAAAGTATGGCCTTCATTAATGCCGTTTCGCCGTAACCGTGTCCTCTGAAAGCTGAATAAGCCAATAATATTGAAGCTATGATAGTTACTGCGAATGTTTCGAATACGTCCGCCGCCATACCTGCGCAGTCGCCGACGTTGTCGCCTACCTGGTCCGCTATAACTGCGGGGTTTCTCGGGTCGTCTTCGGGTATACCCGCTTCGACTTTTCCTACTAAATCGGCGCCGACATCTGCGGCTTTAGTATAAATACCGCCGCCCAGCCTTGCAAAAACCGATATAAGACTGCACCCGAACGCAAAACCTATTAACGAATTTATTACTCCGTCAAGGCCGCTTACCGAATGGCCTATGAGCATGAAGACCGATATTCCTAAAACGCCCAGTCCGAGAACCATTAAACCGGTAACCGAACCTCCTTTAAACGCAAACTTCAACGCAGGTTTGACTCCTTTATGAGCTATCTGCGCGGTTCTGATATTTGCCCTTACGGCGTTAAACATTCCGAGATAACCGGCTAAAGCCGATAAAACTGCTCCTAGTAAAAAACCGGAAGCCGTTAAAATTCCAAACTGCGGTATCCAATAACCGCCGATAAGTATTAAAGCAAAAATAATAATTCCCACGATGGCGACGGTTCTGTACTGCCTGTTTAGAAAAGCCGTTGCGCCTTCCTGAATAGCTTTTGCAATCTGCTTCATTTTCTCGGAACCTTCGTCGTGCTTAAGAGCCCATATCGTCACCGCTACGCTGTATATAACGGCAATGAGACCGGCAATGATTCCAAAAATCATAGCTTCGTCAAAGACATTCATGTCCAAAAACCCCCTGATTAAATTTTAATGAAATTAAATTTAACAAATATGT
>JAKAKF010000090.1 GCA_021813595.1 bacterium
TCCCTTCAATCCCGAACCCAGCAAGCTTTGAATAACTACTTATTAAAAGCATTGGAGTCTCCGCTACGCTCCGACAGAAGCAGGGGCGGGCGCAAAAAGCAAAGGCCGCCCGCCCCGTTGTAATTATTTATTAGAGCAGGGGCAAAACTTTTTGAAAAAAGTTTTTCCCCTGACCCCTTTTCAAAAACTTTTATTTTGGGGGGCTTTCTTTCGTTTTCTCACCGCAGAAATAAGAAAGAAAGCCCCCCAAACCCCCAAAGAAAGAAAAAGGCTCGGATTTTGTCATCAGTTTGTTTTTAATTTATTGCAATATAGACCGCCTTGCTTGCCCGATTGCATATAGATTTTTAATTAACATTTAAGGCGGGCAAGCCCGGAGCGGCGGATTGCATTTGTGAAAAAGAAGCATTTTATTGCTTTATAGTTAATGAAAGCTTTGGAAAAGCATTATAAAAAGCATTATTAAGGGGAAAAATATAAAGGGGAAAGAATAAATTGTTTATCGAAGTCATAATTTAAAAGCCCCCGTGTAAGCGGGGCAGGAGGTTTCGTTAAAACATCGGTAGGTTTTAAATTAACTTCGCTATACATATATAGATATTAATTTAAACTAATTTTAATTTCTGGAGGTAAAGATGAACACAGAAGATCAAGAAAACCAAATCTTAGCAACTATAGTTTTAAGTTGCACGCAAGCAATAACACTGCGCGGCACTAATGAAGAATTGATGAAAAAAATTAAAGAAATTAGAAAAGGCCTTTTTATGACAAATATAATCGACTCAGATTTGGAGGACGATGACGGAACCGATAAAATCATGGTCGTCGTTACCGATTCTTTGCTTAATTGCGCAATTTGGTCGCTTAAATTCGTCGTTGAAGAATGTTCGAGTCTCATCTAAAAAAGTTTACTAAAAATATATTTTACTTAATTACTTGCAAACTATTTTACTTGTGATATAATTAACAATAAAAATTAATAACTTGTAAACTTGTAAAATATTTTATTAGTTTACTTGAAAACTAAAAAGAGGTATAGTATGATTATATCTGTTCAAAATTCAAAAGGCGGAGTCGGAAAAACTACAATTGCAATTAATATCGCAAAATGCCTATCGAAAAACGGCAAAGTAATTCTTTACGACGCCGATCCGCAAAGAACTGCGTACGATTGGTATTGTATTAAAAAAGATAAATCATTCGATGTAGTTCCTATCGATAATCCAAAAACTCTTGAAACAGAAACAAAAAAGGATGAATTTAATTACATTATAATAGACAATCCTCCGGCAATGAGCCAGTTTTTTATTACAAGCCTGAAACTTGCTGATTGTCTTGTAATACCAGTAGCAAGTTCGGCGTTCGACGTCTGGGGTCTTTCAAGTCTCGTAGACATGGTTAATATGATAAATAAAAACTTTGACGTTTTGTTTGTCCATAACAAAATTATACGCAATGCCAAAATGAACCAAGAAATTAAAGAAGCTTTAGAATCTATAGAAATAAAAAAAGACATTAATATAATGGACGTTGCGTTTCGCCAGAGCTACTTAAAATCCGCGATGAACGGTATAACTGTTTTTGATACAGAAGACGGTCCGGCCAAAGCGGAAATAGAATTTATCGCAAATAAAATAAAAATAAGAGGATAATATGAAAATAGATAGGCCTTCCGGGCAAAACGCTCTCGACAGATTCCAGGATAACGAAAAAGAAAAAATTTTAAAACAAATAGAAAAGGAAAAGACCAAAGGGTTAGGGCTTCAAATTCCTGCTGATTTGCACAAGAAACTAAAAATAAAAGCGGCCGAAGGCGATATGACGATTAAAGAATTCATTATCCAATTAATTAAAGAAAACGTTTAAATTAAAGGGGGAGATATGAAATCAAAAATAAAAATAAATTTTAAACTCGATAATGACTTGCATGAAAGATATATCAAATTAAAGAAAAAAGATAAAAAAATAACTATCGAGAGCATAATAAAAAAGGGTTTAAATGATACTTTAATTAAATTTCAAGATAAAATAGATAAGAGTCAGCCTAAATAATTTATTTTTTACCATAATTAATAATGAATTTAAAATTATTGCCGTACAAAATTAAAAAAGCATGTTTTTTTCTTTTACCGACAAACGCCAGGCATTTGTCTTTTTTTGAAAATTTTAATTTCGCGGGATTTTTAGATATCGCTTTCATTTTTATATCTATAGAACTTTCGTTTTTAGATACAAACCTTACTTTGCGTTTTTCGAAATCGACTGCGCAGATATAAAAGTTTTCTATATGGTAAAAATATTCAAAGACGTAAATTAAAATAAACAGCGACAGCGTTATAAGCGATAAATACAGAAAAATCATCATTCCCCCTTATTAGTTGGTTATCGGTATATAGAGCATAGCGAAGTTTCAGAGTGACGTCTATCCTACTATGTATTATTTTCGGATAGAATTATAATATTCCGATAAAAAAACGGATTAAAAATATACTTTTCAAGTTAATTTATCTTAAAAAATATCCTATAATAATATTTAAGGATATTAGGAATTTTGGAGGATAGAAATGAACGAAATTATAGTAGTAAACGAAATTCAAAAATCCGGCGGTAAGACCAAGCTCGTCCGGACGGAATTAAAAGGAAACAATTATTACGAAAACGACAATATCGTTTTTTATTCCGCCGAACAATTGAAAGCCCTGCTCGAAGGAACCGCAAACGACTTCCATAAACTTGCAATCTTGATAATGTACGAAACCGGCGCCAGGGTCGAAGAGGCAAGAGCTTTGAAGTTTTCTGACGTGGAAGCGGGAACCGGCCGGGTTAAAGTGTTAACGCTAAAACAACGAAAAACTAACAAAACATTCCGTTATTTGAAAATATCCGACAAACTTATGACTTTAATCTTAAATCACCGTATATCGCATAAATTAAACGATAATGATTTTATCTTGTCTAAAAAAACCGGCGGTCCGGCGATAGCCAGAAAAAGTATTTCTTATATTATTAAATATAATACCGAAAAGGTTCTCGGCAAAGCTTATTTAGACAAAGCGCATCCCCACGCTTTAAGGCATACAAGAGCCGTGCATTTATTGGATAGCGGCATGAATATAATGCTGTTGAAAAACTTTTTAGGGCATAGTAATATTAGTAATACGCTGATATATCTTAAATATTCAAATAAGGATTTGACGGAAGCGATAGGTAAAGCAAATAATATTCTTATTTAACCGTCCGCATTGCGGACTATAAAAATAGGGGGCATTATGTCGCGATTATTTATATTAAAACAAAAAAAGTATGTATTAATGTTTATTGCTTTTTTAACGATATTGTTGTATTCAATATCTGCTTACGCTGTTTCAGGTTCTTCGCTTTTTGAAAGAAAAGGGTGTATAGCATGTCATGTCATTAACGGAAATGGCGGTTCGGTTGGACCAAGTCTTTCGCATATAGGGAGTAGAAGGAGCCTTTCTTG
The DNA here is from genome assembly GCA_021813595.1 of bacterium. Next base: position 3,482 of record JAKAKF010000090.1, read on the forward strand.
GATTAAAACCCAGATTGTAAATCCTTCTGCTCATTTTGCGCCAGGAAGCACTGTTGTATTAAACGGTAAAACATATATGGCTATTATGCCCAGCCACGAAAACATGTCGTCTGAAGATGTAAACGCTATAGCAGAATATCTTGAGTCGTTAGGCAATAAAAAAAACGCTAAAACGACAATCCATACTAAAACGGACAATAATAATAGTAAATTAATAAGTGAATTTAACAGTAGAACAGATACTATAAATAACGATATAAATAATATAGAGCCCAACACATTAAATAATATATCCACGCTTTTAAGTCTTACAAGCGGGTATATTTCATTTCTTCGATATGTTATTAGAAATACCAATGACAGTGCATTGCAAAATCAGGCGGAATCCAATATTAAACAAATGCAGTCCGATGAAAATAATTGGATTGGAGATAGAGAGCAGATAGTTCAATGGTGCAACAATATTCCGCTTCAATATCCTACGGGTATGCCTTTAGAATTAGATTTAAAATGGGATTCAATATGTAGATGATTTTTAATCTTATACGGACATTATAGGAAAAAAATAAATGGCGATTCATTCCACTACAGCAAGCATGCTAAAAGAATCCTTGTCAGAATTATTATATGCCGCAAAATTTTGCGCTGAATACAGAAAAGATTGCGATGTATGGGGAAAGTTTAAAACCGGAGGATGCCTAGGTTTCCCAGCAGCAATTTTATTATTTTCTATTGTTGATTCTATCGGCAGTTATTTTCGTGGAAATAAAAATATTGAAATAACTATTGATTCAAAACCTACTTTAATTAAAGGTACAGGATCTGAACATTTTAAAATTTTAAACAGTAAATATTTCAATCAAGATTTAAGCGGTGATTGTATTGAGGCATTATATGCAAAATTTCGTTCGCTGTTGGTCCATAATAGCGTCATCGGGAAAAATACAAGCATGAATATAAGCAATAGGGGATATGGTGGACCGTTTCAAGAAAAGACAATTAAAACCGAGAAAATTTATTATATTTACATTAATGAATTTTGCGATTTATGCGAAAAAGCGATAAACGAATTTATTAAAGACATAGATAGTATCGTTCCAATTAGCAAGCAGGGGAAAAACTTTCATTAGAAGAATCAACTTTAAGATGCAAGAGTTATTGAAACTAAATTGCAAATTCCAAAACATAATTGAACCGAGCGGAAATTTTAATTTTATCTAATTTTGAAAACCAAAGATTTTTTGAGAAATTAACGCCGAATTTAAATAAAATATTAGAGAAACATTAATGTTAAATAAAACCGCATTAGACTTAGACGGCGTTATATTCGACTACGAGAAAACTTTCCGTAAGAAAGCCGCCGAACTCGGTCTAAATATTTCAATCAAGCGTCCTGAAATTTACAATATGGCGGATAGATACGAGATTACGGCGGATCAGGTATCCTTAATCAATTCAAGAATTGACTTTTCCGATATGGAAGTTTTTGACGAGGTCCTGAATCTAAAGCATCATATTAAGGGTATCAAATGCTTTATAACGGCAAGCCCGAAAGAAACTTTGCATTTAAGGAAATTAAACGTATTAAAAGTATTAGGCAAAGACATTCCCTATATCATGCCGATACGAAAGAAAAGCATAGAATTATTTCCGAACTTGGAATAAAATATTTCATAGACGATTATAATACGGTAATTCACCATATAGAATTAAACTGTCCGGAATGCAACGCTTATTGGCTCAATAGAGGTTACGGAGATTTTAATCTGCCGGAGCCTGAGAATAAGATAAATAGTTTGACTGAATTTTTTAACGGGAAATTTTAATCATGAGTTCATTTAAAGACATTGCGTTTCAAATATTGAAAGAAGCCGGCAAGCCTTTGCATAGCAAAGAAATTACAAAAATAGCTCTTAAAAAGGGTTGGCTTAAAACCGCTGGTAAAACACCCGAAGCCACAATGAATGCCCAGCTTGTCGTCGATGTAAATTCTAAGAAAGAAAAATCACGTTTTGTTAAAGTTGATCCTTCTGTTTTCGGTTTAAACGAAAATTTTAAAGATTTAAGCATTAAAGAAACAAAGAAGTCCGAAAATATCTATAAAATTTCAAAAGACGTTTCGACAAAACAAAAAGGCGATATAGCCGAAGCCAGAATTGCGGAACTTATAATGCTTTACGGAGATACGACATTGTCATGCTATAAACCTATTTCTGACGATGAAGGTATAGATTTAATCGTAAAAGAAAAAGGCAGTTTAAAGACGATGTATATTCAAATTAAAAGCCGTTTCGGTGATAATCCCGATAAGATTTTTACGGCTAACGTTAAAACTTCTTCTATTTCGGATAATTATTCAATGGCGGTTATTTTTTGCTTTTTCGATACGGAAGAAGGCGACTTATGGGATTATATCTGGTTTGTTCCTGCTCCGGATTTTATTAAATTAGCCAATAAACTTGACGGCGGAAAATCTCTCGGATTTGTTGCCGGACGAAAGAAAAAAGAGTCTAATAAGTGGGATAATTATTTAATAGACAAAAGAAGCCTTGCCAATCAAATAATAGCTCAAATGAAAAGAGTTTGATGAATAAAATCATAATAAAGATATTTATATTTGCATTTATTTTGTTTTCTGCAAATAAAGTTTTTGCTTTCGGCATTTTTAATATCCCTTACAACCAGTCAGACTCTAACTTTAACAAGCTTGCGATGCGGGTGTATAATTCAAATAGTCCTTATACTTATGCGTCTGTAGCTTATACCTATAACGCTTTGCCTATAACGACGACTATGTCAGGGTGCAAGCTAATAAGCATAATAAGACGCACGCAGGGCTTTCCGAAACCGGCATACTGGGCTGTCGAAAATTATAAGATATGCGGCGGTAATATTGCAGAGGTTAAAAATACCAATATGGCCGGGTGGGATAACTTGCCAAATGGAATAAAACCTGTTATAAATAATGTAATAGCGGAAGCAAGGCAATACGGCAAAGCGACTGCGAATTATTACGGATACAGAATAATAGCAAAGACTGGAGCTTACGTTGGGACGGTATTCGTGTATGTGCTTAACGGGATAAAGTTAGAGGCCATGATGAGGTTTTAAATTTATAATTATAGTAGCTAAAATTTTTTGAATAGAAGAATAAATTGTTATATTCAATAAGTCAACCAACTACCGCTTATAGAAGCGGGGGCTTGAAAAAAGCTCTGATTTATAAGAGGGCTAATTAGAAATAGTTATGGCTAAATCTCTAAACATAGGACTCAATAAGGCGGGCATAGCAAAGAAAGACGAGTTTTACACTCAGCTTGTTGATATTGAAAAGGAATTGAAGCATTACAAGAGCCAATTTCGCGGAAAAGTAGTTTATTGCAATTGCGATGATCCATATGAAAGCAACTTTTTTAAATACTTTGCATCCAACTTCAATGCTCTTGGACTGAGGAAGCTTATTACTACAAGCTACAGCGGTTCACCGATTGTTGGAGGACAATTACCACTATTTGAGGTGGCTGGATCAAAAGGCAAACAACCGCTCAAAATTGAAATCGAAGAAGTGCCTGATATCGACAAAGATGGAGCAATAAATCTTGATGACGTTAAGTATCTGCTCAAGCATGACAAAAACATCGCAACCCCTTTGCGCGGCAGCGGTGATTTTCGTAGCGACGAATGTATCGAATTGCTCAAGCAATCCGATATAGTTGTGACAAATCCTCCATTTTCTCTATTTCGTGAATATGTTGCACAACTTATTGAGTATGATAAAAAGTTTTTGATTCTTGGTGATCAGAACGCTATCACATATAAAGAAATTTTTGGCCATATTAAAGAAAATAAAATATGGCTTGGCTACGATAATGGTGGCACAAAGTGGTTTCAGGTTCCGATAGACTACGATATACCAACAGAATCAAGAAAGAAAATCGTAAATGGTGTGAAATATTTCAGCATGGGAAGAATTTTGTGGTTTACCAATCTTGATACTGCAAAGCGCCATGAAGAACTGACTTTATATAAAAAATATAATCCGAAAGAATACCCCAAATATGATGACTATAATGCTATCAACGTAAATAGATACAGTGATATTCCTATGGACTATGTAGGTGTAATGGGTGTTCCAATTACATTTGTTGATAAATACAACCCAAAGCAGTTTGAAATTATTGGCATTGATAGATATGTCAAAGATAATCCAAATTACGGAAAGAGATTTACAATAGACGGCCAGGAAATCTATGCCCGCATTTTAATTAAAAATAAAAAAGTAAAAAAATGATATGAAAATTGAGTTACATAAAATTAAGATTCGTGAAGTGATTGCCGACTACAAAGACAGCGCAGAAGAAGGTGTTGTGGCTTATGGCGGCAAACTTAATATTCGTCCGAAATATCAGCGCGAGTTTGTGTACAAGGAAAAGCAACGCAACGCCGTAATTGAAACTATCAAAAACAGCTTTCCGCTAAATGTGATGTATTGGATGATTAGAGAAGACGGCGGTTACGAAGTTTTAGACGGCCAACAGCGCACTATCAGCATTGGGCAATATGTTTATGGAGATTTTTCTTTAAACGACCGCTTTTTTCATAATTTAACCAAAGAAGAACAGGATAAAATTTTGGATTATGAACTGATGATTTATTTCTGCGAAGGTACGGACAAAGAACGGCTAGACTGGTTTACGATTATCAATATTGCTGGAGAGAAATTGACGAATCAAGAAATTCGCAACGCAGTTTATACCGGGCCGTGGCTCTACGACGCTAAATTGAAATTTAGCAAATCAAACTGTGCGGCATATCTCTTAGCAAACGACGACGGACAATTAGTTAGCGGTTCGCCAATACGACAAGATTATTTAGAAACTGTGCTCTCTTGGATAAATGACGGGAAAATAGAAGATTATATGGCTAAGCACCAACACGATAAAAACGCTAATGAACTGTGGGATTACTTCCAAGCTGTTATCGCTTGGGTGCGTAAAACGTTCTCGAATTATAGAAAAGAAATGGCAAGCGTGAATTGGGGCGAACTATATAACCAATTCAAAGGCGAGAAATTAAACGCCGCGAAATTGGAAACTAAGGTTAAGGAGCTGATGCAGGACGAAGATGTAACCAAAAAATCAGGTATTTATCCGTATGTTTTGACAGGACAAGAGAGATACCTTTCTATCCGTGCCTTTACCGACAAAATGAAGCGCGAAGCGTATGAGCGACAAAAAGGTGTTTGCCCGTGGTGTAAAAAAGAAAAGAAAGAAAAACAGAAGTGGGATATTGAAGAAATGGAAGCTGACCACATCACGCCCTGGCACGAGGGTGGGAAAACGATTGCGGATAATTGCCAAATGCTATGCAAAGAACACAATCGAACTAAATCTGGCATTTAAGTATTGAAAAATTGGAAATTATAATGATATTTTACTATATAAAAATCTAATTAAAAAAGATTACAGCGATTAATATAAAAACTATTAGGTATATATTTAATTCAGGAATGATGGAACATTGAATATACAACGAAGCTAACCATAGAAAAAGAAATATCTAAAATAATAAAGATCATAACGGAGTAAAATCATGCTAACTGCTATTGCTACCTTCGTTCTTGCCTTGGTTACGCTATATTTTGTTTACGCTACTATAAAAGAAAATCAAAAATATCGTCGATTTAAATTATCTTTAAAAAAGTTGGACGAATTTTATAGTCCATTGATAGGGCATTTGCTTGAGGCAAAATATAAATTAAACTATATAAAAATGATAAAAGAAAAAGATGATTTTATCACATTGTCTCTTTTGTACATAAAACCTATCCCAATTCCAAATATAAACGTTGAAGAATCTATAAAACGGAATTTATTAGCATTATTACCGGTGCATACTGCAATTTCGGAAAATAAAATTTTAAATGAATCTACAAATTTTAATAAGATAAAAGAGATTATATCTATTAAAAGACATCTTGTAGAAACAGAAACTAAAAAAGAAATGATAAATATTGATGACAATAAGAATAATTTAAATTTTTTACTGATAAAATATTTTATCATCAAATTTAACGAATTATATAATAATGGGATAGATTTTGAAAAAGAATCTTATCAAACACTTAAAGTACCATATAATTTAATAGATCAAGCTATGTGGGATAATTGGGAAAATTTTTATAAAATATTACAAAACGATTACGATAAATTAAATAGTTCATTATATTGATTCTAAAAATAATTCTTAAAATATAAAATCCTAAATTTGTAAGTAGTAAAACCTTGCATAACTTATAGTGCGATTCTATATATTATAATTTCTATCTGCTAATATATATTATACGGACAGTTTTCCTTAAAAATTGGAAAACTGTCCGTATAATCTAATATTTTAATGAGAAATGTTTTGAAATTTTCGATTTCTTTTTTATATTTATTTATATTTAAAGATGAAAATTTAAGAGTATCGTTTAGCAAAACCTCTGCGGTAAGATTTTTTAAGTTTTCCATTTCTTTGTTGGTTCCATAAGCGATATTAAGAAGCTGCGATTCGTTTTGAAACATAAGTTTATGTGAACAATCTGTATTAAAATTTCCGTTATTTGTTTCAATAAAAATTTGATTCACATTTTTAAAACCTTTAAATGTATTGCATTCATTATTTGTGTCGATTTTAAAATAACTTAACAATAAACAATATATATTTTCAATGACCGATTTATTATTTCCCGTCATCGTGTTGTTAATAACTTTTTTGCTGATTCTTTCAATTATTTTCTCGCCTAATAGCTTGAATTCTCTCTGGATTTTAACCATTTCATTATAATATTCATTATTTTTGAATATTAATTTGGACAAGTTATTATCAAAATCTTTTTTTTTATTTTTAACTATATGGTTTTCAATAAAGTCTTTATATAAAGTATTGTATATTGATCTATTTTCAACCAAAGAATCCATGTTTTTGTAATCTTTGTAATAATCGATAAAAAGATTTGCTTTAGAATATCGAATCTCTTTCTGTATTTCAATTTTATAAATACCATCTAACTCTTTAATAGTTGGATTAGGAGGGAATAAAGGCATATCATTAATGATAGCTAATAAACTGGGTATGACGTGTTCTTTGATTGTTTCGGTATGTTTGATTTTAATAGGTAAGAATAACTGATGCTCAATTATTTTATTTTGTCTCCGCATAAAAACAAAATAAATAATAGTCATAGCAACTGTAGCAAAAGCTGCAATCCATTCAATAATATAATTCCAAACAAAAATATGATTGCTTTCAATAATCACTTTAACCATGATTCTCTTCCCCTCACATCGTCAACGGCCTTTTTTAAAGTATCAGAAACTAAATGGCTATACCTTTTCGTCATCTGCGTAGTCATATATATTAATAGCACACTCACCCGCAATAAAAAAATGCTATTTATAATTATAAAAATAGCAAAAGTATTATTAAATATTATCTCTGAAAAAAAGGACTTTAAATCAAATTACTTAAAGAGATTAAAGATAAAGAGTTGGAATTTGAAAAATCTTTTGACCACAAAAACGGCCACAATCTAAAAAAATTAACTATTTTTAATCTACCGCAAAGTCTTGATTTTAATGGTGCGTCCAGCAGGATTCGAACCTGCGACCCACAGCTTAGAAGGCTGTTGCTCTATCCAACTGAGCTATGAACGCATAGAAGGAAAATATATTCA
>JAKAKF010000070.1 GCA_021813595.1 bacterium
TGGTTAAAGTCGAATGCGGAATTTTTCTTAAGTTCTTGGAAAATAGATTCGGTTCTTTGTTTCATCTGTCAGTCTCCTTGTATAATATTAGATTATACCAGACTGACACGGAATTTTAAACGGTCTCCTAAAAAGAGATAAATCATTTGTAAAAATGTAAAAACCATCAAACGCGGGCGGGAGTAAGAGAATAAATAAATCTGTCCCTATTATTCGACATTATTCTTTAAGACCAGGCGCTAATATAAAAGTAGTGCTTCTTTCCCATTCCGGCGCAAATTTCTGATCTATTTGCAAAAACGACGTTTTTTTATTCCAGTTGGCAAAAGAGGACTGATAGCATCTTTTGCATTCGTCTGACATTTTATTTTCATCGTTTACTGTTTGTCTAAATTCAACTATCTCTGGAGCATTCCAAGATTCCTTAAATTCGGTATATTTAGATACGTGAAAAAATCTTTTTGCATTAGACTGGCATGGCCTTACGTAACCGTCGCTTCCTATAAAAAAATCACGCCAACCGACAAAACAATCTTTATGTAATTTTTCTCCTGCAATATCTTCTCCTGGTATATACGGTAATTTAACCTTAATTCCAAACAGCTTGCCTCTTTTTATCGTTTCTTCAAATACTTTTTTTATTTCATCCACGCTGCCTAATAACACTTCGTCTTCAAGCTCTTTATTAAAAGAAGTAAGATAAACCACTTTAATCTCTTCTATGCCGATATCCGCGGCCAGATTAATCATATCAGGCAATTCATGCAGGTTTGATTTCATAAGAGTCGTGACGAAATTTATATAGGGATAATTAAATTCATTCTTTTTCTTTATTTCAGTTATATCTTTTAACGAAGAAATAATTTTAGCAAAATTAGAACCGCGCCGAATTTTATTGTTAGTAGTTTCGGTTGCCCCGTCAAGGCTAACGGCCATAATATCTACTTTAAAGTCAAATAATATATCTTGAATTTTACTAAGAGTCGTTCCATTAGTAACAAAATATTTTCTTACCGGATATTTATCTAGCAGGCTTATAATTTCTTTAAATTTTGGATGTATAGTCGGCTCTCCCCATCCGAATAAAGTAACTTCTTCCGTATAATGCAGTATAGGCTCAATTTGCTTTAAATAATTAATATCAAAAAAGTTGGGGGTAAAATTCATTTGCTCTCTTCCGCACATAATACAGTGCAAATTGCAGGCATTAGTAAGTTCAAGAACTAATCTGCGGGGAAAAGATTCTATTATAGCTTTTCCTTCAAGAGCTTCTTTCTTGTTTAATGCGGAATTAACCTTCTGTTTTTCGGTATTAGGCTGACCGAATAAGTCGATAGTTTTTGCTCTTAAAATATTAGTATCCATATTATATTTTATAAAAAATTCATTAATTTTTTTCTTTTATTTATTTTTTAAATATTATAACATAATACCTATATGCGATAACAAAAATATTTTTGATATTGTTAATATTCTTCTAACGATAATGTCTTAAATTTTATAATAAAAATTAATATATCATATTTTCAATATGAAAGCAGTAATCCTTGCAGGCGGACTCGGAACGAGGCTCTCGGAAGAAACCGAAACGCGGCCTAAACCTATGGTAGAAATAGGCGGCAAGCCGATACTGTGGCACATAATGAAAATATATTCATCCTACGGTTTCAACGAGTTTATTATATGCCTCGGATACAAAGGAAATATGATAAGGGAATATTTCGCTAACTACTTTTTATACCAGTCCGACGTTACCATAAACTTATCCGATAACTCTATCGACGTCCATAACTGCAAAGCCGAACCTTGGAAAATCACGCTCGTGGATACCGGTTTAAACACCCAGACCGGCGGAAGAATAAAAAGGATTAAGAGCTACATAGACGATAAACCTTTTTTTCTTACCTACGGCGACGGCGTATCCGACGTAAATATCGAAAAACTCTTGAAATTTCACAAAAAACATAAAAAGTTACTGACGATGACCGCCGTCCAGCCGGAAGGCCGCTTCGGTTCTTTAGACATCGACCAAAATACCGATGCAATAATAAAATTTCTCGAAAAGCCAAAGGGCGATAACGCATGGATTAACGGAGGGTTTTTTGTAGCGCAGCCGGAAATAATAGACTACATTAAAAACGATATGACGATTTTTGAACGTGAACCTTTAGAAAAGCTTGCAAAGGAAAGCAATCTCCTTGCATATAAACATAAAGGCTTGTGGAAATGCATGGATACCCAGAGAGATAAAAGCCAGTTAAACCAGATGTGGGAAACCGGTAACGCCTTATGGAAGGTGTGGGATGGGGAATAATTATTATATTTTATCGGTTTTATAAGTGATATAATAATACTTGTAAAATAAACGAAAATTAAAAAGAGGTAAAATATGAAAAATAATATTAAAGTTCCCAAAGAAACTATAAATAAAAAACGTAATAAAATAGCTTATACCGAACAAGATTTAATCGATATATTTAACTGGAATCCATTAGACAACGAGGAATGGAACGGTTTTCATATCGCATCTTCCGTATCCGTATTGCCTGCCGGAAAGACTAAAAAAGAGATAAATCAAAAGTTATGAGAGTTACTCATATTAGAAATAATTCTATTGAAGTCGGAAGCATTTGTATAGCAATGGTGCCTTATTCAGATTTTTCCGGTTTCAAAAAAAGATCTATTTTGATAATAGATAAAAGCAAATATTCAGATTATCTCTACTTTCCGCTTACTTCGAATAAATCTAGAGACGGAGTTTTAATTGAAAGCGAGCTTGATATAGCGGACGGCATACTACCGGTAAATTCTATTGCAATTACAGACAGAGTGTGCAGTATAGCCGGACAATTAATTGAAGGCAGGATAGCGACTCTCAAAAATAATAAATTAGCTATCGTATTAAGAGAATTTACGAAGGCATCCGCCAGGCTTTATTTTAAATCGCAACAAATGTTTTCGGAACAAAAAACTCAAACATCTAAAACAAAATATATACCGGCATCCGGGAAAATCATAGACGAAAAAGATTTGGACAATATGATAGACTCGTCTCTCGATATGTGGCTTACTGCAGGAAGGTTTAACGACGAATTCGAAAAAAAGCTGTCTGAATTTCTAAATGTAAAATACGCTTTAACAGTAAATTCCGGCTCCTCCGCAAATCTTATTGCCCTTACTGCCCTTACATCTCCAAAGTTAAATGAAAAAAGGCTTAAAAAGGGCGACGAGGTTATTACCGTAGCGGCAGGTTTTCCGACAACTATAGCCCCTATAATACAGAATGGGTTAATTCCAGTATTTATCGATATTCAATTAGGAACGTATAATATAGACCCGTCGCAAATAGAGGAATCCATAACTTCAAAAACCAAGGCTATATTTATAGCCCATACCCTCGGCAATCCGTTCGACGTCGAAAAAGTCTTAAAGATTGCAGATAAACATAATCTGTGGCTTATTGAAGACAATTGCGATGCTCTCGGCTCAAAGGTTAAAGAACGCTACACTGGAACATTCGGTCACATATCTACGCTTAGTTTTTACCCTGCCCATCACATTACTATGGGAGAAGGCGGAGCGGTTATGACGAACGACCCTGAATTATACTCCATAGCTTTATCGTTGCGCGACTGGGGCAGAGACTGCTGGTGTAAACCGGGTAAAGACGATACCTGCAAAAACCGGTTTAACCGGCAATTCGGCAACCTGCCGACCGGTTACGACCACAAATACGTTTATTCGCATCTTGGATACAACCTTAAAATTACCGACTGGCAGGCTTCCATAGGCGTTTCGCAGTTAGACAAACTACCTGTTTTCATAGAAAAGAGGAAAGAAAACTTTGGCATAATGTTAAAAGGATTAAAAAAAATAAAAGGGATCGAAAATTATTTGATACTGCCGGAACATCTTCCCGATTCCGAACCTTCATGGTTCGGTTTTCCTGTAACGGTAAAACAGAATCAGACGTTTAATAAAATAGACTTAGTCAAATTCCTTGAATCCAACAGTATTGGAACAAGACATCTTTTTGCCGGCAACATACTAAGACAGCCTGCTTTTTTAAACAGCGAAATAGAACTCAGAATAAGAAATTCCGACATATTAAAATCCACTAATTTATACAAATCCGATTATGAAATGCTACCGAATACCGATACTGCAATGAACTCTACTTTCTGGATAGGGGTATGGCCTACAATTACAGAAGAAGATATAAATTTTACTTTAGGCAAATTTAAAAAATTTTTAACGCTACTAAAAAGATGATTTTACATATGATTAATTTTAATTATACTTCGACAAAATTGAAAGGTTTGTATTTAATTACACCTAAACCTAAAACTGATAATAGAGGGCATTTTGAAAGATTATTTTGCACGGATGAATTTAAAGAATTAGAGCTAAACAAGCCTATAGTGAATATTAATCATTCTTACTCAAAACAGAAAGGAACTGTTAGAGGTTTGCATTTTCAATATCCGCCATTTCAAGAAACTAAAATAGTAATATGTCTAAAAGGTTCTGTTTATGACGTTGCAATAGATATAAAAAAAGATTCTCCTACGTTCTTGCAATGGCATGGAGAAATTCTTGATGGCAAATTAAAACAAATGTTTTTAATATTAGAAGGTTTTGCACATGGTTTTCAAACATTAGAAGATAATGTTGAACTTTTATATTTACACACAAATTTTTACAACAGAGAATATGAATCTGGACTTAACTTTATGGATCCATTTCTAAATATCTCATGGCCATTAGAAGTAACGGAAATTTCGGAAAAAGATAAAAATCATAAATTCATTTCACCTGATTTCAAAGGCGTGGAATTATGAAGGTTCTTGTCGTAGGTTCTACGGGATTTATAGGCTCGCATATAATAGACTATCTTTGCCGGAACAATCAGAATGGCATAAATATAATAGCTACTACTCGAAATATCGAAAAAGCAAAAAAATTTACATGGTTTAACGATAAAAAAGTAAATATAATAGAGTTCGATATATTGCAAACAAATTCCGATGTTTACGACAGGCTTAAAAGACCGGATATAATGATACATCTGGCTTGGGACGGACTTCCGGATTATAAAAACATAAGTCATATAGAACGGAATCTTTTTGAAAACTATTTTTTTATAAGAAATATGATACTTGGAGGATTAAAAGATTTAACTGTTACTGGAACCTGTTTTGAATATGGAATTAAAAATGGTCCTTTATCCGAAGATATGGAAACATATCCGATAACTCCATATGCAGTAGCCAAAGACAGCCTTAGACAGTTTTTACAAGAACTTCAAAAAATAAATAATTTCGATTTAAAATGGCTAAGACTTTTTTATGTGTACGGGAATGGACAGTCACCCAAAAGTCTTTTATCGCAGTTGGATGAGGCTATAAAAAATAACGAAAAGGCATTCAATATGTCAGGCGGGGAACAGCTAAGAGATTATCTTCCCGTAGAAAAATTATCGGAATATATTATAAAAGCCGCTTTTCAAAATAAAATAACGGGCATAATAAATTGCTGCAGCGGAAAACCTATATCTATAAGAAATCTTGTCGAAAATTATATAAAAGAAAAAGACGCCGATATTAAACTGAATTTAGGCTATTATCCCTACCCCGATTACGAACCTATGGCTTTCTGGGGCGATGATTCTAATCTTAAAGAAATTATTTAATTGCATAATTACCTTAAATTTTTATAACAACCCATTTATTTGTTTCACCTATGTTGATTCTAGAAACGGAAGTGTTAGATATTTCGTGTCAATCTGATTTTTGTTTTATTAATTTAATAAAACTATAACATATTTTTGTTTTTAAAATTAAAAAAATTAGCCGTAGCCGAAAAAGTTGGTCAAGGTTTATAGGTAGCTTTTTCAAACAGCGGCTTTAAACTTTCTATCATTGATTGTTTTGAAAAATTGGCTTTAGCATATTCTTGACCTTTTCTTGCATAATTTTCCCACAAATCGTCGTATCTTAGCAACTTAATTACGCCATCGGCAAGTTGTTCCGGCGTATCCGCAACAAATGCAACAGAATCTAAATCCTTAAGGCCTTGAGCACCGATTGAAGTCGTAACAAGAGGAATTGCGTATCGTAATGCTTCTGTTACCTTAGATTTTACGCCTGCGCCAAACCTTAACGGCACTACCGCAACTCTGACATTGCTATAAAATTCTGCGAGCTTTTCGTCCGTTACATATCCGGTAACGATAATATAGTCGGCTTCTAATTCTTTGACCTTTTCTGTAGGATTGGAGCCTACAAGAAATAACCTAACATCCGGTAAATTATATTTAATTATAGGAAATATATCTTTAACAAACCATAATGCCGCATCTTCGTTGGGCGAATGAGCAAATCCAGCTACAAATAATATATCTTTACGTTTTTTTAAGGAATTAATGTCTATTTGCGGAAAATTATCGTAATAATATAACTGCACGGGTTTAACGTTAACTTTATCGTTTTTAGATTTTACTACGTTTGCTTCATCTATAGACGGATACAGGACAAGATCGCTTTTTGACCACAATTCTCGTTCTATTGTCTGAAAAATTTTAGCCGTTTCCAGTATTTTGGGGTCTTTTTCTATATCATACTGCATCATAAATCTTTCATAATGCAAATCAACGCCGTAAAATATGGACATAGCCTTGCTATATTGTTTAACATCGTTTATATATCTAATTGCAATATTAGGACGGCTAAGCAATATTACGTCTAAATCGATTTCTTTAATGTAACTTGTAAATTTTCCAATCCATTTAGGACCGTAAAACACCTCAACGCCTATATCCTGCAGTTGTCTTATATATTTTTCGTTTTTCAATAAATTATCAGGCCAGAATTTAACTATAGCGCCCATATCTATAAGACACTCAATAGTGAACATTATTGCCCGCGAACCTGCATCCATATCAGGCTGCGGTATTCCCCAGTCGACAATTAAAATTTCGGTTTTATCGTGCGCGCGGTCCCTTGCGCGGATTACGTTAGTTCCATGTTCATAATGTTGTTTTTCAAGAACCGACTTCCAGCGTTCGTAAAAAATTATTTGATTCCTCAACTGATAAGTCTTTACACCTTCATTTATATTTACCCCGTGAGTAATTCCTTCAAAATGCACAACCGTAGAATACGGACTATAGATAACTTTTCTGCCGACAGACCTGACTTTGAAGGCTAAATCAGTATCTTCATAATATGCCGGAATGTAAATATTATCGTAACCTCCAAATTTATTAAACAATTCCCTCTCTATTAAAATGGATGCTCCTGTGCAATAGTCGGTTTCGCGGGCAAAGTTATATTCCGAATCATTTGGATTTGAAAATCTTCCATAGTTCCATGCCGATGCGTCACGCCACACTATGCCTCCAGCTTCTTGTAATCTGCCATCCGGAAATATAAGTTTAGAGCCTACCATGCCGGCATCTTTCCAAGTATGGAAACATTTAACCATTTCATTAAGCCATCCTCTCATAACTTGAATATCGTTATTGAGAAGGCATAAATATTTTCCTTTAGCAAAGGCAGAAGCATAATTGCAATTTCTTAAGTAACCTAAGTCTTCTTCGTTTCTGTAATAATTTACGTTTTTTATTTTTTCTTTAAACAATTGCGGCGTTTCATCTCTTGACTGATTATCGCCGACAATTATCTCATAAGAAATATCCTGCGTATTTCGTAAAATTGATTTAAGGCAATTATAAGTATACGGCCAGTTGTTATGTATGGATATAATAATTGATACATCAGGATTGTCGAATTTTGGAAAAAATAATTCTTCTATACTATCGATATTTTCTTCTATTGGCAAAAGAACAGGGGAATATATGTTATCGCCATAAGCATTTTCGGTAACATTTTTATTTGCAATAGACTGCAGCACATATGTATTTTGCTCATCTATTACTCTAAACATTTTGACTATATCATCTAAATCTTTTTCATAATTTTTAGAAATTTTAATCAATTCATCGAGTATAAAATATATTTTATCCAAGGGCTTTATGTCTTCTTTTCTGTTTGAATTGAAAATCCTATCTTCTTTTTTAACTTTTGTTAAAGAAAATATGTTTTGCAGAACATCTAGTTCAGGGTTTGACGATTTTAATAAATTATATAAAAGCGGTTTTTCTAAAATAATTTTCCTAACAAAATCGGATATATAAGAAGTATTTGCAATAAAGTTTAATTGAAATTTAAATTCATTTAATACTTTGCCATCATTTATAGAATCTATCCAGTCTATAAATGAATTTTTGGTAAAAAACCTTAAATTAGAATTGTCTAAAATGCCGAATTCATTGTAATTAAACTTCCCCTCTATTAAATTTAAAACTATATCCATATTTGAAATATTTGGAATACTTATTAAAAAATTCGAATATGGTTTTAGTTTTTTTGTTAGCAATTTTAGTGCGTAAGCAGGATTTTTTAAATGCTCTAAAACATCTGATAAAACAATATAATCAAAAATTTCTTGAAGCTCATTAAATCTATCAAAATCCTTACCAGCAGTATTATCTAAATCCATTAAAAATAAGTCGTCATATTGAGAATTTTGTTTTGCAAAATTTAAAACCTCAATATCATTATCGACGCCGTAAACGACACAATTTTTATTTATTTTTAGCCATTTTCCCAATAAGCCGTATGAACATCCTACGTCAAGCACTACCGATTTATCTGCTATTAAATCGGCTATAATTGAAGGAGCGGAATTTTTATTAGATATATCTATATAATTATCATGTATCATATATTTATATTCCACACCGTCATGCTCTGAATATAATTTATTTTTTTCGCTGTTTCCGAGTTCCATTATAAATCCTCTTTAACCAATAAAAAATCATCGTTTCGTTTTTAATCTTAAAATTGAAATAATATTTGCAATCCCTTCATTAATATCTATTTCGCAAGTTTTAATATGCATATCCGGCTTTTCCGGCTTTTCGTAAGGAGAATCGACGCCCGTATAGCTTTCTATTTCTCCGTTTAGCGCTCTTTTGTACCAGCCCTTAACATCCCTATTAACGCATTCGTGAAAAGGAGTGTCTATAAATATTTCGATGAAATCGCCGGGACCTATTATTTCTTTTGCCGTCTGCCTGTGCTTCATTAAAGGCGAAATAAACGAAGCTATAACGATAATTCCGGCATCTGCGAAAAGTTTGGCGGCTTCGGCTACTCTTTTTATGTTTTCCAATCTGTCTTCTTCTGAAAATCCCAGTCCCCTGCTGAGTCCGTGCCTTATGTTGTCGCCGTCTAAAAGATAGGTGTGGCGGCCTTTTTCGTTTAAACGCTCTTCAAGTAAATTGGCAATGGTGCTCTTCCCGCATCCGCTGAGTCCGGTAAGCCACAAAACGCACCCTTTCTGGTTTTTAAGTTTTTCCCTGTCGCTCCTTTTTACTTTATGTTCATGCCATACTACACAGGAATCCTGAGTGTTTATTTGGGTCATACTTATTTATTTATATTTTCGAGCAATTTATTTAATTCGTTTATTTTTACATTTTTTTCTATCAGCGTATTATTCAGTTTTGCCATAACTTCCATTGCAGATTCCATGTAAAATATAGTTGAACGCAGCTCGGACATCCAGTTTACGAATTTTTTAATTTTAGCAATAACTTCTATGTCGGTTATTTTTAATTCATCTGAACATAACTTTCTTAAAAGTTTATAAAATTCTACTATTTTAGGAGGTACTTCAATGTTAGATTCTAAATCTTCTATGGTAAAACATCCGTGCCTTAATGATTCTTCTAAAAAATCGCCGCTGAAATCTAAAAATTCTGAACTATTGGGGTCAAATTCAAGCGAAAGGGATTCGGAAATCCTTTCAATCTGTTTTTTAGGGTCTTTTAGCATGTCGTCGTAATCGACGAAAACGACTTTTTCTCCTGCTAAATATATAATTGAAGAAAGCATGCCGCTAAACCATAAATAATAGGCAATTATATAATCGATATTTCCTTTTTTATTAATAGACCTTGCAACGCTAAGCGGATTTCTGCAAGGAATGACGTAAGAAACATATATGCCGGTTTCAGTAAAAATATCTTTCCAGATAGGTAAAATCTTGCTCATAAAGGGGTCTTTAAAACCAAAAATATCATATTCGTCAAGCCGTTTTTCGATAAGTGTTTTAGCGGGTACTTTAAAGGCTTCAATAACCTGTTGCGGTATTTTTTTTAAATCGACTAATATAGCGTAATCGGGTCTTTCAAATAATAGCTCTAAAAAAGCGTAATTAAGATTATTTATATCAGAATCTTCAAAATAACCCTTTTCGTTACTGAAGTTTGCCGGTTCAAGGGATGTTCCTAAATTAACGCCGAGAACTTTTAGTCCTCTTGTAATTACGCTGGTACCGCTTCTTGGAACTCCGGTAACGGCTATTATTCGTTTATTTTTGTATTTATCTTCTTCCATTAAATTAATTTTATATATATTTTTATGATTTATTATTATTGACTTTTACGGACATGTCTTTCAAAATATTTTCCCATATTTCTATATTAGGCTTAAGTTCAAACTCGACTATATCGGCAAGTAGGACATAATCCTGTTCTACCTGCGTCGAAAGAACGGAAGAAAGAATTTTTTCGAGGTCGTTAAAATAAGACTGGACGCTTTTACCGTCATAAACAAGGCTGTCGTAATCTATTTTTAAGAATTCCGATATTTTTTCCATAATCTGAATAAACGTAGTAAGCCCCCTAAGATATTCCGAAAAATTTTTAAACCCTCCGGTGCTGTTTCCCCATCTTATCTCGTCGGTCGTTTTTATTATGCCCGCTTTAAACTCGTTTAAAAATGCTATGGCGGCTTCAATAGAGCCGTTTAAAAGTTCCAGCTGGCTCATAGTAGTTATTTTAATCTCGTCGGCGTCTCCCAAATTGAAAGCCTTTGATTTATCGGCGTTCAGCATCAAATCGTCGTATCGGGTTCCGTTTATGGCTATGTTTTTTATTACCCTGCCTTCCGGAATAAAACGTTTTATGTCGCCTTCGTATAAAATATCGTGCATATTACCCGCGTTTGAAACAGAATCGGTCAAATTCCCGTCAACATATAATTTCATATCAAATCCTCCGGTTTATAATGTTTATGATTTTTTATCTTATCTAAAAATATTAACGAAACTTTTTTAAATATATT
>JAKAKF010000144.1 GCA_021813595.1 bacterium
CATTGACGCCGCTAAGAATTTCGGCTCTGGCTTCCGATGAAAATTTTAATTCTTTTGCCATAATTATTTTACTCCTTTGAATTTAAATTATTTAAATTTGTATAAAATTCCTATTTTTCGACAATAGCTAAAATGTCGTCTTCTTTCATAATGAGGTATTCTTTGTCGTCGATTTTAACGTCGTTGCCGGAATACTTCGCAAATAAAACAATGTCGCCCACCTTAACGTCCATGGGAATTTTTTTTCCGTCTTCAGTAATCCTGCCGTTTCCCGCGGCTACGATTTTACCCTGCATAGGCTTTTCTTTAGCAGAGTCCGGAATAAATAATCCTCCTTTTGTTTTTTCTTCTTCCTGAAGTCTTTCAACTAAGATTCTGTCCTGTAAGGGTTTAACTTTCATAAACTTCTTCTCCTTATTAAATTATTAATTTATTTTAGTTTCTTGCAAAAGCCTTAGGCCGAATAATTAGCACTAATATTGTTTGAGTGCTAACTCTTTTAATATACACTTATGTTTTTAAAAAAACAATACTGTAAATCTTTCTATGATTATTGGAATTATAAAGCATTTTTTAAAATAAGTCAATTTAAATTAGATTTTCTTTATTTTTTAAAATTTATTATCTATTTAATCTTATTTTCTCAATTTTATATTTTTTTTATTATTAATATCAAACATGATATAATTAATTCATTAACAGCATCCTACTACAATACTATGGAAAATTATATTCTGAACGTAAAAGATTTAACGAAAAATTTCGGCCGGCTTAAAGCCTTAAATAATCTCACTTTTAATATAAAATACGGGGATTTTTTCGGACTCATAGGTCCTAACGGGGCCGGAAAATCAACCCTTTTGAAAATACTTTACGGCATAGTAATCCCCGATTCTGGCTTTGTCGGCATAGAAGGCCTTAATCTTAAATACGATTATAAAAAGATTAAATATAACCTCGGCATTGTTCCTCAGGACGATAATTTAGACGAAGACTTAAGCGTTTATGAAAACCTTTTAATATATTCTATGTACTTCGGAATGCATAGAAAAGAATCTATGAAAAAATCAGCCGAAATCTTATTCTTTTTCGATTTAGAAGATAAAAAATATTCTAAGGTTGCCGATTTATCCGGCGGATTAAGAAGAAGGCTTATGATAGCAAGGGCGTTGATAAATAATCCTTCATTAATCATACTGGATGAACCTACAAGCGGATTAGATCCGGAATACAGGCAGAATATCTGGGGCAGATTAAAAACTTTGAACGAAAAAGGTGTTACTATTCTTATGTCCACCCACTATATGGAAGAAGCCGAAAAGCTTTTTAAAAATATGATAATATTAAATCACGGTAATATCGTAATGAGCGGAGCGGTTAACGATATTACCCTAAATAAAAAATCTTTAGAAGAAATCTTTCTCGATATCGCTAAAAATTAAGTGAAAATAATAAAAAAAATAGCCGGTATAAATTCCAATTTAAGTTCAAAGTCTTTTACCGTTTTTTATAGAAACTATATGGTCTGGCTTAAATATTACAAGCCGGGCGTAATAGGCGATATCCTTGAACCTCTTTTATATCTTGCCGCACTCGGTTTCGGCGTAGGCAAGTTTATACACAGCATAAACGGAATATCGTACGTTAAATATATCGTTCCGGGGATAATAGCATCGTCGTCGATGTATGCCGCGGCATTCGAATCTACGTTCGGCGCATATACTAGAATGGTTACAAACGGGATATACGAAGCTATTCTTCTTACGCCGGTTGGAATAGAAGACATAGTCGCCGGAGAAATCCTCTGGGGAACGGCAAAGGCCTTTATGAGCGGAGCGGCAGTTTTGATAATAGGTACCGCTTTTGGATGGATTATATCCCCTTTCGTTTTTTTTATTCCGGTCATTATCGTTCTAAACGGCATTCTATTTTCTTCGTTATCTCTCTTAATAACGTCGTTTTCGCCGTCTTACGATTTTTTTTCCTATTATTTTACTATTGCAGTATCTACGATGTTTCTTTTTTCGGGAGTATTTTATCCGGTTTCATCCCTTCCTTATTTAGTAAAATATTTCGTTTATATTATGCCTTTATATTATACGGTAAGCATTATGAGAATGCTGGACGAAGGCAGAATAAATCCTTTGACGTTGTCGGCCTATTTATCGGTTATAATATTATTCGCCCTTATATTTTTTTACGCTTCCGTTTTCTTTATAAGAAAAAGAGTAATAAAATAATTTATTCTTAAAGGCGGGGGAGGGTTATACCGACCTGGGACTGATATTTGCCCTTTTTGTCTTTATATGACGTTCTCGGCTCTTCTCCTTCAAAAAAAAGAACCTGGGCAATACCTTCATTGGCGTAAATTTTAGCCGGAAGAGGCGTAGTATTTGAAATTTCCAGCGTTACGTACCCTTCCCATTCAGGCTCGAACGGTGTAACGTTAACTACTATTCCGCATCTTGCATAAGTAGATTTTCCAAGACAGATAGTTACCACATTTCTCGGGATTTTAAAATATTCTACCGACCTGCCTAGAGCAAAAGAATTTGGAGGAACGATGCAGACATCTGACACTAAATCTACAAACGATTTCGGGTCGAAATTTTTAGGGTCTACGACGGTGTTGTTTATATTGGTGAATATTTTAAACTCGTTCGATATTCTTAAATCGTACCCGAAGGAAGATACGCCGTAAGATATAACGCCGTCCCTGACTTGAGAATTTTCGAAAGGCCTTATCATGCCGCCTTCCGCCATTTTTTCTATCCATATATCGTTTTTAATCATATTTTATTGCAGCCCTTGCTTAATTACCGCTGTTATAAATTGAAATTTAATATATAATTAATTATTTCGTCCGGGTCATCCATTATCTTAATTATGTTGAAATCTTTTTCGGAGATGTAGGAATTGTGCAAGGTATTGCTTTTAATCCAGTCTATTAAGCCCGTCCAATAGTCCGAACCGTATAATATTACGGGGAACGGCTTTGTTTTATTGGTTTGTATCAGTTCTACGGTTTCAAAAAGTTCGTCTAAAGTTCCAAAACCTCCGGGCATCATTATATATGCGGAAGCATACCTTACCAGCATAACTTTTCGGACGAAAAAATATTTGAACTCAAGCGTAACGTCGGCAAACCTGTTTAGGGTCTGCTCATGCGGAAGCTTAATATTTAATCCGACGGAACTTACGTTTAAATTATGCTGTTCCTTAGCTTCCCTGCAACCTCTGTTTGCTGCTTCCATAACCCCAGGACCGCCTCCCGAAATTATAGAAAATCCTTTTAACGCAAGTTTATAAGCAATATCTTTAGTGTTTTGATATACGACGCCGTCTTCTTTAACTCTTGCGCTTCCGTATATAGTTACGGCAGGACATATCGACGGCAGTATATCGAATCCGTCCACAAATTCTCCGATAATCCTGAAAAGCCGCCACGGTTCGGATTTATCTAAAGAGTTTAGTTCGTATCTTTTTATATTTTCTCTCTTAATGGACATATTTTATTCTAAAAATTTTTAACGGCATATAGGTAGAAGGATGGCAATGACAAACATTGCCATCCTTCTACCCGTAATTTAATAAAGCGTAAAAATTTTAGAATTTCCAGTCCTTTTTATCCGGATGCGCCTTCATCGCCTTTGCCTTAAGTTCATCTTTCGATTCCTTGTGGTTTTCATCAGGGATACAGCAATCGACGGGGCAAACCGAAGCGCATTGCTGGGTATCGAAATATCCGTAACATTCGGTGCAAAGATTGGGATCTATAACATATATATCTCCCTCGGCAATCGCATTGTTCGGACATTCTGGAATGCAGACTCCGCAAGCAATACATTCATCAGTAATAATAAAAGCCATAACAGCCTCCTTGTTTTAATTTTATGGTTATTTTTGTTTTAACTTAAACGGCTTCCGGCGCCTTTAAAAGCTTTAAGCCCTTTATATAAAGAATTGGCACCTAATTCTTCTTCTATCTGCAACAGCCTGTTATATTTCGCTACCCTTTCGGAACGGGCAGGCGCGCCGGTTTTAATTAATCCGGAATTTACGGCAACCGATAAATCGGAAATAAAAGTATCCTCCGTTTCTCCGGACCTGTGGGAAATAACGGCGCTCATATTATTTTTTTGAGTCAATTCTATGGCATCTAATGTTTGAGACAAAGAACCTATCTGGTTTAATTTTATTAAGACAGAGTTTATCGAATGGGAATCGACTGCCCTTGTTATGCGATTAGGATTTGTTACGGTCAGGTCGTCTCCTACTATTTGAACTTTGTCTCCAAGCTCTTTAAGCAAAAGGGAAAATCCGTTGAAATCGTCCTGCGCCATACCGTCTTCTATAGATATGATAGGAAACTTTTCGACGTAACCTGCATACATTGCAACCATCTCGTCTGCTTCAAGCACGGTTTTTTTGCCTGCTTCTTTAAGCGTATATTTGCCGTTGGCATAAAACTCGCTTGCCGCAGGGTCTAAGGCGATAAAAATATCCTTTCCAGGCTGGTATCTTGCTTTTTCTATGGCTTCCATTATTAATATTATCGCTTCCATATTGTTCTGGAGCTGCGGCGCAAATCCTCCTTCATCGCCGACAGCCGTAGGCATATTTTTGTCGTCCAAAACTTTTTTAAGTTTTTGATAAACTTCCGCTCCCATTCTAAGGGCTTCTTCAAAGGATTTAGCTCCGGCGGGAACTATCATAAATTCTTGAAAATCAAGCATATTGTTTGCATGTTTTCCGCCGTTTAGAATATTCATCATAGGAACAGGCATAACATGAGTATTTATACCTCCTAAGTAACGATAAAGAGGTATTTCCAATTCATTTGCCGAAGCAACCGCAGTAGCCAGCGAAACGGCTAAAATTGCATTTGCACCCAAATTAGACTTATTCTGGGTGCCGTCAAGATTCATCATTATGTCGTCTATCAGTCTTTGGGAATAACTGTCTATACCGTTTAAAGATTTTGCTATGATATCGTTAATTCCTTCTATAGCGGAATGAACCGATTTTCCACCATAAACCAAACTGTCGTTATCTCTTTTTTCATAGGCTTCGTATTCTCCGGTAGATGCCCCGGAAGGAACGCAGGCAAAGCCGCTCATACCGCTCTCTAAAGAAACCTTAACGCTAATAGTCGGATTTCCTCTCGAGTCTAAAATCTGCCTCCCTTTTACATCGACAATTTCACTCATTTTAGATTTTCCTCTGAAAAATAAAAATATTAGATTTAAATTTTAAGAAATAATTTAAGCATTATAACATTTTTTTTCTTTTTCTAAAAATAGATTTTTTATAAACCGCCTATTTCCATCTTTACTTTATTTATGAGCCCTTCCGTTTTCTTCTTAGCCTTGCTTTCCGCATAAATTCTTAGGACGGGCTCCGTCCCGGAAGGGCGTATTAAAAGCCATGAACCGTCTTTGTATCCGAACTTAAAACCGTCTATAAAATTGGAAGAAACCAAATTATTTTTAAACGGTATGCCGAAACTGCCGCTTTTCAGTTTTTCTATCAAACGCCTTTTCCTGTTGTCATCCAAATGCAAATCTTCCCTAACGTACGAATAAGGATAAGGTTCGTTAAATATGCCGTTTAAAATCTCATTTAAGTTTTTTCCGGTTTTAATTATAATTTTAAGGAGCAGAAGCGCGTTAAAAATACCATCCCTTTCAGGTAAATGAGAAGCTATACCTATTCCGCCGGATTCTTCGCCGCCCATAAATACATCGTTTCCGTCTTTCGTCATAAGAGCGGCAATATTTTTAAACCCTATCGGAACTTCATGCAGTTCGATATTATGCTCTTTGCAGATATCGTCTATAGATTTAGATACGGAAACGGTTTTAACAACGCTGCCTGAACGGCCTTCCTTTATTAGATAATCTAAAATTATCGAAAAAATTTTATGGGAATCGATAAAATTGCCTTCGCAATCTACCGCACCTATTCTATCGGCATCCCCATCGGTAGCAAAACCGACCGCAAACTTATTTTTAATACCTTTTTTTTTCAAAGACGATTTCAATTTATGCAGATTGCTGTCTATCGGTTCAGGATTCAATCCTGGAAACGCGGGATTGACGGCATTGTTTATAGAGCTATGTTTAATAGAAAATTTTTTTAATACGGAAGACAGATATCCTATGCCGGCGCCGAACATCGGGTCTATAACAACTTCTAACGTTTTTAATAAATCTTTATCCCCCCCGCCTACTGCTTTATCTAATTCAGTTAAATCAATTATGCGGCGTATGTAATCTTTCTTAAAATCGGCATACTGAAAATTATTATTGTCCGGATAATCTAATTCGGTCCGGCCGACATAATAGCTTTTGCCTTTGCTTTTTTTACTAAAATCGGAACCGTTGACTATTTTTTCTATTTTTTTTACTTCGGATTCAAGCATAGAAGAGCCGAACGGGCTTTTGAATTTTAATCCGTTGAACATATAAGGATTATGGCTCGCGGTTATCATCACGCCGGCAGCGCATTTTTTGTATTTAACGAAGTAGGATAAAACGGGGGACGGACAAAAATTATCGCTCAATACGACTTTTATTCCCGAAGAAACAAGAGACTCGGCGGCGGCGGCGGCAAATTCTTTAGATAAAAACCTTGTATCGTAACCTATAGCAACGGTTTTTGAAGTATTATCTTTTAAATATTCTGCCAATGAATAACTGATGCGGCTGACGGCGTTAAACGTAAAATTATCCCCGATGATGCCTCTGAATCCGTCGGTGCCGAAGTTAATCGATATAGGCTGTAGTGCCGAAATCATTTATTTTTATATAAAAATATCCGATAAAATAAAATTAAAATATTGCTATAAAAATTTTAAATAATATCGGACTTAAAAGCAAGAAATATTTGTAATTTATATTTATAATGTTACCATAAACTACAATCCATGGATGGATTAATAATATGCAAATATCCGAAATTTTTGGAGCATTACCATTATTGTGCCATAAAGCCGTCGCCTTTAGGAGTGAGGGGGTATGTCAGAAGCTGTATTTGCCGAAATTTCTAAGGGCATATTTTTACGCATCCAGATATCGAAAGGGATGGTAAGAATATCCTCGATTTCGGGTATAAGAGCTTGATTATTTCTAAGGTCAATTATCTTAAAATAATTTCCGCATATCTTACAGTATCGCAAACTGGCATCGCTATATTTATCGGATTTGAAAATTTCCAACATTGACGGATCTTCTTCGCCGCAAAAAACACACTGAACCCTGTAATATCTCCATGTGCTTCCGCACTTCGAGCATTCAAGCATTAAATAATTTTGCGTTTCGTCGTCGGATTTTAAAAAACCGTATGAAGGCTCGCTGCCGCAAAAAGAACAGATATTCTCAAAATTATCGATGCCGTCCTCAGTATATTCGGCAATGCTCTGCCTATCTTTACTCCTCAGGTCAATAGCCATAGACTCCAAAAACGGCCTTAAAAATCCATCGAATAAAATAATTGCATCCGTTTTCAGGTGCGTTAAATAATCATAATTATGATTAAAGAAATTGCGCACATATTTCTTTATATCATTATTTAAGCCGGATGAAATGTCGTACGGGATATTTTTAATAAAAAAATCTAACAAATTTGCTATCCTGTCGGTATTAATGCTCAGGTTTCGGATAAGCGGGCGGTCAGAAGTTTTTCCTCTTACGGGCAGACCATAAATATCTTTAATATTTTCCTTTAAAATTTTTGAAACAAGTCTCTTCTGCAAAATAAGGATATTTTTATAAATATCGGATACGCCTTCAAGGTCTGCCGCCGCACCTTTTCTTTTATCTAAATTATATAATTTGAGATCGATATTTTTTATTACCTGCTCAAAACCGTTCATCATTTTTTATCTTGCAGCCTCTTTTTTATTTAATGTTATTAAGCCATAATCCGTGATGAAATTTTGCCCATGACGATTTTACTTTACCTGTAATCATGCCTGCGAACGAACCGGGAATTGCTATTAAGCCCAGATAAATATGCGCTATTATAGCACATATTAAAAATATTGCCGTTAGCTCGTGAATAAAAAGGCCGGATCTTGCCGCAAAGGAGCCAAAAAAACCCGGGAACCATATAAATAGTCCCGAGATAAAGAGCAGTGCAAGCCCTGCCGAAAAACACCAGAAGACCAATTTTTGCCCCCCGTTAAATTTATCCGATTTAACGATATTTTTCTCGTCATGAATCAAATACGAATATATATTTTTAATAAAATCAATATCGTACGGTTTTATCGACATGTCCTTAAGCCATTTAATAAAGAGGATGCCAAACGATATAAGAAATATAACCCCTATCCATGGGTGAAGAAATCTGGAAGATTGCGGCCCTCCAAGGATATTCGACAGCCAGAAAAGTTTAGGAGAATAAAGGGATAAGCCCGATACAATGAGCAAAATAGCGGAAATTGCCACAGTCCAGTGTATAATTCGAGTCGCAAGATTATGTCTGTCTATTTCCCCCTCCTCTTTGCCTTCTTTAGCCGCCAAATCTTCCGGCACTTTTGACTGTCCGGCGGTTATGAGGTGCACAAACGAACCGAGGGTGGTCAGCCCCATAAATAAACCTCCGAATACCGCAAGCGGACCTTTGGTAAATGTAGTAAGCGGTGAGACTTCGGGGTTTTTTGGTAGACTGTAATCTTCCGTATTATTTCCATAAGGAAGAATAGTCATAACATGGGTTCCGCCGACGCCTTTGGGGCTATATAGCTTTGCGTTTTTAAACCCCCTTTTTACAAGTTTTTTAATTTCCGTCTTTGCATTGCTTAATATCTTATGTTTTTCTCCAAATGTTATGGCGGTAGTGGGGCAGGCTTTGGCGCATGAAGGAGGAAGACCTGCATCTATCCTGTCTATACAAAGCGTGCATTTATATACTCTATTCGACACAGAGTCGAATTGAGGAATATTAAACGGGCATGCGGAAACGCAAAATTGACAGCCGGTGCATTTATCCTGATTAAAGTCCACTATGCCGTTTTCATATTGAACAATAGCATAAGGAGAAGGGCATGCGATAAGGCAGGCAGGCTCTTCGCAATGCATGCATCCGTTTTTTCTAATAAGGTATTTGACATTTCCGTCTATTACGGCTTCGTTAAAATATACCATCGTCCATGTCGTGGGGGTAAGCGAACGGTGAAGCTGCATACTCCCGAAGTTTTCGGTTTTATCCGGCGGCAAATTATTCCATTCCTTGCACGCCACCTCGCAAGCCTTGCATCCAGTGCATCGCGATAGGTCTATAAGCTTAACTAATTCAGGCGTTTCCGTTCTTATAACAGGCGAATTCGACGAAACAGCTGAAGCGCTTTTTATGGCTATACTATTATTAATCATAATAATCTCTCCTTACGGTTTAGAAATATTAACAAGGAATGTTTTGTATTCCGGCGTGAAAGCATTCGGGTCCCCGACTGTAAGAGTAAGCAGGTTTGCAAGCGGTCCCTTAACTAATCCTTCATATCCCCAGTGAAGCGGAACGCCTATCTGCCATACTTTTTTACCGTTGACGATAAGCGGTTCGATCCTTCTTGTAACGACCGCAACGCCGACAATCGCGCCTCTTGCGGAAGACACCTTAACCTTGCCTCCGTTTTGAATATCTTTTTCTTTTGCAAGTTCATACGGAAGCTCGACGAAAAAGTCCGGCATTATTTCGACTAGATATGGAACCCATCTGGTAAGATAATGTTCATGCTCGGCAACCCTGTAAGTGGTACATACATAAGGATATTTAGAGGATTTTCCGATAATGTCTAGCTTGTCTTTGAAAAATTTTACCGCCGGGTTTATCGCAACATTTGGATGAAGTATATTAACCGTGGGTGATTCTATAGGTTCGTAATGTTCGGCAATGGGGCCGTCCACAAGGGCGCTGGAAAATATATTTGCATAACCGCTGTTAGTCATAATAAAAGGACCGATTTCTTTCGACGGCGGAGCCGTCGGCGGATAATCAGGAACATCGCCCACCCATTCCTTGCCGTTCCACCACAAAGCGCGGAGCCTTTCATTCCACGGATTTCCTTTAAGATCGGCAGATGCCCTATTGTACAGTATTCTCCGGTTGACGGGCCAGCTCCACGACCATTCATGGAACATGCCCATTTTGGTATTATCCGTCAGTTTCTTCCTTTTCATCATATTTCCGGCTTCCGTAAACGATCCCGAATATATCCAATTTCCGCTCGCCGTTGTGCCGTCGTCTTTTAAAACAACAAACGAGGGAAGCAGTTTCCCCGTTTTTAAATCCTTTCCGTTAATCTCTTTTGCTATTTCCTCCTTCGTAGGGGAATAGATATCCTCATAATTCCACGATAAGTCTGTTATGGGTCCGGGTAATGCTCCTCCGCTTTTCTCATATAATTTTCTGATTTTCAAGAAAATATTCGAGATTATCCATGTATCGGATTTTATATTATATGCAGGGTCGTATGTCTTGTATTTCCACTGCACCCATCTGCCGCTATTCGTAAAGGAGCCGTCCTCCTCTATCCAGTCGGAAGACGGAAGCATGAAAACCTCCGTGTTTATCTCCTCCGGGTCTGCCCCAGGTCTTTTCCAGAAGCATGCGGTTTCGTGGGCAAACGGATCTATGACGACTAGCCACTTCAACCTTCCGAGCGATGCAAGCATTTTATCCGAATTTGGCCCCACGCATGCGGGATTCATTCCAAAATCTATAAGCCCGTTTATCTTTCCGTAAAACATCGCGTTAAACGCAAACATCCATGTCGTATTGCTATCGAGCCTTGGAAGATATTCATAATTAAAATCGTTTTCTTTAGTTGCGCTGTTCCCCCACCATGCCTTTAACAGGCTGACAAGAAATTTGGGAGTATTAGACCAGTAGTTTACGGCATGTTTATCTATCTTAGACGGCGTATTTTCTTTTAAGTATGTTTCGAGAGTAGTTTGCGTTTTAACTGGCATTTTAAGATAACCGGGGAGAGTTGTAGCGACAAGACCATGATCCGTCTGTCCC
>JAKAKF010000003.1 GCA_021813595.1 bacterium
CAGAATCAGATTATTACCGAAAAGCACACGCTTATAACTGACGAACCCGAAGCTTCCGGAGGGGAAGAACTTGCCGTCAATCCGATAGAACTTGTTCTCGGAGCCGAAGGCGCATGCACCGTGTCCGTTCTGATGATGTTTGCGAAAAGAATGAAGTACGACCTGAAGAGCGTAGAAATAAGTTTAACCCACAAGAGGATTAGAGTCGAAGAAATAAAGGATGCCGGAGCAGAACCGGATAACGAAAGAGGCTACGTCCATAAAATAGAAAAAAATATAAAATTTATCGGAAATCTAGACGAAGACCAGCTCGAAGAACTGCAGAGAGTTTCCCGGAGATGCCCCGTTCATAATATGATAGAAAAAAGGTCCTATTTCGAAATATCGTTCGACCATGCGGACGATTAAGATTTGAGTTTGCTTTAAAAGTTGAAATTATTGTTTAAAATTTATAAAATAATAAATTATGTCAAATAATAAAGGAGGTTTTATTTTATGGCAGTAACCGGAATAAGTTCCACTCCGACAAGCACTATTATGACAAATTATCAGCAAATTATACAGAACGCTCCGCCCATTAAGATAGAACTGCCGAATACTCCGCCTGCCGTCAGTTCGCAGGAATCTAACGGCAATATAAGCATTCACGTTTAATGCAGGCAGACAAATATGAATTAAATTGGATAAATTAAGTTCTTCTTTCCTTAATAAATTAACTAAAACCGTAAAAGATTCCGGCCTTATTGCCTGGGGGGAAAGAGTAATAGCCGCAGTCAGCGGCGGCATAGATTCGACCGTTCTGCTTTGTTCGCTTTACGAACTGAGGCATTATTTCGGAATTAATATTGCGTGCGCTTCATTCGACCACAAAATAAGATTATCTTCAGGCGCGGACATAAAGTTTGTCGAAGATTTATGCAAAAAACTTTCCATACCTTTTTATACCGGGAGCATAGACGTAAAATTATACGCAAAAGAAAATAAATTAAATCTTGAAGAAGCCGCGCGCATTTTGAGATACCGTTTTTTAATAAAAACGGCTGCAGATTTTAAAGCTGAAAAGATAGCGGTTGCCCACCATTTGGACGATTTTGCCGAAAATTTAGTTATGAGGCTGATTACCGGCGGCGGGGCAGGCGCTATATCCGGTTTTAACGTCAGGTCCGGTTTGATAATCAGACCGCTGATAAATCATTCAAAATCGGAAATAAAAGATTTCGCAGATAAAAATTCCATAAAATTCGTCGAAGACGATACTAACGCCGATACAAAAATTTTAAGAAATTTCGTCAGATTAAATATTATACCTTCCCTTAAAGAATGCAATCCCTCTTTTTTGAAAACGGTTAAAAATACGGCGGAAATATTAAAGAAAGACGACGATTTTATCGAGGCGATTGCGCGTAAAAATTTTAATGATATCGCCAAACCGGAACTGGACGGAAAACGTATCGTTTTTGAAAAAAACGACTTGTCGGGATTAGAAGACGCTTTGTTATACAGAATCTTAAGGATTGCCGTCCTGGGCGCCTGCGGCTGCGATTCAAAAAATAAAGCCAATAATTTCATAAAAAAACCGATAGTTTATTATAAAAATCTTAAAGCATTTATTCAATTAATAAAATCCGAAAAACCTAATACTTATTTTTATATTAATTCGTTTACCGCCGCTAGAAAAGAATATAATAAGATTATTATCGAATATATTGCGTCGGCAAAAAATTTAATTTTTAAATCTTTTAATTTTGAACTGAAAGAACCCCTTGAAAACCCAAAATCGGGCCTCAAAAAAAGATATAGCCGCATAATCTATAATGACGGCGGCGAAACCGGGCGGCATTCCGTAAAAATTAAGGAAATCAATAAAACCTTTCATATAGAAAAATTATCCGTAGAAAAGTCGGATAAAATTATAAAAGATATACTGGAAGGAAAAATTGACTTTCGGCCTGATACCGCTTATTTCGACTACGACAAAATCAGCTTTCCCGTTACCATAAGACCTTTCAACGACGGCGACAGGTTTGTTCCCCTGGGCATGAAATACGGAAAGAAATTGAAAGAATATTTTATAGATAAAAAAGTTCCGGCAAACGTAAGGAGAGTGATTCCCTTAATACTCTTCGGCGGCAAAATAGCGTGGGTTTCCTTAAACGAGATAAGCGACGATATTAAAATAACGGAACTTACGAGAAATGCAGGAATTATGAGAATAGATTGAAAATTCCAATGGATTCTGGATTCCCGCTTTCGCGGGAATGACTATACGGAGATTGAGGTTTTAACCCAAAAGGTGTCCATTGGCGTCCGTATCAAAGACATGCTTTGATAGACACGGACGCCAATATCGCGAAAGCGGGAATCCAGAATTGCCCGTTATCGGAATATATATAGTATATAAATAGTTTCTAAATCGGGATTTAAAATACAAGTAGAATGCAAATAGTTATTGAAAAAAATATATAAATATGACATATTTATATATGTACCGTCTAATAATTTAAGCCAAAACCTTAAGGGGGTTAATATAATTTGAATTCAAGACTAAAAAACCTTTTGCTCTGGATATTTATAATCTTTTTGATGATTTTTATCTTTACGATGTTCAATCATCACCCGCCTAAAACTAAAAAAATAATTTTTTCTTCATTAATAAAGGAAGTTAAGGCAGGCAACGTTAAAAGCGTTACCGTAGAATCCCACAATATAATAGGAATTTTTAAGAACGGGAAGAAATTTACCACGTATGCGCCTACTTATCCCGGACTAGTAACGCTTCTCGAAAAACATAACGTAGAAATAGACGCCAAACCGAAACCCGGTTCGCCTTGGTATTTCAGTTTTTTGATAGACTGGCTGCCTATGATTATAATACTTTTTGCGTTCTGGTATTTTTTCTGGAGGCAGATGCAGGGCGGGGCGGGAAAGGCGATGTCTTTCGGAAAATCTAAAGCGAAACTTTTGAACGACGGCACGAACAAAGTTACATTTAAAGACGTGGCGGGCATAGAAGAATCGAAGCAGGAATTGGAAGAAATAGTTGATTTTTTAAAAGACCCTAAAAAATTCACGAAACTTGGCGGTAGAATACCGCACGGAGTTCTTCTCGTCGGCCCTCCCGGAACGGGTAAGACGCTTCTTGCAAAAGCTATAGCCGGAGAAGCGGGAGTTCCTTTCTTCAGCATAAGCGGCTCGGATTTTGTCGAAATGTTCGTCGGGGTAGGCGCTTCAAGGGTAAGAGACCTTTTTGCGCAGGGAAAGAAAAGCGCCCCCTGTATAATATTTATAGACGAAATAGACGCTGTCGGAAGACATAGAGGAGCAGGTTTAGGCGGCGGACACGATGAAAGAGAGCAGACGTTAAATCAGCTTCTTGTTGAAATGGACGGTTTCGAGCCCAACGAAGGCGTAATTTTAATTGCGGCTACCAACAGGCCGGACGTTTTAGACCCCGCCCTTCTAAGGCCGGGCAGGTTCGACAGGCAGGTCGTAGTTCCTAAACCCGACATAAAAGGCAGGGAAGAAATATTAAAAGTACATATCAAAGACGTGCCTTTAGATAAAGACGTGAATTTAAAAGTTATAGCAAGAGGAACTCCGGGATTTTCCGGCGCCGACCTTGCAAATATGGTCAACGAGGCCGCACTTTTGGCCGCCAGAAAAAACCAAACGGCTGTTACTATGGCAGACCTCGAAGAAGCTAAAGATAAGGTAATGATGGGAACGGAAAGAAGAAGCATGGTAATTACTGAAAAAGAAAAGAAAGTTACCGCTTATCACGAATCGGGACACACCCTCGTCGCAAAACTTCTTCCAGGAACCGATCCTATTCATAAAGTCACCATAATTCCAAGAGGTATGGCAATGGGGCTTACCCAGCAGCTCCCTATTGACGAAAAACACAATTACGATAAAGAATACCTGCTTAACGAAATAGCTATTTTACTGGGCGGCAGGACTGCGGAGGAAATTATCTTCAATCAGGCGACTACCGGAGCTTCAAACGATATAGAAAGGGCTACCGATATCGCAAGAAAAATGATATGCGAATGGGGCATGAGCGAAAAACTCGGACCCATTACTTTCGGAAAAAAAGAAGAACAGATATTTCTAGGAAGAGAATTCGCCCAGCATAAGGACTATTCGGAATCCACCGCCGTGGCTATCGACGACGAAGTCAAGGAAATTATAACTAAAAATCATGAAAGGGCGAAGGAGATATTAACTACTAATATCGAAATGCTTAACGACCTTGCTTTAAAACTTATAGAAAAAGAGTCTTTAAACGGGAAAGAAATCGATGAAATTATTATCGCACATAAGCCGGATTACAAAACCAACGAAGTTGAAGGCGAAAAGGACGATTCAAGCGATAAAAGCGGCGAAGGCATAGATATCGAAGATTAATTAAATTATTGTATATGAAAGCATATCTCGTAGATATTCTGGACAGCCATATAGCTTTTAACGCATTATCGGACATAGGGGTATCCGGAACGGGCAAAATTATTATGGGAGATAAGCTTAAGTATATAATTATTAAGCTGAAAAATATAAATTCGACAGCGCTGAATATACTTAAGCAGGAAGCTCTCAGCATAGGGGCCGAACTCGCCAATCACAAAGACGTCATAACGGGAAAGATTACGATATCGGATTCTATTTTATTCGGTACGCCCGTACAGTTAAGGATTATCGTAAAAAAAATAAAAACTCAGCAATTCGGTTTAAGCGAATTATCTGCAGAACTCGAAAATATACTTTCGGAATGCGATAAATCTTTTAAAAAATCTAATCCCGCAACGATAAGAACCAAAAAAAACGACATAGTCTTTAACGGAAAAACTTATATAATGGGTATCCTTAATGTTACTCCCGATTCTTTTTCGGACGGAGGCAAATATTCGGATTACTCTTCCGCGGTTAAAAGAGGCGTCGAAATAGAAAAAGAGGGAGCCGACATTATAGATATAGGGGGCGAATCCACAAGGCCGTCGTCTCTGGAAGTCGATATTCAAACCGAAATAGACAGGGTCTGCCCGGTAATAGAAAAATTGTCTAAAACAACGTCTGTCCCTATATCGATTGATACTAGAAAACCGGCGGTCGCAAAAGAAGCCCTGCATGCGGGAGCTTCTATAGTAAACGACGTATCCGGTCTTTCCTTCGACTCCGAAGGAATGGCTAAAGTCCTGAAAGATACCATGGCTCCTTATATTATGATGCATTCCAGAGAGAAATCCCCCGAAAACATGCAAAAAAATTTAGAGGCTTACGACGATATTTTCTATGAGATATTGTCTTATTTTAAAAACAAAATGGAATATCTCGAAACTAAAGGATACGATACCGGCAATATTATACTCGACCCGGGATTCGGTTTCGCAAAATCTATAGACGACAATTATAATATGCTGGCAGGCATTACATCTTTTAAATCGCTTGGAATGCCTGTTCTAGCGGGCGTCTCAAGGAAATCTTTTATAAAACATATAACCGGAAACAATAAAAGCGGAATCTTAAGCGGAAATCTTGCGCTTTCATCATATTTAAAACTTAAAGGCGTCGATATCTTAAGGGTTCACGACGTAAAGCAAACCTCGTCGGCGTTATCTTTATTGGAAAAGGTGATAGCATAGATTATGTTTTCTCTTTTGCAAAATTTCGGATGGCGCGATATAGCGGATATTATTATAGTCGCCTTTATAATATACAGGGCGATAACTCTCATTAAAGGAACCGGCGCGTTTCAGGTATTAGTCGGGCTGATAATAGTATTTGCGGTTTTTTTATTTGCCGTAGTGTTTAAGCTTTATGCAACGGAATACATTTTCGGCAATTTTTTAAGCTCCATTATAATAGTAATAATAGTTCTTTTTAGAAACGAGATAAGAAGGGCGCTGATCGAAGTCGGGAAAAACCCTTTCGCAGTCGCCCAGAATAAATTAGAAAGAGTAAATTTAATCGAAGAAACTTCGAAGGCGGCTTTTGAACTATCCTCAAAAAAAATAGGAGCGATTATAGTCTTTGAAAGAAACGTGTTTCTAGGAGATTATTTAAAAATCGGAGTCAAATTAGACTCTATAATATCTAAAGAGCTTCTTTTAAGCATATTTACTCCGCCTTCGCCTCTTCACGACGGCGCCGTTATTGTTCAAAAGGGCAGGGTTGCCGCCGCTTCCTGCTATCTTCCTCTTTCCACCGATGACAATATAAGCAAAAAATTAGGAACGAGACACAGAGCCGCAATAGGACTTTCCGAACTTACCGATGCGTTTTCGTTAGTTATTTCCGAAGAAAGCGGAAAAATTTCGATTGTCCGCCCCAAAAAAATTTCTACTATAGAAAATATGGAAGATTTGAGAAACCAGCTTTTAAAAAACTTAAAATACCAGTACGACCACGGGCATAGTTTAATAAAATCCGCTTCCGAACTTCTGTTCGGAAAATACGGCGATAAATAAAAATGGGCAAATATTTAGAAAATCTGATTAAAAAAAATTTCTGGCTTAAACTTTTCTCCCTGATTTTTGCCGTTATTATATGGGCTTACGTCGTCGGAGGAACGAAACAGAATGCGGTCTATACGGCTGGATTGACCGTAGAGCATCTTCCTAAAGGATATGCCGTCAGCAATGTACTTCCGGTAAAAATTCATTTAAAACTGCGCGGCTCGAGAATTGCTCTCATGAAACTTGATAAAAAAATTATTTTTAAAATAAACGGATATTCCCTATTAGCAAAAAAAAATACGATAATTTTAGGCAGCGCTTATCTGAATCTTCCTAACGGAGTTAAAATAATTAAAATTCGTCCCCGCATTGTTCCTGTTATAATAAGCAGAATTATAATAAGATATGTCAAGGTCCTTCCGGTAACGGTTGGAACCCTTCCCAAAGGATATATTTTAAGAAGCATAAAGGTATTCCCGCAATACGTCAGAGTAAAAGGACCTAGGGACATAGTAGGACATCTTTCGGTTATAACTACCATGAAAATAAATTTAAACAATATGGGTAAAAATAAATTATTAACCGTTTCCTTAAGAAAACCTACAAAATTGGTAAAAATTTTGTATAATAAAAAAGTAAACGTTAATATAGCAATAGAAAGGAGATAATTTGAGCGGCAGGAAATTATTCGGCACGGACGGGGTGCGCGGACAGGCAAACAGATACCCTTTGACATCCGAAGTTGCTTTAAAACTCGGTATGGCATTAGTTAAGGTTTTAAAATCAAAAGACAAAAGGTTAAAAATAGTTATAGGAAAAGATACGAGAATTTCCGGTTATATGCTGGAAACGGCTCTTGCGTCCGGAATATGCGCTATGGGTTCGGACGTTTATTTGGTTGGACCTATGCCTACGCCGGGAGTCGCTTTTATAACTTCTAGTATGAGAGCGGATGCCGGCGTGGTAATTTCGGCTTCGCATAATCCCTTTTACGATAACGGAATTAAGTTTTTCGACAGAAACGGTTTTAAATTCGACGATGAAGTAGAAAAAAAAATCGAAGATTTATTTTTTAATTTTAATTTCGACAACGCCGGCACGACCGGAATTAATATAGGCAAAGCCCACAGGATAGACGATGCCACCGGAAGATACGTTATTTTTACCAAACTTTCTTTTCCTAAAAATTTGACGTTAAACGGGCTGAAAATCGTTCTAGATTGCGCAAACGGAGCTAATTATAAAGCCGCTCCGGAAGTTTTTTCGGAGCTTGGAGCCGAAATTATTTTAGAAGGCGCAAGTCCCGACGGAATAAACATTAATGAAGGGTGCGGCTCGATGTATCCCGAACATTTAAGTTCCTCCGTCAAGAAAAACGGCGCCGACGTAGGATTGGCTTTAGACGGGGACGGCGACAGGGTAATTTTTTGCGACGAAAACGGAAAGACTCTGTTGGGCGACGAGTTTCTTGCAATCTGCGCCCTGCATATGAAAACCGAAGGATATTTAAAAAATAACGGCGTGGTTACTACCCATATGTCAAACATAGCCTTAGAGATATTATTTAAAAAGCACGGGATAAAAACGGTTTATGCAGACGTAGGAGACAGGCATATTATGGAAAAAATGCTCAAAGACGGGTATAATCTCGGAGGAGAGCAGTCGGGCCACATAATATTTTTAGACGATATTAACACCGGCGACGGTATAATATCCGCCTTAAAACTTCTTTCCGTAATGGTAAAAACTGGTATGCCGCTTTCCGAGCTGAGAAAAGTTATAGAACCTTATCCGCAGGCTCTTTTTAACGTCGATGTTCCTTATAGAAAAAACATAGAAGAACTGCCCGAAGTTTCAAAAAAAATTGCACATTTCGGAGAAGTCTTAAAAGACAGGGGCAGAATATTCGTCCGATACTCCGGAACGCAGAATTATCTCAGGGTTCTCGTCGAAGGCGAAAACCGCGAAGAGATAAACAATATAGGCGCCGAAATAAAGGAAGAAATAGAAAAATGCTTCGGATAATATTTATTAACATTTATTAACCGCCCCGGCAGGCTGTCGCCTGCCTCCCCTCCTTTTTAAGGAGGGGAGCTTATGCCGATGAGTTGACATTGATTTTAGATGAAGTGCCGACTCTCCTCACATAAGAGGAGGGTTTATGGAGGAATAATTATTATGAAATTAGGCGTTAATATCGACCATATAGCAACCTTAAGAAATGCTAGGGGAGAAAACTTTCCGTCGCCGGTTCATGCGGCTTTCGTCGCTTTAGAAGCAGGCGCATCCAACGTAACATGCCATCTAAGGGAAGACAGAAGGCATATAAGAGATAACGACGTCAGGATTATATCCGATTTGACTAAAAGATTAAATCTCGAAATGTCTGCGGACGAAAAGATAGTGGAAATAGCAATAGATATTATGCCCAGAAGCATTACTATCGTTCCCGAAAAAAGAAAAGAACTTACTACGGAAGGCGGACTAGACGTAGCCGCAGATATAAAAAGATATAAAAATATCACGGAAGCCTTTAAATTTAAATCTTTTGACAGCATAACATCGGCCTTTATCGAGCCCGATACAAAACAGGCGGATGCGGCAAAGGAGGCGGGATTCGATTTCATAGAAATACATACCGGAAGATATGCCGGCGAAACTACCGTGACGGGCAAGGCAAAAGAACTGTCGAGAATTAAGGAAGCGGTCGATTATGCTTTAAAAATAGGACTTAAGGTTAATGCCGGACACGGATTAGATTATAAAAATATATACGACATAGCATTAATAGACGGATTCGAAGAGTTTAATATAGGGTTTTCTATCGTATCTAAGGCGGTATTTACAGGTTTGGAAAGCGCGGTAAAAGAAATGCTCGGCATTATAAAAGCGGCGGAATTCGCAAAATTCCAATACAAGTGAAAGGGTGCGGAGAACTTGAAATAATGATTAAAGGAATAGGCATAGACCTGGTCAATATAGACAAGATAAAAAAAGCGATTAAAACGCGCGGAAAAAAGTTCTACTCCAGAGTTTTTTCGGAAATAGAGATAAAAATTATAGAAAATGCCATAAGCAGAAACGAAAACAGGGGATTTGAAAAAGCCGCCGGATATTTTGCTGCAAAAGAGGCTTTTTTAAAGGCTGCAGGAAAAGGCCTTTTTTCTATTCCGTTAAATAAAATTAACGTATCAAACGATGAAAGCGGACAACCTAATATAAAATCAGACAAAAATATTTCGGCAAAAGTAAGCATAACGCACGATAAAGGTTTTGCCTGCGCCGTAGTTATAGTTCAATAGAAAATTCAATAAAAAAATGGAATTATACTTTTCTGAAAATTTAAAAAAAATAGACGAAGAAAGCTATTCTGCTTTCGGTTATTCCGAAAATATATTAATGGAAAATGCAGGAAGCGGATGTTATAGGGAGATTTTAAATATATACGGAAAAAGTTTTCTCAGACAATCTTTGATTACCGTAATATGCGGCAAAGGAAATAACGGCGGAGACGGTTTAGTTCTATCCAGGTACCTTTTTAACGCGGGGTTCAATCCTAAAACTGTAATCCTTGCCGAAATCAGTTCTTATAAAGGAATCGCAAAGAAAAATTTAGACATATTGGTAAATCTCGGCGCAGAAGTGACCGAAATATCAAAAGAAGATAAAATTACGGTCTTAGGCGGAATTTTAGATAAAACGGATATTCTGGCCGATGCGGTTTTCGGGGTAGGCCTGAACAGAGAAATAGACGGTTTTTTTAAAAAAGTTATCGAAATCATAAACGAAAAGAGCGATTGCACGAAACATCGCGACATAATCTGCATAGACATTCCAAGCGGTTTAAATGCGGATACCGGCGAATTTATGGGCGCGGGTATAAGAAATAATATAAAAAAAATTCTTACGTTCGGAGGATTAAAAACAGGGTTTTATATAAACGACGGTGAAAAACTGCTTTTAGGCGAAAAAACTGCTTTAATAGACATAAACCAGCCTGCGCAGCTGTTAAAAAAACACAGCGCCGGAATAGAAATAATTTTGCCGGAAGAAATCGCCGGATGTTTTAAGGATAGAAAAAAAACAGGCACTAAATTCGATTACGGCCATCTTCTCGTTATAGCGGGAAGTTCGGGCAAAAGCGGCGCCGCTTTTATGGCGTCTTATGCCGGATTCAAAGGCGGCGCCGGTCTCGTAACGGCGGCTGTTCCCGCTAAAATTAACGACGTTATGGAAACAAAAACGGACGAAATTATGACCTATCCTATTTTTGACGATAGCCGTGGTTTTTTTATAGAAAACGGCGCCGAAATTATAAAAGAAAATTTATTAAAAGGAAAAAATGCCGTAGTTATGGGACCAGGCATAGGTT
>JAKAKF010000288.1 GCA_021813595.1 bacterium
AATAACGGATGCCTTCCGACATTACCGGCAATTTCTTTACCTAAAAGGTTAGTGACGTAAACTATCTCTTTATTAAAACTTGATTTCATATCATGATTTGAAGGTCTATATCTAATTTTTTCCAAATT
Organism: bacterium; assembly: GCA_021813595.1. Next base: position 129 of record JAKAKF010000288.1, read on the forward strand.
TATTAAACTCCATTATTGTTTAATTTTTTATAACAACCCATTTATTTGTTTCACCTATATTTACTCCAGAAACAGGAAGATACTGGAACCATTTAGGCAACTCGGTTATAAGCCTGCTTGGACCATACCAATTAGGTACATCGTCAAAGACAATTATCCCTCCTTTTATTACAAACGGCGACCAAAATTCAAAATCTTTCCTGACGTTATCATATTCATGCGACGCATCGATATGCAAAAGTCCTATCTCGCGCTCAACCGTCCATTGTCTGCTTACAGAAATAGTATCTCCTCTTAAAGGCACTATAAAGTCGCTGACGCCTGCGGCTGAAATATTATTTAAAAACTCGTTATATAACTGGTCTTTTTCATATTCATTTAATATAACTTTATGTTCTGAACTGCCTTCCCAAGTATCGACCGCATAAACTAAAGATTTGCCGTCGTTTCTATCTTTTGCAGCATTTGCAAGCCAAACTGTCGAAAGCCCTTTCCAAGAACCTAATTCTACAATGAAATTACCGGGGGCAAAATTAAGCGCAAGCGCATATAACAGCACTCCACCCTGCATATTACACCATCCATGAATATTGTCGACGGCTCTTTTAATTTCCTCTAGTCTTTTTATATCTATATTTGTCAAAATATATCCTCCATATTGCTTAAACTAAATTATTATATTGTTGCAATCTATTTGAAATTTCATAAAACATTAACTGCCAATAAGTAAAACCCGTATAGAAAGATTTTGCTTTATTGCAACCGTTAGTCGCTATTTCATATGATTTTTCTTTATTCTCCAAAAAATATTTGATTTTTTTTATTAAATCTTGTTTATCTGTCCAAGGCACATAATCTTCAAATGGAACAAAGTATTTTTTAATCTCTTCATTATCCTGCTCCAGCAAAAGACACCCGCACAGCATAGATTCAAAAATTCTCCCTTTTAATTGAGGATGCCCCTTAAAACTTAATGAAAAATTTATTGCAATCTTAGATTTATTATAAATATCAGCACACTCACTGTGCGATAAATAATTTTTTTTAAGAAAAAAAGCGCCGTCTTCGTGAACATCTAAATTTATACCAACATCTTTAAGAGATGTTAGGATTTCTTTTCTATAAGGCTTTGTTTTAACTGAACCTATAAAGCAAACATCGATGTCCCTGTTTCTAAATTCAATGCCTTTATTATTATATATACTGTTATCGATCGGCGTGTGAGTAAAAACATATTTATCGTTAAACATATTGTTTTTACCGATATCCCAAATATTGTGAAACAAAACATAATTTTCTAACTGCTGTGCAAAATATGCAGGTTTATATTCACCCCAATCTTGAAAATCAGGCCAGAAAATTATAATAGGAATATTGAGCGCGTTAACTTTTTGCATAAAAAATATACACTCATCTATCCAATCTTCTAAAAAAAATTTTAAATCGAATTTAGTGCCTATCAATTGCTCAATATTTTTTCCTATATAATCAAGCCTCCACTGATTTATAAAAATTATATCAGGTTTTAACATGTAAATATAATTCAATAATAGTTCCATGCAATTTTTTCCGGGAGATTTTTTACAAATTTCATCTAAGAAAAAGGTTTCCATAATACCTAATCCGCTTTTGTTTAAAGTATCCACCGTATATGAAATAATGTTATAAGGCACATAAGAATTTTCATTTGAATGATAAAGCCATTTTTCGTCGCATAAAAGAACTCGTGGCTTTCTGCCGCTAAAAGTTTTATTATCTAATGCTTGCCTAAATATTAAATTATTATTTTTTTCAAAATTATCATATCTTATTTTATGGTCATCAACTCTTAACCGTATTATATTATTAGTGGCTTTTCTGCCTTCCGCAAATCCGAATGCAATATAATGCATTAACGGATTAACCCCTGCCGACAGCACATCAGGATTATTTTTTAAATAATAATCCGTATCAAATTTAATACTTGGATTTTTCCTCTCTTTCCAGCCAATCAAAATATAATGCAGAAGAGGATCTTTAAATTTTTTACCAACATATGGATAATTTTCAATATAATAATCTTTATTGAATAACCCTGAATTATCTATAACTTCATAAACAAACTTCACTTCTTCTGTTTCATCCAAAGAATTAGTTGCATAAATTATTTCACTGTTAATATTTGTAGTTTTCAATTTTTCGGATACAGCCTTGAGTAATAATTCCCAATATACTTTACCGGTATAAAATTCATTCGCTTTTTTTGTCCCGCTTAAACTAATAGCAATTCTTTCTTCGTCGTGAGATAAATAATATTTTATTTTTTCGATTAAGTCATTTTCATCTTTCCATGGTATATAATCTGCATAAGGCGTAAAATATTGCGATGTTTCATTGTTTTCTTGTTCTAAAAGCAATGCGCCGCATAATGTTGTTTCAAAAACTCTTCCTTTGACCTGCGACTTGCCTTGTCTATTTAAGCAAAAATTCATAACCATTTTTGATCTTCTGTAAATATCTGCACATTGATTATCTGTCAAATAAATATCCTTACCTGCCCATATGCCTCCGGCATGAATTTCTGAATTGAGTTTTAATTTATTTATACCGTTCAATATTTCTTGTCTATATGGAAGATCGGCGACTCCACCCACAAATGAAATATCTATATCCTTGTACACCGGAACTAAACTATTGTAAATTTCTGAATTAATCGGCGCTGGAGTAAATATATAATTCATTCCAAAACTTTCATCTCTTTTTATATCCCATACGTTATGCAACGTAACATAATTTTCTAATCCTTTAGCAATATCAATTAAAGAACCTTCTTGAATATCAGTCCAATAAATAACTATAGGAATTTCTAAATTTTTAATATCGTTAAGAAAATCTTGATAAAAACCAATCTCATTATTTGAAATATATAAGGAATGTCTAGGTGAGACAAAACCCAAAAGCCACGTCTCAAAAACTATCAGATCCGGTTTCTTTTCGCGAAGCACATTCATTAAGGAAGTTTTAAAATTTGAACCGGGGTATTTTTCAATATACTCATCAAATAAGAATGTGTCAACTTTGAACTTCCCGGTAGAATTCAAAGTATCAACTAAATAAGATACATGCGGATATGGAATAAACGAACCTTTTGTGGCCTCATTATGCCTGAAGTATTTATTTGTACAAATTAAAATATTTTGAAATTCCATTTTTATCAACCTAATTCATATTCTTAGAGTAAATTTTGAGTTAAATTCGTTTTTTATTAAATCAATAACGTCTTTCAATGCATTAAAACCTATTTTATCATAATATATTAATATATTAATTTTTTTAACATGTTCTAAAATTTTATTATTTTTATTAACGATTATGCAAAGAGGATCAGCGTCTGAAAAATAAAACTTAGAATTTATACTTAGCCAAGCATTACATAGAATATTAGTTAAAGGAAACATATAATTCCCACTGCCTATCATATCTATTTTGTTAATTTTAATATTTGCAGACTGGTTGATTGGGTCGAATCTTAAATTCTTTATATTCCTATAATTGTCTAAATTAAACTCTAATAAACGCAGACCTTCGTTAATATCATCAAGATCGATTTTAATTGATTCTTCTTCGTTAAACCCCTTTCCTGTATCGATAAAAAGCTGGGCAAAATATTTTTTCTTATATACAGGAAATATTTTATCGACATATTCTTTAAGATTATTCATCTGGAGGTAAAAATCATCATAAATAGCCGTTTCTAAATTATCAGCATTTTTATTTTGTTTAAGGGCTCCATAAAGCATAGTTAAAATTAAATTTACGACAAACAGAAAATCATCGTTATTCAAAATTCCATTATCTATAGCAAAATAAATCTGGTGCAGAAAATCCAAACACCCACCAAATCTAGCTTTAAACGAATTGGTAATTTGAGAATCGTGTATCCTGAAAAAACTAAGAGGCTCAAGCAAAAAACCAAGTTTCCCTTCGGTCAATATAGAAAACCATGAAGCCATATCAATATTATTAATATATTGTCTGCCTAAAAAAATACCGAAAGGTTCTTTTAAATATTTTTTATTAAATAAAACCGTCGTAGGTTCTCCTATATAATTTTTAGTATTTACAAGACACAGCCTAATAATATCTTTCCCTGCTATAGCGGCACTATTTTTAATAAAATAATCAAGGCCTTCCATATTTCCTAAAATTTCACCATTAGAATTAATTATTTGACGAGAGGAGGCAACCATTGCAACAGAAGGGTCGGCAAAAAAGAAATCCATCATCTTTTCTATTTTTTGCGGATGAAACAAATCGTCATCAAATAAAAAATTAACATATTCTCCTTTAGATAAGTCAAAGCATTTCCTTACATTTAATTCTTGTCCAAGAGTATATTTATTTCGCTCGTAATAAATATTTTTAAACCTTTTTTTGTATGAATTTACTATTTTTTCAGTTTCATCATTAGTACTGTCATCTGTTATGATTATCTCTATGTTCTTGTATGTTTGAAACAGGGCGCTTTCTATTGCCTTTATGAAAAACCCGGGGCGGTTACATGTCGTCATGAGTATGCTAACTAAAGGTTTTTCGTTTTCTATTTGATCCTTCTTACTATCTATTTTTAGATTAAATTTATCGATTTTTATAATATCTGCTGCTGGAGTTAAAGTTTCTCCGCAATGTTTGCCCAATAAAAGACCGTCTATCTTATTTTTTGTTGATTTTAATTCGCTTAACCTGATATATCTTATTGCACCGTTTCGGGGATTAAAATCGATAAATAAATTATCCGTTTCGGCAAATATATAATTATCCCTTTTATATTTATGTCTCCACTTTTCCATAAAGCGGTTAATATTTTCAATATCGTGCTTTTTTCTGCCTGCCGTTTTTTCTTCAAAATGAAATATTATGCTTTTAGGATTAAATATCAGCCTGTAACCGCCTTCGCGCAATTTAAGGCATAAATCCACGTCTTCGAAACCGTTAATATATCCCTCGTCAAAACCGCCAACCGCCTCGAATGTTTCTTTTTTGAGCATAAGGCATGCCGCCGTAAGCGCATTATAGCTCCTTATGTAAATTGTATTCTTGATATCCGATTGCCCGCAGCCGGATATATTCATTCCGGAATAGGCATTATAAGGAACTAAACGTTCCTCGAACATTATGCCGGCCTGCTGAATTTTTTTGTCGGGATATAACAGCAGAGGACCTGCGGCGCCCATTTTTAAAGATTTTGCCTCGCCGGAGTTCACGGAACAATAAAGTTCGTCTATGGCTCCCTTTGAGACCACCGTATCGTTATTTAAAAATAAAATATTTTCGGAACTTGAAAGTTTCGCTCCCATATTAGAAGCTTTTGCAAACCCTAAATTCTCATCGTTTGAAATAAAGCGAAAATTCTTTAAACCGTTAAACTTAGTAAAATATTCTTTCGTTTCGTCGGTTGAACCGTTGTCTATTATAATTATTTCAAAATCTAACAGGGGATGGTTTTTAAATATCGAAAAAACGCATTGCTTAGTATAGCTAAAATTATTATATGCCGGTATGACGATTGATACGTCAAAACTTTCGGCTTTATGCCGCCTTTTATAATTAACCATGACTGAACTTATATTATAAGAAGGAATATACAAGGCGTCGGAAAGAAAATAAGTAAACCCCCTGCCTGCATAAAAAGACGAAAGCTGTAAAAGCAAAGCTTTGTCTTTTAGCGTCAAATCGTTAAAATCTTCTCCGGCAACAAGCGTTTTAAAGCCGATTTTAACGATATAAGGAAAGTCGGTTTTAAATTTTTCTAAAATATTTTCCCTGCTTTTTATATCTATGAAAGCGGCATCTATAATAAGAAAAAAATCGTCTCCAGCTATGCCGTGCTTATCTAAAAAAGCACGAACACTGGCCAAATTTTCCTGCGAATAAAATAAATCTGGTTTGCGGCCGTTAAGGCTTTTAAATTCATAATCTATAACCGGGAAAGGGTTAAAATCGTCGATATAGATAACATAGTCGAAGTTTTCCGAAAGAGAGTCGGCGGAGCAGTATTTTAAATAAATATTTTCGTCGAAAAATTTCCAATCGTCCGAAACGAGATATAAATCCCAATTATTGTATTTATTATGAAGGTCTCTGATTAGAATGGTGCTTTCAAGCAATTTCTCAGGCTGTTTTAAGTCGATATTTATTAAAACCTTTTTAGGCTGTTTAGATATGTCGATTAATCCTGTTTTTTTAGAATAAATCTTGATTTTGCCCTGTTCGTATTCGCCTGCGGAAGCTATCGGAAAAACGTTTATAAAACCGGCATATTCTATATATCCTTTTAGCAAGTATTCAGAAACCGCAGTTCCTATATACTCTATGTAAAACGATGAACCGTACGATAAAATCCTAAAAGCCTCTGAAAAAAATTTCTCCAATTCTTCATAAGTATAATCGTCGGTTATATCTTTCAGCAATAATGTCCTAACGGAAGAATCCGGTATATTTTTTAAAACACCTATCGACTCGTTAAAATTTTTTTTATCCTTAAGATTTATAACGGTGTCAAGATTAAAATCATCAGATTTTTTTACACAGATTTCTATATAATCCGAACTTTCTTCTAGCGCGCAAATTAACAAACCGGTTTGATTTATTTTTTCTTCAAATAAAGGCAAAAATATATAATCCTTAGGAATGGCAAATTTAAAAAAATCCGACGATTCCAGCTTTTTCATAATTAAAGGCAAGGATTCGTTTATTGCTTTTTCGCCGAAAATATTAAATATTTTAGGTTTTATATTTTCCATATTAAAATTAAAGTTTGTTCGTCGCGGATAATATTTCTATAATTCTGCTAACACCCTCTTCGGCGTTTATACCTTCCGTCTTTATATACACATCCGGCTTTTCCGGCTTTTCGTAAGGAGAATCGACGCCCGTATAGCTTTCTATTTCTCCGTTCAACGCCCTTTTGTACCAGCCCTTGGCATCTCTCTTAACGCATTTGTAAAAAGGAGTGTCTATAAATATTTCTATGAAATCGCCGGAGCCTATTATTTCCTTTGCGGCATGCCTGTGCTTTCTTAAAGGCGAAATAAACGAGGCTATAACGATAATCCCGGCATCTACAAAAAGTTTAGCGGCTTCGGCGACTCTTTTTATGTTTTCTAACCTGTCTTCTTCGGAAAATCCCAATCCCCTGCTGAGCCCGTGCCTTATATTGTCGCCGTCGAGCAGATATGTATGGAAGCCTTTTTCGTTTAACCTCTCTTCGAGTAAATTGGCAATGGTGCTTTTTCCGCATCCGCTGAGCCCGGTAAGCCACAAAACGCACCCTTTCTGGTTTTTAAGTTTTTCCCTGTCGTTCCTTTTTATTTTATGTGGGTGCCAGACTATGCACGGGCTTGAATTATTTTCTGCGTTCATGTTTCCGGGTTCCCGCTTTAGCGGGAATGACAAGATATTAAAGATTCCGTTAATTCGGCAATTTTTGCGTCTTTTTTATCGGACTCTTTTTTTAAATAAACCAGTGCGTCGAATTGCGCCTGCATATATAAAAGCGTAGAGCGGAGTTCCGTCATCCATGAATAAATTTTATTAATCTTTGCCGCCGCTTCTATATCATCTATGGAAATTTCATCCATTGCGATGCGTTTAAGCAAAACATAAAGTTCGGCAATTTTAGGCGGAACTTCCGCATTTGCGGCAAGGTCGGATATCCCGAAACTTGTATGCCTTAGTGATTCGCTCAAAAATGATTCTTTATACTCTATAAATTCCGGACTCCCAGCGTCAAACTTTAAATTTAAGCGCTCTGCCGTTCTTCCGAGCTGTTTTTCGGGGTCTTTCATCAACTCGTCGTAATCGACGACTATGCGTTTATAACCTGCCGAATGAATCAAAGAAGCAGTGATATAGCCGAGCCATATATAGCAACCCTTAACTATGTCGAATCCATCCCTTTTCTGCATAGATTTTGCAGTGCTTAAAGGATTGCGGCATGCTATTATATACGATACTTCTACCCCTTCGTTTTTAAATATATCGTTCCATAAAGGCAACAGCCTGGCTATTAAAGGGTCTTTAAAACCGAATAAATCCGTCGATTCAAATCTCCTTTGCAGGATATTAGCGCCGATAGGATAAAAAGCCGATAAAATCTGCTTCGTATTATCGTCAAATACGGGCAAAACCGGATTATCCCAGGTGTAGCCGATAGAGTTCAGCATGTTTACGTCTAAATGACTTATTTCAAAATCTTCAAAATATCCTTTCTCGTTGTCCGGACCGACGGTGTTAGGTCCATAAAAATTTCCAAGATCGGCTCCTAAAACTTGAAGCCCCCTTGTAATTGCGCTCGTGCCGCTCCGCTGAACCCCTATTACCGCGATAATCCTTTTCTTTTTTAATGTCATTTGCCTTCTGAATTGGAGGCGCCGTTTATTTTAGTTTTCATATCTTTCAGAATATTTTCCCAAATATCTATATTAGGCTTAAGTTCAAACTCGACTACGTCGGCAAGAAGAACGTAATCCTGTTCCACCTGCGTTGAAAGAACGGAAGCAAGAATTTTTTCGAGGTCGTTAAAATAAGACTGAACGCTTTTACCGTCGTAAACAAGGCTGTCGTAATCTATTTTTAAGAATTCCGAAATTTTTTCCATAATCTGAATAAACGTTGTTAGCCCTTTAAGATATTCGGAGAAATTCTTAAAACCTCCGGTGCTGTTTCCCCACCTTATTTCATCAGTAGTTTTTACGATTCCTGCTTTAAATTCGTTTAAAAACGTTATAGCGGCATTTAACGAACCGTTTAAAAGTTCAAGTTGATTCATCGTAGTTATTTTAATTTCGTCGGCGTCTCCAAGTTTAAATGCCTTTGATTTGTCGGCATCCAGCATTAAATCGTCGTATTGAGTCCCGTTTATTGCTATTTTTTTTATTACTCTGCCTTCTGGAATAAAACGCTTTATATCTCCTCCGTATAAAATATCGTGCATACTGCCCGCATTTGAAGCAGAATCGGTTAAATTTCCGTCAACGTATAATTTCATATCAACTCCTCCGGTTTATAATGTTTATGATTTTTTATTTTATCTAAAAATATTAATGAAACTTTTTTAAATATATTTAACTGGAGCTTATACCTAGAATAGTTTTTAAGCGAATCCACGGCAAGGCCGAACAAATCGTAGCTTGCGGAACTGTTCTGGTTTATAACGTGAATCTGGTTGAACAAAGACAGGTCGTCGTAAACCGAGGATAAATATCTTAATTCAAAATCTATAGATTTTATATTGCCGGTATATTCCTCTATTTTTTTATAATTAAAAGGGTCATGAAGAGCCAGATTAATCATTTTTTTTGTCTCCGACATGCCTCTTTCGCATAAAGAGATAAGGCTTTCTGCCGCCTTTAGCTCTTCGTCCGCATCTAAGCTAAGATTATATTCTATGCCCTCAAAACAGTCAAGAAAAAGTTCGATTTCGTTTTCGTCTATCTTGCAAAAATCTCCTTCGTAATAATGTTCGAGCGCTAATTTAAGTATTTTCAGTTTCAAATCTTTAAAGTTAAGCTTAATTTTTACGGCAGGAAAAAAATCTATGAATTCTTTCGAATCGAATCTCGACAGATACGGAATAATGCCGCTATTTTTATATTTAGACAGTTTTTCGGCGTAGCCGTTTTCTTTTTCAAGAACCATAAGCGACATATCGTAAATATATTCCGGCTTAATAAAATCCCGGCATATAGGATTTAAACATTTAAGATTAAAATCGCACGGAAAGCATCCTATATCCGGCGCGACGAGCAGTCGGTTTTCGGCGTACGGTCCTGTTTCCCAAAATCCTACGTTTCCCGTATAAATAACGATTAATTTAGTCCCGGCGGCAACACCGATATGCATTGTTCCGGTATCGTGCGTTATCAGAAGATTTGAGCGCCGGACGACGTAAACGAGGTCGGAAACGGAAGTTTTGCCGGTAATGTTTACAAGCCTTTCGTTCGCGACGGAGGTTTCTATATAGCCGCCGGCTTTAACGTCGTAATTTGCTCCAAGCAAAACAACTTTGATTTTTGAATCGCCGGCTAAAAGCATCTTCGCTAATTCTGCAAAATAATCGTAACGCCATTTTTTAAGTTCGGACGATGCTCCTATTGCAAAAGAAATAACCGTATCGTTTTCTTCTATGCCGTATTTTTTTAAAACTTCAAGCTCTTTATGTTCTCCGTCCGTTTTTTCGGTATCCAAATAAATTTTGCTTACGTGTATTTTATTTCTGCCCCGGTTTGTCTTTACTGTTCTTTCATATATATCCACGAGGTTTAAAACGCTTACTTTTCTGTTTTGAACTGCAGAAAATATATAGGCTATCATTTCGTCGTTGGATATTATAGTTCCTTCTCGGGTTACGGATATGCCTATATTTTTTAACGAATTTAATATATAAAGAAAATATGCGCTTATTTCGTCGTGGGAAAGATTTACGGCAAGGTCGTAATTTACGTTTAAAATACCGTCGAACATGGCATTTAAGGCTCTTAAAATTTCTAAAGTAAATTCGAAATTGTTTGCTTTCAAGAGCCCTGACAGTCCTTTAA
>JAKAKF010000062.1 GCA_021813595.1 bacterium
ATCATAATCTGTCTAGAGGCGAAATGCTGGATATTTCGCACGGTACGTCCTTAACCGGATATACAAGGGTAAAAACAGCCGATTACGACTCGGTAAAAGACGCCGATATAATCGTTATTACGGCAGGCATTCCAAGAAAACCAGGCGAATCGAGATTAGATTTAAATAAAAAAAACGTGCACATATTAAAAGATATAGTAAGCAATATCACAAAATATAACAGAACGGCCATTCTTTTCGTCGTTTCAAATCCGGTAGATATAATGACGTACGTAGCATATAGGGTCTCCGGCTTTGAAAGGAAAAAAGTCTTTGGAATGGGAACAATGCTCGATACCACAAGATTAAGGTCTGCGGTAGGCACGTTTTTCGACTTAAATCCTAAAGACGTAGATATTATGTTCTTGGGAGAACACGGCGACAGTATGACGCCGGTTTTTTCGCTTGCAAGCATTAACAGCGTCCCCTTAAACTCTATTCCTGGTTACGACGCAGAAAAGCTTGAACAGATTGCCGAATATTCAAGAACTTGCGCGGCGGAAGTAATTGCCTTAAAAGGCGGAACGATATTCGCTCCAGCAGTGGTAATGGCTGAAATAATAGAATCTATGGTTAAAGACAGAAGACAGATAATGCCTTTATCGGTTTATCTTGAGGATTATTACGGGATTAACGGCATATATACCGGCGTTCCGGCAATTCTTTCAAAAGACGGCATAGAAAGCGTTATTAAACCTCCGCTGGCGCAGAAAGAAATAGACGGATTAAAATGCTCGGCGTCGGTAATACAAAATGCGATAAAAGACCTCAAAGACGGCGGCTTTATAGACTAAAAGAATCTTTTACTCGAAAGAACGCCTATTATTTCTTTATTTTTACTCTTTAGCGCATTCAGATAAAATCTGCCGGTATGCATTTTCATATCGTAAATATTAAGATAAATTACGTAATCGTTCATAAGGTTTAAAGTTCTCGTAAAGCCTTTTTCCAATGAAAAAACGGAAATGGCGACTTTACCTTTGTTGACGGATATGGATTTTATTCTACTTTCGCCGAACCTGTGAAGCGACAGAAGATATAATATATAAGAAACGTTAACCTGGTTTTCGGCGACTTTTCTGAAAAATATAATATTAGAGTTAAGTCTTTTAAGTTTTAGAGAATCGTTTTTAAGTTTGTAATTTATACTTTTTAAAACATCGTCGTATTTAGTTGTCTTGTTTACATAAGATACATACAGATAAATAATAAGCGTCCATAAAAAAAGTATCAAAAAGACAAAAACGCCTATTTTAAAATACGGATTTAATTCTAAATTATTTTTATTCCTGCCGCTTTCAAATATTTTATCGAAATCGGAATGAAAACTTGAATTGCTCATTTCGTCCATAAAAATTTATCCCGCTTTTATTATTTTATTAATAATTATATCGATATCAAACTTATATTTTAAGTTATATCATATATTCATATAATATACAATTACACATTATCATTCTATGCTTTCAACCCTGTTCCTGCCGTTTTGTTTTGCCTTATACATGGCTTCATCCGCTCTTTTTATTATGCTTTCGGCGTTGTCTTCCCGTTTATAAGCCGTTACTCCGAAACTACACTTGACGTTAATTTTTGAGGAAAAGTCGTATGTTTCCACCTTTAGCCTTAATTTTTCGGCAAGTTCTACAGCGCCCCTAATCCCGATATTATTAGATATTATCATAAATTCTTCGCCGCCAAACCTTGCAAAAAAATCATCCTTTCTTATATTCCCTTTAATTAAAAACGCAAGCTCGGAAAGAACTGAATCCCCCGCCTGATGCCCGAAGGTATCGTTAATTTCCTTAAAACGGTCTATATCGAACATTATCAAGGAAAATTTTGCATTTTTAAGCATAGCGTCGCTTATAGAATTATCTAATCTCTCGTCAAACGACCTTCTGTTAGCAATATTCGTCAAGCCATCTAACTCCGAAATTTCTTTGAAAATATCTCTTTCATTCTGCAAATTTAGTTCTTTGACTACCCTGTCGCTGACATCAGTGATAATCACGAGTCCTGTCCATTTATTTTCAAAAAAAACGGTCCTGGCAATTATTTCTCCCCAGAATGTTTCGCCGTTCTTTTTCTTCACTTTTAACGTGTATTTTTCATTGAACGATTCGCCGTTAAGCCTTCGTTTCATATTTTCAATCAATTTTAATTTTTCTTCTTCGCGCACATCTACTAAATCCAGCGGATTTAAATCGGCAATATCGTCTACGGAGTAACCGAGAGCTTTCAAACAGAATGAATTCATGTAAATTACTTTTTCGCGGTATAAGCTTACTATTGACGGAATGTTCTCGCTCAATATTTTAAAAAACTCGACCGATTTCTTTAAAGAGTTTTCGTAAAGTATTTTTTCCGTTATATCTATAATCGAATTAATAAGATATTCTTTGCCGTCTATTTCTATTTTTGAGAGGGTTACTTCTACTCTTTTTATGTCGTTATTTTTAAGTTTATGATTAAAAATTTTTGCTATCGGGTTTCCTATGCCTTTACTATACGCCTCCATTCTAAACCGCTTATCTTCTTCTTTGCTTACTAAAGCAATATCGGTAATATTCATAGCCGTTAACTCTTTTCTTGTATAACCGTAAAACTTTTCCGCCGTTTTATTAGCGTCGATAATATTTCCCGTTTCTATGTCCTTAACCAGATGCGCGACCGGACTGCTATCAAACATAGTCCTAAATCTCTCTTCGCTTTTCCTGATTTCTCGAAAAAATTTGTTTAAATAATATATGACGAGAATGCCGAGAAATATAATTACTATTGTTCCAAAAATAAATACGAATGCGGCAAAACGGACTAAATATACGAAACCGGCGGATATTTTACGGATAAACGCATACGTCGGCAAAACGGATTTATTCAGGGTATATTCGAGAAACATTTTGTCCGACAATTTTAAAGTCACAAGACTGGAATACTTAATAAATCTTTTGATTATCGGCTTTGAAACATATTCCCAGTGATAGTAAGATTTTCGAGCAAACGAGGAAAAATATTTATTATTGCGAAGAGATATTTTTTTTAATTTTACAGGAGTTTTAATGTTTAGCAGGATAAATAATTTTTTATAATCACCGTCGGTCTTATTTACGATAAGAGATAATTTTTTTAGATATTTTTTGACTTTATTTTTATAGTTAACGGGTTTATATGTTTCGTAAAAAATTACCCTTTTTATTAAAGAGCCTGTTCGGGTTAAATCGTCGTTAATTACGGATACTTCTAATACTATTTTTGAATTTTTGCCTATATAGTTTTTTAAAGGTATAAAAGTCCTGTCGAAAGTTACGGCGGCTGTTATTATCCATAAAATTATAGCAGCTATTCCGGTTATTATTATCGTTTTATTATTGTTCAGCCTGTTAATCGCCATATGCCATATATACACATATTTTTATTTCTTGCGTTATAGTTTTCGGTTAAAAATTTATTTCCTCTCCGTAAGAAGGTATATAAACATCAAGCCCTTTTTCTTCCAGCTTGCCCTTATAAACATTCATTACGTCTTCGTCGCCGTGAACTAGGCAAGCTTTTTGAGGCTTGAACTTTAAGGCGCTAATCCATTCCATGAGCTCATTCTGGTCTGCGTGCGACGAAAAACCGTTTATAGTATAAATTTTGGCATTAACTTTAAAGTTTTCGCCCAGAATACGAACTGCCTGTTCTTTTTCCACTATTTTTCTGCCGAGCGTTCCTTTTGCCTGATAACCTACAAATATTACCGCATTTTCTTTTTTCCATATATTATGTTTAAGGTGATGAAGGATCCTGCCGCCGTGCAGCATACCGCTTCCTGCTATTATAACGGCTCTTTCCGATACTTTGTTTATACTTTTCGATTCTTCTATGTCTTTTACTATATTTAAATACGGAAAATCGAAAGGGTCGCCTTTTTTAAAAAGCGGAATATTGTCTTCTTTAAAGTAAGAAAAATTTTGGACGAATATATTAGTAACGTTTAACGCGAGAGGAGAATCCAAAAAAACCCTGCATTTCGGCAAAAGCCCTTGTTCGTAAAACTCCCTGAGCATATACAGTATATCCTGCGCCCTTTCCGTAGCATAGCTTGGAATTAATACATTGCCGTTATTTTTAAAAGTTTCCGTTATAGCCGCCAAAAATTCTTCTTTTGATTCTTTAAAACTTCTGTGATTTCTGTCGCCGTAGGTTGTTTCGGTATATACTATATCCGCCTCGTCGGGATACTCGAAATTTCTAACTATAGGTTTTTCTTTGTTTCCGAGGTCGCCGGAAAATATTGCCGATTTGCCGTTTTTACCGACTTTTACAAAAGAAGAACCTAAAATATGTCCGGCATCATGCACTGAAACGACAAAACCGTTTTTTAATTCATGGGGTTTTCCGTATTCCAGAACGGGGTCGAAATAATCAAAAGAATCAAGCACGTCAGATTCGTCGTATAAAAGACGGGGTTTCTCTTCGTTTCTCCTTAAGGCTTTTTTCAATTCGTATCTGTAGCCTTCCGTCATTATTTTTCCTGTGTCTAAAAGCAATACCTTCGCAAGCTGATAAGTCGGCTTCGTACATAAAATCCGCCCTTTAAATCCGTTTTTAACCAAAAACGGAATCCTGCCGCAATGGTCTATATGTGCGTGCGTTAAAATCAGATAATCGAGGTCTTTAGGGTCAAAATCTAGTTTGTAGTTTCTGTCTTCAAATTCCCTTTCCTGAAACAAACCAAAATCTATCATTACACTCGAACCATCTTTCTCGTCTATGAGCATATGGCAACTTCCCGTAACGTTTTTTGCCGCTCCGAAAGATTTTATTATCATCCCTTACCCTCCTATTGATTAATTCCGGTAATTTGCATAATCAAAGAACATTATATATAATACAACACATATAAAATTATATTATGTATTATGCATTATTATATCTTTCATTAAATTTTTATGCAAAAAAAAATTTCGGCTGCGGAAAAAACGGTTTTTGTATTTTTATTTTTAATCATCATATCCGCCTTAAATATATTCAATTTAGTCAAAACGGCATGTGCCTACAACATCTCAAAAGCACATAATGCCGGCAACTATTTAAAATTTAATAAGGTAAATAAAATAAAATTAATTAAAACATTTGGAATTCAACCTTCAATATCTGACGGAATTATAAAAATAACCTTAACACAGGCTATTAAAAGAGCTTTAGCAAATCAAGGAAACATTTTAGAAGCCGAGCATATAATATCAGAAAAAACGGACTTAGAAAAAGCGGCGGACGCCGGTTTACTTCCGGATATCGCAGTAAATGCCGGAGGAATCTGGGCACGAACGAAAAACGGATATCCCGTATTCGCCTCAGCAAACGGAATGAGGGAGTTAATAGGGCAGGTAAGTTTAAGCGTTCCGATATTCGACCCGAAAATATACGGCGAAATTTCGCTTGCGGGAGATAATCTTAAGATTGCGGAATACAGGCTTCGTCTGGCGCGCCTTTTCACTGCCGCCCGTATAACGCAATATTTTTACGGACTTATCCTGCTAAAAGACGAAATAAAAATAGAACGAAAAGCGCTAAGCGGCGCGAAAAAAATTTTAACCGCCGCAAAAATAGGATATAAAGCCGGTAGTCTTTCGCGTTTTGACGTCGTTCAGACTGAACTTATGACCGACAAAATTAAAACTAATCTGGAAATTTTGAAATCAAAATTAAAATCCTCTGAACGAATGTTCCTTATGGAGATATTTTACGGCAGCATCCGTCATGCAAAACTTTCTTTGCGCATAAACGCTCCGAACAGCGCCGGTTTCAATTACCAGATTCCTCCTTTAAAAAGGCTGATTTCTAAAGCTATAAAAAAACAGCCTCTGCTTAAAATAGCCGATGCGGAAATTAAATCCGCCAAATCATCCGTTTCAATAAGTAAAGCCGGAAGTCTCCCGAACATTCAGGGCGGCGCCGCATACGGAGAAGACACCGTAAATTCCTTCGACGCCCCTAATCTTGGGTGGCAGTTTTTCGTCATGCTGAACGTTCCTATTTATAATTTCGGACTTCATAAAGGTTACATAGACGCGGCGAATGAAAGGCTTATGGCGCTTAAATCCGCCGCATCTGCAGTTAAATTGTCCGTAAAAAAAAGGCTTACAATAGATTACGGCAGAGCGTCTGCCTCAAAAAATAAAATTTACGGAGTAAAAGTTTTAGTCAAAAAATCCGGTGAAGTTTTTAATATGACGAAAGAGGCTTATTTGGCAGGGGCTTTTAATGCCCTTGAATTGCAGGAAGCCCAGAATAATTGGATAAAATCGCGTATAGAACTTGCCAAAGCGGTAAACGGGTTTTATTTGGCAATTTCTCAATTAGATATAGATATGGGAATAATCCCCTCCGGAGAAGGAAAACTATGAGACCGAAAACTATGAAAAATGTAATTTTGATTTCAATTTTAATTTTTATCTCCTGCATCCTTTGCGGTATCGGCATGCCCTTAGCCTTTGCCGGTTCCGCAATGCCGATAAAAGTGGCATATGCTAAAAAAACTTACACGGCAAAAAGTATTTTTTCTATCGGAAAGGTCATTAGTAACGGCAGGCAAGTTTTTGTAGCTCCTTTTACGGGAAGACTTATGGAATCTTTTTCTTTCCCAAAATTCGTAGCAGCAGGAACCGTCATCGCAAGAGTCGTAAATCCAGGTTTATACGCAAAGATAATTTCCGCAAAGAGTAAAGTAAAGTACGCAAAGATAAAGTTTAAAAGAGAGAAACTTTTATTTCATTACGGCGTAGCCGCAAAAAAAAACATGGAGGCGGCTGCTTTAAGCCTGTCCGACGCATACTATTCTCTTCGCTCTTTAGAATCGATAAGCAGTGAAGGCCTTATCGTTTCCCGTTCAAAAGGAACGGTTCGTTATATAGCGGCGAACGGCGCTATCGTTGCGGCAGGAAGTCCCGTAGCGGTACTAAACGGAAAAGGCCTGCCCTGGGTCAAAACATATGTAACGCCTTCCCAAAGTTTTGAACTTTATAAAAATATGACGGTTAAAATAAAAAAAGGGCGTACCCGTGAAACAGGCAAAATAATATCTATCGGCGGCAATGCGTTTCATAACGGACTCGTACCGGTTTATGTAAGCCTGCAAAAGAATTCTATATTGCTTCCAGGCGAATGGGTTAAACTGCGATTTGAAGAATCTTCCGCCTCCGTTTTTTCTTTGCCGAAAAGAGCGGTTTTTATACATAAAGGCGGAACTGCGGTATTTACTATAGTAAATAATAAAGCGCAAGCAGTCGGCGTAAAGGTGATTAGGCAAAAAAACGGCATAGCATACGTTAAAGGGCGGATAAAACCAGAAGAACCGATAATAATATATCCCGTTACTAGACTTAAATCCGGCGTTCCCGTGGAGATAAAACATTGAAAAGATATCTTAATTTTCTTTTGAAAAATAAATTTTCGGTAATTCTTCTTTCTTTAATGATTATAGGCGTCGGGTGGTTTTATACACGCAATATGTCCGAGAGCATTTTCCCCGACGTCAATTTTCCAAGAGTTTCCGTTTTAGTACACAGCGGCAGATTGCCCGTAAAATTTATGCTGGTTCAGGCGACCAAACCTCTCGAAGCAGCGGCGGAAGGAGAACAGGGCGTCCGCCTAGTCCGCTCGCAAACCGGCAACGGTATATCTAAAATTACCGTTTATTTTCAATCGAACATAAAACCTCATATAGCTTATTTAATGCTTGAATCGCGTTTAAGTCAGGTGGCGCTGCCGCCGGGCAGCAAGATGACCGTCCGGCTGATGTCTCCTAACGTATATCCTTTTGCCGAGTATGCCCTTGTTTCTAACCGTAAAAATTATGGCAGTTCCGAAATGATGTCAACTTTTGCTTATAAGATAAGACCCGCTTTACTATCGGTTAAAGGAATTTATCAGATAGAAGGAACGGGACGCGGCTGGCCCGTGGCTGGAATAAACTTAAATCCGCTTCGTCTTGCCCAGTATCATATCGGTCCGGAAAACATCGTAAAAATACTAAGGTCGTATCAGGGACCTTTTTTTTCGGGAGTCCTGAATACATATCATAAACAGTTCGTAGTCGCGACTACCCCGCGTCCGGCGGATATAAAAGCTCTTTCCAATATTATGATTCAGGTAAAACATACTCTTTTACCCTTGAAAGACTTAGGAACCGTAAAAATTGGGTCTCCGCCGTTAATCCGCGAAGCGGCGGTAAGCGGTTACCGACACGCGCTTCTTATCGATATTATGCCGGATTTAAATATAAATACGGTTAAAGTCGCCGGAAATATCGGCCGCCGCATTAAATCTTTAAACGGCCGCCTGCCGAAAGGTTTAAAAATAATTTCAGTCTATAATACAAGCCGACTTATCCATTCCAATCTTAAAGACGTCTGGATTGCCCTTATTCTCGGCGGCTTAATAGCATTGTTCGTAGTATTTCTCTTTTTAAAGCGGCTGGACGGCGCTCTTATAGCCCTTGCCGTAATACCCGTTTCGGTATCTTTAACGGTAGTTATTCTTAATGCCTTAGGCTTCGGTCTTAATATTATGACGCTCGGCGGATTAACGGCATCAATCGGAGCTATGATAGACCATGCAATAGTAATAGTAGAAAGAGGTTTTCATAAGATGAAGGGAGGGCTGGCTAATGAAATGGGCGGCGACTCGGCATTAGAGCGCGTAGGCAAAATACTTCCGCTTATGACCGCGGCGACAATTACGTCTTCCATAGTTTTTATACCCCTTATCTTTATACACGGAACTCTCGGCATACTTTTTAAGCAAATGGCGCTTTCGATAGTTATCGCGCTGATAACGTCGCAGTTAACGGCTTTAACTCTTACTCCGATACTTACTATAATGCTTGCAAAAAGAAAAAACGCCGGAAAAAAAAGTAAAATTTATAAAAAAAACAGGCTTAGAAAAATTTACGGCTATATACTGATTAAGGGCATGAGGTCGCCTTGGCTTGCATTGCCGGTAATTTTTGCGCTCATAATAACTATAGCGTTTTCTATGTTTTATCTGCGGACGGCTTTTTTGCCGAAATGGGACGAAGGTATTTTTGTAGTTCCGTTCAGGACTCCCGTGGGAAGCAGCGTTGCCGGCACCGAAAGAACCGGAAAATATCTTATGCGCATAGCTAAAGAAAACTCTAACGTAAAAAAGGTTTCATTAGTAGTAGGCAGGAGTTTGGACAATCCTTATTCTACGCCTAATAAGGGCGATTTAACGATAGTTTTAAAAAGAAACCGCACCGAAACTACCGAAAAAATAATGAGAAAACTTTATAATAAGTTTCATAATGCGGCTCCCGACCTAATCGACCTTAATTTTCAACAGCTCATGGTAAACCGTCTCGGGTTTTTATCGGGCTCCCATGCGCCTTTAGAAGTCATGCTTTTCGGCAAAAGCTCCAATGCGCTCAGAAAATACGGTAAAATTCTAGCAAATAAATTAAGAAAAACCGGCAATTTCCAGTACGTCAATTTTAAATCTCCTTCGGCAGGACCGGAAATAACCCTTACGCCGTCCTATTATGCGGCGGTTTACGGCATATCTCCGCCCGTTATAGCGGATAAAGTCAAAAGGCTCCTGTGGGGACAGAAAGCCGGCTTTTTGCTGTACGGAGAACAGGTACTGCCCGTGCGTGTCTTTATTAAAAATAAATCCGTCTCGGTATCCGAGCTAAAAAATTGGCCTTTTACCCTTAAAAACGGGACGCATACAAGATTAGATTATATTTCTAAAATACGCGTCAAAAAAGCAGTTCCTTTTATAACCCACCAGAATATGGCTCCATATGCCTATATCTTCATTCAGCCGGTAAAAGGCGAAGGTCTTTCGGCGGGCGCGGCTAAAGCCCGCAAGGTTATCGATTCTATGCATCTTCCGCCGTCCGTTACCGCCTCTATCGGAGGATATTATCGTTCGCAGGTAAAAAGCTTTAAACAGATGGCCGTTATGCTCACGTTTGCGCTTATACTTATATTCGTCTTTTTCGGTTTTCAGTTCGCAAGCCAGCGTGCTGCAATAGCATCTATGACGGCTATTGCGCTGTCGGGAGCAGGAGCGCTTGCCGCTCTTTTAATAACCGGTATAGAACTAGATAGCACGGCATTTCTAGGCATTCTTTTAGTTTTTGCAATTTCCACCAATAATGCAATTCTTATATTCGCAAGGTCGAGGCAGATCAGCGGCACCGTTAACTCGTCCCCAAGCCCGTCGTCCGTTTTTCTTGCCGCCAGAGAACGCCTTCGTCCAATACTGATGACTATGCTTGCGGACGTTTTCGGTTTTCTGCCGCTGGCTATAGGCATAGGAAGAGGTACGGATCTACTGAAACCCCTTTCCGTTGCGGTTATGGGCGGCTTGCTAATATCCGTTTTTATGTCCCTGTGGCTTGCCCCCATTATATACGTCGGGCTTTTTAGTAAAAGTAAAACAGATACAAACAGAATTAAATCCCAACATAACGGCTAATTTAGATTATATTTAATGTAATTACAATCAAACTGCTTTCTGCAATCTCCAAAAATTTTATTTTACAAAACCTGTAAAATTATGCTATTATAAGCTAATATTTATTATTTTAAATAAAAATTCAAAATTTCAACAATAAATTAGT
>JAKAKF010000183.1 GCA_021813595.1 bacterium
TATTTAAGTTATTTAAATGTTTTAAATTTTGCGAAGCTGAACCAGGGCCTTTTATTTCCTGTCCTCTTGAATTAATTTTATTTATAGCTGCGGTAATATTTCCGTTATTGTCGGCAAATTTAAGAAATCTGTCGAGCGAACCTTTGTTGACCGCCATTCTGTCTATGCCTTCAACGGTTTGTTTTGCATTCCAACCCCTGAAATTTGCATATGCCGTCAATTCGTTATCGGTTACGGAGACGCCGTCTTTTTTAAGAACCTGCATGTCATGTTCGATAGAATTTACGTCTTTTCTGGATTTTAAAAAGCTGTCGTTAGCGGTACTAAACGCGCTATAACTATTTTTTAACGCGGAAGAAGCACCGCCCCATTGCTCTGCTTTTAAACCTTTCGTATGCGACAGTTCGGTAGATAAATTTTTAGCAAGATCATCGTTGAATGCTTTCTCGCGTATATTGCTCAACGAAGAACTTGATACCTGTTTAGCGGAAACTCCCAAATCTGCGGCTACCGCAAAAGGCATTCTATTTCCCATTAATTTCCCGACTCCGCGCAAAGGTTTAATATTAAATTTTAAACCTTCTTCCGTCATCCATTCGTGCATAGCTTCCTGCTTGCTAATACCCATTTCTTTTGCGGTTTGCGCAATAGAGTTTGCAATTTTCCTTGCTGCCGTACCCTGCAAAGTATTATATTGACTTCCCTTATTGCCGGAACTCACTCCGTTTTCAGCCATTAACATGCTTGTGGCTCCGGAAATAACGTTTTTAGCCGCAACGGCTTCATCCGATTTTGCGTTCGTAAGTTTCTCTCCCATAACGGAATCCATGCTATGAGTAGCAATGCCGTTTATTCCAGTATTGCCTCCGCTTGCGGCATCTACTATCCCGCTTGCATTTTGAGCAGCTGAAGCCCCCGTTTTTTCATCCGTATAACTATAGCCGCCCCCGAATAAACTCTGCTTAGTTAAATTTCCGAAAAGACCGTAATGTCCGGCAAGAGGCGTTCCGGCAGTGTCTCTTCTCGACGATATCATCTGATTTGAATTCCAATTATCCATATTTACAGCGTCCTGCTTTATGGCGCCGGTAGCCATAGTTCTTGAAGCGCCCGATACCCCGCTTCCTAAAGAAGAATCCAGACTTCCGGCAAACATAGCAAGCCCGTAACTCGAACCAGTCGCAAAATAGTAGGTTATTAAAGGCAGCGAGCTCATTAGCATTCCGCTCCAGCCGAACATAGACGATAAATAGTTATTATGCATAATTCCCATAGAAGCCAAAGAATAGCCGTAACCGGAAACCTGATTTACCCCTTCCAGTTGCATTATTACTTCCTGCATATAATTTATTACGGTGGCAAAAGGCGCCCATAAAACCATCCACAGGAGAAGCTGCGAATACATCTTTGCATAACTGTGCCCGAAAGGAAACATTAAAAACATAAGAAGAAACACCCCTCCTACGCTTACCAAACCCTGCAAAACCCCGTACATCGACGGCAAGAATTGCGCTACGGTTAAACCTATCATGGCAAATGTGCTTTTCTGCTGCTGTTCGGCAATGGAAGTTCCGTAAGCGAGATTGTTTACGTTGGCTCCCGCCGCCTGAGCGTTTGCCGCTACGGCTTCGGAAACCGTATTAACGGCAAGCGTCTGCATTAACTGATTGCTTGCGCTCTGCGCTATATTAAGGATATCCGCGTTAACGAGTCCAAACTTCTGGTCGTATTGGGCTGCGGTAAGCCCCGAAGCCGCGGCTAAAGCAGGTTCTAAGCTTCCGTTAACGTAATTCTCCATATCGTTCGTTATATCTGAATACGCCTGAGAGCATGTTATAGTGCTTTGCGTTACAGGATTCTGGTTTTCGTCGTAATAAGTGGTCAAAAGATTTGCTCCGGCTCCGGTTGCGTAAGTTCCGTAATACTGCCACAAACCTACCGAAGTAAGCCCTGAATAGTTGGGAGCAGTATTGTCGGTCGCATCTCCGGCAAGCTCTATCTGCTGGTCCGAAAGATATCCCCTTAATATACCGGGCTCGACGCAGTTACCGAAAAACTGGTTATAATTGCTTAAAAGAATAGGGTCGTTAATAGAAGCGGAATAAGCTGCGCTCGGCATAGTCAGTGAAAGTCCGAGTCCGGAAGAAGTATAAGAGAGCGTATTGGGGAGAGAAAAAGCGTGTCCTATTACGTCGGCAAGGGTATTGCCTAACTGCGAGGCAAGACTGACGGGCACGGCTACTCCTATGGGAACTCTATTTACTATTCCTCCGTTAGGAACATTAGGATTTACATGATCTATTATAGAAACGCTGACGTTAGGCACTATAAAAACCATATATACGAGAGCTATCGTTACGAACGCGGAAGGTATCCTGATATGAGCGTCCGCCATTCTTTTTGAAAAAGTCTGTATAAACGCCATTGCGAAAGCAAGCAATGCCCCGATTTTAGCAGCCATGGCAAACTGCGGAGAATATACCAAAGAAGAAACGGCCGATAAAAGATACCATTCCAGGTAACCTGAACCGTAAGAATAAATAGGAAAAAGACTCATAATCCCTCCTTAGAGGAAATTGATTTAATAAATTCAAATATTCTCTTAGAAACGATTTTTTTTAGAAGAATGTTGTAAACTATAAAAAAAACTATTACGAAAATAAATCCGAACAGAGTAACGTATTGCTGGACATAGCGGCCGAAGATTAAAGAACTGTCAACTCCCATGTTTTCAATTAATAGCAGTAAATCAAAAATGAAAAATATACCGAGAAGTTTACCGGCTAACCATCTTGATTTTGTATCCGTATTTTTCGGGTCGAAAAACATATAGGCAAGCGTCGCCGAAATAAAAACCATTGCAGCGTTAAAGAAATAAAAAGTCCTGAAAACTTTGAGCGACATTAATTCAGGTTTATATAAAGAAAATCCCGAAGGAATCAAAAATCCGCTAATTACGGTAAATACGACAAGGAAAAAGAGAAAGGGTTTGATTCCGGTCGCTACTTTGGATTTAAAAAAATTAGCGCCTAATTTCAATTTCAACTCTCCTGTTGATTTTGTTTATATCCGATATATAACAACATTTTCCGTATCCTTTGACTTTTGCTTTGACGTTTAAGAATTTTTTCGCCGATTCCGCTCTCTTAAGCGCAAGCCAATCATTATATTTTTTAGTTCCGAAATGGTCGGTATAACCGATAATAGTTATATTTTTCTTATTTTTTAGCAAAGGTTCGATTTTGCTTAACCGATATTTCATCGCCGGAGTTAGATTATAACGGCTAAACGCAAAACCGGATACCGTATAAGGAATCTCTTTAGCGGGCTTTTTGGAATGTTTTAGGCTTTTATATACATTATTCAGAGCTAACTGCGAAAATATCTTATGCGTCAATTTCGAGATATGGTAATTGAAATGCTTATAAGGCTTTAAAGGCGTAATTCGTTGCGATTTCGTCAAGGTATAAGTCAGATTTGCGACGTAATATTTATCATAATGAACATTTCGCTGCCTTGTGTAGGCAAAAGCCGTCGAACTCAAAAATAAAAAAACGATAGATGAAAATAAAATAATTTTCCGCATGAACATAAAATGCTCCTATATAAATTATATAACTTTAAGTTTACAAAAATATATAAAAAAAGTCAAATTATGAATATATATGCAATGAATTTTAATAAACAGAACGAATAGGTCCGCTCATTTGCCATTTTCCAAAAGTGTAGTTAAAGGACAGAGAAATATAAGTCGGATTACCGTCGCAATCATCGTAAAAACTTTCTGGATACGCCAAAAAACCATCAGACGATACGACGTCTTTGTAACCTTTGCATAACCCCTTTGGAATTGTATAATGTTTTCCGCCTAAAAAATTCAGTTCATACGCTCGGACAGGAAACATACTTACAACCGTCCATAATGGAAAACCGTTTTCCTCTTGACCTGCTGTATAGTCAGTTATGTTAATCATATGTCCAAGGCTATTGATATGAACATTTATTTTTTTATCTTTAAGCAACGCATTTATCACGGGACGTTCGCCGAGCCTGCAGGCAATAAAAAGAGCCGTCTGATAATGCCGCCCTTGAGCGTTTATATTATTATAAACATTTTGATAATTTTTTAGTATCTTAGAAACAACTTGGGCAAGAAAACGAACCCTCTTTATTTCGGCATTTATTGGTAAAAAATGGTGATTTAAGTTTGTATTATTCGAAACACCTTTCCTTATATTTCCGCGATAATCTCTGATTAAAACCCTTAAATCTGCGACAGTGAAGGAAACATGTTTATCGATTAACTTATTAATAATTTTAATATCTGAAAAACTAATTATTTTTCTATGCAAAATGGCACTCATTTCTGGATTATTGCTTTTTATATTTCCCGATGTCGCCGCACAACCAGACATTATAAGCGGAATAATCGATAAGATAAAAATACTTAAAATAATTTTTTTCATATTAACAAACAAGTTTTTTTCATTAAAAGAATTAAATAATCAATAAATATTCGTTTCAATTGAAAGTTTTTTATTTTTATACACACGATAATAACAAATTTCATTATCGTCCAATATTCGTTTTTCTTCTTCTGTAAGAGGTTCTGTATATATAAAATCTACGATAAAAAGAAAAAACTTATAATCTTGAAAATCACCGTTGTTGCAAAAGTCTTTACTTGCTTTTACGGAAATAAATTGATCTATAGCCGTTCCCCACCCCCAATTTGCATTTTTATGATTCCTTTTTATTTCAAATAAAATTTTGTTATTTTTATCTATAAAATCAAGTTTATTTTTCCTTCCAAAAGAATTAAAACCTTTTTTATCTGGTTCTAATTCTACTTTACAATATTGATAATATAAATTTTTAAAAAAAGGTTGCAACACCCAATCTTCAATTCTGAATTGTTTTTTGACTTTATTCTTGGATTGTTTTTTGTCTTCAAAAAAATTTTCTTTATAACTCGCAAATTCAGAATATCTATCAAAACAGCCCTTTATCATTTCTTTTTTTTAGATGATTCGTGTTGTTTCCAACAATTAAAAACTAATTCATCAAATTTAAAATATTTTTTAAAATTTATTTCATTTTCTAAAAAAAATCTTCTAATTGTTTTTTATTCATTCTTAATTTTTACAATTATGTAAATGCCTAATACAATAGTTTTATTATTAAAATTATATATCCAGGTTAAAATAAAATCAAATCTCGTTCAACACCCCCGTAAGAGAATCCGTTATCTCTACCATTCTTTCTTTTCCCCTTGCGATAATCCTGTTCCTGCCGCTTTCTTTAGCGGCATACAAAAGCTCGTCCACGTGTTTTACGATATCTTCGACATTTTCATCTAATTTTTCGCCTGCCTCGATAACCCCCATGCTTACCGTAATATAACCGACATCTTTAATTTTTTCTTTGGCAATAGCCGTTTTAATCCGAAAAGCAACCATTACCGCATCCGTTAAAACAGAATTTATGAGCAAAACCATAAATTCTTCTCCGCCGAATCTCGCCGCGTAGTCTTCCGTCCTTACCGTTCTTGCAAGAATATCCGCAAATGCCTTTAAAACTTCGTCCCCTTTGTCGTGGCCGTAATCGTCGTTTATTTTTTTGAAATGGTCTATATCGAGCATAATTACCGAAAACGGAATATTTCGTTTAACGCTTTCTTCGTGGATTTTAGCAAGTAGTTTATCAAGATACCTGCGGTTGTATAGCCGGGTCAAATGGTCTTTTACGTTGGAATTTTTTAATTTCATAATTTCGGTCTCTTTTTGCGAACGGGAATGGAATTCGTAAAAATATACGAACAAAGCAAGGATAAACAAGAAAAAAATAATTATATTTACGGCGGATATACCGAGAAAAGCGGTATTGACGGAAATAAATAAAATAATTAACAAAACTGCCTGAACCAACGATATCTTTGAAATCAAGCGGCAATTACCTCCAGAAAAGCCGAAACGACGTTTTCGTCAAAATGCGTTCCTGCGCCATCTTTAATAATTTTTATGGCTTCCTCTTTAGAAAAAGCTTTCTTATAAGGTCTTTCGTTTACAAGAGCGTCGAAAACGTCCACTACGGCTACTATTTTTGCCGGAAGGCCTATTTCGTCGCCTTTAAGTCCGAAAGGATAGCCCGTTCCGTCAACTTTTTCATGATGGTCCCTGACTATGAGGCTTATCGGCTCAAATACGCTTTTTAGTAATTCGTAACCGGCAAGAGGATGCCTTTTAACCTCTAAAAATTCTTCTGCATCGAGCTTACCGGGCTTATTCAAGATATTATCGGGAACGGCTAATTTTCCTATATCGTGTAAAAGAGTGCCGTATTTTATGTTTTCGATAAAAGATTCGCTCAAATTTAACTTCCTTGCGGTTTCTACGGCATATTTAATCATATTTTCGGAGTGTTTTTCAGTGTATGGATTTTTTAATCCAAGCGTTTTGGCTATAACGGTAAGCATTTCCAGTTTAGCTCTGCGTTCCAAAATTATAGCTGAATAATTATAAAAGCCGTCCATAAAATTTTCCTTTTTTTATAAATAAATTAGGGATGAATTTTACCGTTATCCGCATCAAGGTCATTTCCCCAAGTTTTTTTGAATAAAAGAAAACCGAAGGAGGTGATCGTAATGCTGATAATCAGTTTTGCTATTTGTTTTAAGGCATTTATCGTTGTGAAGGCAAAATTAATCATTGCTTTTCCTGGCAAAGAAAACAAAAATAACGAATAACAACGATTAATTGCTATGCTATGCTCCGCATATTAATTACGGGGCATAGTTTTTTTTAGCCTCTTAACATTTTTATTAAACTCCTTATATACCTCGAATGCGTCTTTTCTTCGATTTTCTTAAGCCCATATTCAATGCTTGCGTCGCCGTAAACCACATATGCTTTAGCTTTATTATTATTCATAAAAGTTTCAGGATTATAATGCCTTACGTAAATAAGCGCCGGAACTTCCCTTATATGAAATTTATCGATAATTAAAGGATCTATATCTACGTGCATATCGTAATAGCCCTTTTTACCCTTAAATTTAAGCAATTTTTTTATCCAATTGACTGTGGGCATAATATATGTAGCCGACCCTATTACGCCCCTTAATACCATCGTTATCGCTCCGTTAAGTCTTGCGTCTGTATATACGTAGTTTCTTAACGTAGAAAAAGGAATCGACGAAGAAATAGCCAGAAATACTTTGCCCCTGCCTAAAAATATATTCCGTTCTTCTTTGATCATCCGCGAGGCGTTCATATTTTTTGGAATATAATTCGCAAATCTTTTATTTTTTAAGAAAGCATTCTCGTCCTGCATAACCATATCGCTTACGGTTTTAGATTCTATTTCGGAATAAAGTTTTTCGACGGTTTGCAGTTTTATATGTTTATTTACTTTAATATGAAGTTTCTTCGCTTTATTTACGATAGCCCTTATTTGCGAATCGTTAAGTGAATAGTTAGTTACGGGCGGATGAACGGATACAGCATTTTTTCTGTTTTCTATCCGTTTTATATAGGATTCTCCGGTAAGAGCTAAAAAAGAAAACAACAAAAATACCGACAATACTCCGATTTTGTATAACTTACGCATTACCGTCCTCCCTTGAAGATTAAAACGCACAGCAATCTTTTTCGTTAAATACCGTATAAACAAAGTTATCGCCTATATACGGCGGATTTTTAAACATAGACCATAATACCGAATCCTGCCCTATCGGCTGAACCACAGGCTCTGGAACGGGCATAGACAAATCTAACCTTACCGCCGATTTTATCCAAATAGGGTCTGGAAAATCCTGACACCATAAGGTATATGTGAGCGGTCCTGTAGTTCCTTCCTGTATAAAATCCTGATGCATCATAAAAATAGTTTTACCGGCTATTGCGGCAGAATCCTGGACATAGTCTTTAGAACCCCCGGTATCTCCGTCTAATGGAAATACGCTTCCCCAAGAACCCATACACCAGAATAAAGGGTCTAAAGGCTGATAAATTTGAGCGGAAACCGAATCGGCGATACAGGACAACTGGGCTGCAGGATTTGCGAAAAGAACCGTTTCCGGAGAGGCAAAAGCGGCTAATATATCCGACTGCCAGACGGGATTAGGCTCGGAAATATACGCTATCGCAGGAGAACCACCTATATTGCTTGACGCTTGAAGACATGATAAGTCGGTAAACAAACCCATCATCGCCCATATCGGAAAAGTATAATAATGCGCCTGGAAAAATGCCATTTTATCCATTTTTTTCGCTCTCGAACCGCCTAAAAATACTCCGGCAGGATTACTCATGCCTATACCGAACGCCTGAAAGCAAAACGGTGTGGAAACTACTTCGGCAAGCTTATCCGGCGCCCAGAACGACAAAGTCGTGCCTATTCTTGGAACGGGCATAGTGCAGACGCATACGGGAGGCAGATAATCCTGCTCGTCCGGAATACCGGGAACTACTGGAACGCCCCCTACCCTAATAGGGAAAACGCCCATCCAGTCGATATTAGTTATTGGATTTAAGAAATAGCCGGTATCACAAACGGCATAGGATTTTAGGGGCGATAAAAATAAAAACAGGCATATTGATGATAAGAATAATACTGTTTTTGTTATTTGTCTCATAAAAACCTCTTAATTATAAAATCATATAACTTAAAGTTTACAATATAATTTCAAAAAAGGCAAGAACATTTAAAATTACTGATAAAATATATAATTTAGCGGAGATTAATTCAGATTATACGAAAACTTAAAAAAAATGACTAACTGTTTATCTTATCACTTTTAAAATCTCTTTCTAATAACTTAAGCAATGAATTTTCACCGTCGATTATTTTTGTCTTTAATTTTTGTTGGTTAAATTTTAGTTTATTTGAATAATCATACAACGACTTTATTAACGCCAATATAACTCTGGCATCTTCTTTATCGTGAGTTTTATTAAACAATAATTGTGCATTTTCAAACCTTGATAGCATAGCATTGTTCATCGAAAAAGAATCTACAAACCCTTTCATTAATATGTAGCATTCTATTATAAGACTTCTTAAATTATAGTCTTTGATTCCGCCAATTAATTTAGCATTTTGTTCATAAATAATAAAATAATTCTGTGAAATAGGGTAATAATAATTAAAAACAAAATGCTGCAATTCAGATATAAGTTTTGCAATGTTCTTATTAGTTTCTATGGATGCTATCTGTAATAATGGATTTTCCATAATATCTTTATTTAATAATGATTCAGCTTCGTTAATATCATTTTCAAAATCAGTTGACGGATTATCTAATTTATCAATAATTTCACCTACTGATATGCTTTGTTTATCGTTGCCTTTCGTATAATGCAAATCCCAAATTGTCTTAATTTCTTGATATATACCTCTCTTTAAATTATCGATTATATTTTTCTCTTCTAATTTTTTGATTTCTAAATTATTTTGATGAGCTATTTTAACTTGTCTAATTGAAAACCAACCAGCCACAAGTCCGCCTATTAATGCCGCCACAATACTTGCAAACAAAACAATAACATGATCGGATAATTGTGCCATGATTGAATGATGCGTAGTATTTGCGATAACCTTAATTACAATAGGATTTTTCAATGATTCTTACCGTAAAGATTTATTTAACTTTTTTGTCAGAATGCATTTTAACCAATATTGTTCCAGCTTTATCTTCATTTAAAATTTGTTTAATAATTTTTCGGAATTATGCACTTGACAAAGCAAAACCGCCCTGATATACTTATAATATAAGTAATTGGAGGATTTAAAAAATGAAATTCACCCCG
This sequence comes from bacterium, assembly GCA_021813595.1. The sequence goes on from JAKAKF010000183.1 coordinate 9,809, forward strand.
CCGAAATTTACCAGACTGAACGACATGGCCGCCATCGACATAGGCCGTCTCAAAGAAAACCAGGCAAGAAAGATACTCGAAGGGATAAGGTGGAAGGACGGCGTAACCTGCCCTCACTGCGGAAGTAAGGATGTAACAAGGCTTAAATCTGATAAGAATAAAAAAACAAGAGACGGCGTTATACAGTGCAACCATTGCCGCAAGCAGTTCACGGTAACGACTAATACGGTAATGCACGGTTCTCATATAACTTTAAGGCAGTGGGTCCATGCCTTCTACTCCGTATGCACTCATAAAAAAGGCGTGTCTGCCCTCCAGCTTCAAAGGGACTTAAGTCTCGGTTCCTACCGCTCCGCCTGGTATTTAGCCCACCGTATAAGGCTCGCTATGCAGGAGTTCGTCATACACGGAGCGTTAAAGGGAACCGTCGAAGTTGACGAAACATATATAGGCGGAAAGCCCAGAAAAACCGAAAACAAAAACCACAAAAGAGGCAGGGGAACGGACAAAGCTCCTGTAATGGTTTTGGTTGAGAGAAACGGTCGCTCTGTTTCCAGCCCTGTCGAAAACGTTACCGGAGAAACCCTTAAGTCCGCAATAAGGGAGACGGTGCACAAAAAATCCGTTATAATGACGGACGAGTGGAAATCGTACAGAGGTATAGGGAAGGACTTCGACGGCG
>JAKAKF010000093.1 GCA_021813595.1 bacterium
CGGAATCTTTTACGGTTTTAGTTAATTTATTAAGGAAAGAAGAACTTAATTTATCCAATTTAATTCATATTTGTCTGCCTGCATTAAACGTGAATGCTTATATTGCCGTTCGATTCCTGCGAACTGACGGCAGGTGGAGTATTCGGCAGTTCTATCTTGATAGGCGGAGCGTTCTGGATGATTTGCTGATAATTTGTCATAATAGTGCTTGCCGGAGTAGAACCGATTCCGGTTACTGCCATAAAATAAAACCTCCTTTATTATTTGACATAATTTATTATTTTATATATTTTAAAAAATAATTTCAACTTTTAAAGCAAACTCAAATCTTAATTGTCCGCATGGTCGAACGATATTTCGAAATAAGACCTTTTTTCTATCATATTATGAACGGGGCATCTCCGGGAAACTCTCTGCAGTTCTTCGATCTGGTCTTCGTCGAGATTTCCGATAAATTTTATATTTTTTTCTATTTTATGGACGTAGCCTCTTTCGTTATCCGGTTCTACAGCGGCGCCTTTAATCTCTTCCGCTCTTATCCTCTTGTGTGTTAAACTTATTTCTACACTCTTCAGGTCGTACTTCATCCTTTTCGCAAACATCATCAGAACTGACACGGTGCATGCACCTTCGGCTCCGAGAACAAGTTCTATCGGATTGACGGCAAGTTCTTCCCCTCCGGAAGCTTCGGGTTCATCGGTTATAAGCGTATGCTTTTCGGTAATAATCTGATTCTGCAAATTATTTAAATGTTTTACTTTTACCTTGACTAATTCGGCTTCGGACAATTTTTTCTCCTTTCTTGATTAATAGATAAAAGTAATCGAAATTATGTGCTTGACAAAGCAATGCTTGGTATTTGTCATAATAACCGCGAGATTGCTTCGCTAACGCTCGCAATGACTGCATATTGTCATTGCGAGCATATCTTTGACTGCGTATATAAAACCATGGTTTTATGCAGGCAAAGATGTAAGCAATCTCATCTTTTTTAGTCATATTCCAGCAGTTCTTTTCTTACCCTGTTTACGTCGCCTGCGTTAAGTTCGAATGGAAAACTTCTGATATTTTTCGGCGAAGAATCTCCGAAAGGCCTGTTGCATGCGGAAATTTCGGTCTTTCCCGGACAGCCCGTAGTCTGGAAAGCCGCGCCTCTTTCTATTATCTCCGCTACGTTTTTAAACGGTATTCCAAAATCTACTATTTTTCCGCCGCCGTCGAATTTCATATCTTCAGCCCTGCCCATATCGTAGTCTATTATATGCCTTGCAGCTTGAATTCTTCTATATTGGCCGGCCGGACACTGAGGGTGATTTTCTAATCTAGAGCCTTTTTCCCGATAAAAAGAAAAAAGATGCGACCTTGCGCCTTTATCCCTTACCGACTGCATCCTGAAAATCATTTCTTTTTCCGTTTCGCCCAGACCGACTACTAGATGGCATCCGACCTTATTTTTGCCGAAAACGGAAACGGAATATTCAAGTATATCGTTATATTTTTCCCATCTGTGCGGGCCCCCTACTCCCCTTCCCCTGTATTCGTCGAACAGTTCCGGGGTCGCTGCGTCCAGGGCGACGGTTACCATATCGGCGCCGTATTCCTTAAAGCGTTCTATATCGTTATGCTTTAAAATAGTAGGAGTCATCAGTATAGAAACGGGGCAATGCAGTTCGTTTGCAAATCTTTTTAAAACGGTAAAGGTATCGTCTTTTGCTCTTTCGTGCGTTATCATAGAAATACAGATTCTATCCACCATATTTTTTTTCTTAAGCGTGGCCCCGATAATATCGTCCGTTTTAAATACGGGCCAATCTACTCTTATAAAACTTTTATCGTTATATTCGCCTTCCCTCGATTTCTGAAGTCCGCAATATGCGCAGTTTGCCCTGCATCCTTCATCGTAGGTTAAAAGAACGTTTATACAGTGCAGACAGGCGTTGCGGTAAAAAATGCCGGGTACGAAATCCATCGTCATTGCCGCCGCAAGGCTTACCTTTAAGTATTCCGGAGAATAATTTTTATAATTTAAATTTAAATCTTCTAATGCCGCAGTTCCGTTCATATAATATATATCCTCCGATTTTATTTTTATCCGAACATTTTAAATAAAACGTTAACTCCCAGGGAAGTTTCCCCTTCAAAACTGCCTTCGTAAGCAGATTTTTCATTCTTGTATTTATAGCATAAAGGCGACGAAATATCGATTAAAAGAGCTTTTATTCCGCTTTCCTTAAATGCGGCGCTTCTTTTTACGTAAAATTCTTTACAACAGAACCCTATGTAAGTTTTAACTCCTTTTACGGTTAATTCGCCTAAAGTTTCTACCAAATTTTCATAATTGATAATCGTTTTTGGCGTAATTCCATATCTTTCCGCAAATTTATATGCGGTTCCAGTTTCGCATTCGCCGCAGGATATACATTTGTCTTTATTTCTATATTCGCAGTTTATTTTTTTAGCGCAGTAAGGCAAAAGAATATATTCTGCTGACGGAACATCCTCCGGCTTCATTCCGTTTACGAAAATAAATCTGGATAAATCTTCTTCTTTTATTCCGGTGTTTTTAGAAAAATTAACTTTATTGATAATCTGCGTTACGATATTAAAAAAATCTTCTTTCCCGATATTCTGGAACTCCGGTTTAAATTTTTCGAAATAATCGTCTATTTTAAATATTATCTCATCAAAAGGCGTATCCTTCAGACAGCTTTCTAAATCGTTAATAGCCCTTGCAGGAGAAACAAAATAGTCTCCGGTAAAATAAATATATTTTAATAAATTTCTTTTTTCGTCAACCTTTGCATAGGTCTTAAAAAGCCCTCCGCCGCATTTATAAATTTCGGAAATCATTTTAGTTTTAACGGGGTCGAATTCATTGGAATAAATCCACTCGTCCGAACCGTAAAACCGGCGGTTTTCTTTTAAAAAATCTTCTTCTTTCCGCGATAATTTCGATTCGTAAAAAAAATCTAAATCCAGATGCTCTTTAAAACCCGAAATAACGGACGATTTAATAACATTTAAATCGGGAATATAGCCTAAAATACTTTTAACGGACGTTACCCTTGAAAGAATTGAATTAAAATTTTTGGACGTCAATTTTTCTACCGGAATTTTCAGCGATTTTACCATATTTTCGGGATTAAAATCTAAAAGCAGGGTTCCTTGAAAAAAATAAACCGAAGACTCGTACGTGCCGCCGGTTCCCGAAATCTTCCTGCCGTCGACTTCTATATCGTTTCTCGGTCTGAACTTTGCATTAATTCCGAGTTTGCTTATCCCTCTTGCGAAAGCGACGCATATATTTTCCGTTAAATTTTCAAGGTTTTTAATCTTAATGCTTTTAGAAGAAAATACAAGTTCCCACCCCAGCTGAGCTTCGTCAAAATATATCGCTCCTCCCCCCGTAATCCTCCTGCCTATCCCTATGCCGCGCTCTTTGCAGTAATCCCGCCTTATCTCGCTGAATACCGACTGGTGATACCCGGTCAGTACGCACGGCTTAAATCTTAAAAAACGGAAAGTATCTTCTATCAACCCCTCTTTTCTTAGTTCCAGAAGGGATTTATCCATGCATATATTATACGAAAAATCGTTTAAACCGGTGTCTATTACCCTGAACATATATATAATAGAATTATATAAAATTAAGTATCATAAAAACAAGATTGCTTCGCTAACGCTCGCAACGACAAAACATTGCTTGTCATTGCGAGATATCTTTACCGGCAGTTAATAAAAGCCAACGGCTTTTATGCCGGTAAAGATGGGAAGACGGCCAAGCAATCTTCGCTCTTAACTTTATCGTACATTTAACGGCCCATTTCTATGACCGGCAAAGCCGCTTCAGAAAAAATTAACGAACAGCATACTTCCGAAAATTTAGGCTTTAATCCTAGCTTTACGCTGAAAGGAATAATTCCCTCAGAAGGATAGGCAATGCCGTTTAATCCTGATTTTACCGCAAGTTCTTCTATTTTGAACTTGCTTAGTCCGTAAGGTCTTTCACAGCCTAAAAGAACAGGCGTTTCAGTAAATTTTTTGCGGGCGTATAAAAATACTTCTCCGATTTCTTCCGCTGCCGGAGGAATAACATTTTCCATTTTAGTATTATGCATCGGCATAAAACCGACCAATACGAGCGATGATATATCGTAGCCCGAAATAATATCTATAGCGTTAAATTCTCCGGCTATGCGTCCGTGTTTTAAACCTATTACTACATGCGGAGAGCACGGTATTTTTCTGTCCGATAGATATTTCAGGGAATTTTCGTAATCTTTAACCGTAGCGTTCAAGTGGTATATTTTGCGTATGGTATCCTCTTCGCCTATTATGTCTAACATTGCAGAATCGACCCCTGCGTCTAAAAGTCCGTCGGCTATCTCTTCGGTTATGAGCCCGCAGTGAACTATTACTTTAAGGTTTAAATCCGATTTTATTTTTTTTATAGTTTTTATATACGGCAAAATATCGACTATACCTTTACTGTTTGAGCCGCCGCTAAGCAAAAATCCTATGCCTCCCGATTCGTATATAGTTTTAGCTCTTCCAAAAAGCTCGTCCGGCGTTAGCGCCGGAGCCATAGATTTTAAAATTTCGGCGTTGCAGTGTTCGCATTTTAAGGAGCATGAACCGCCGGTTATTGAAAATGGAGGGAAAGAATCGGATTTGCCGTTTTTAAAATCTTCTGTTTCGTAAGATTTAATGCTTGGAGCGTAAAAATTTATTTCGGAATTAAAATAGTTTTTTCTTATATCGAATCCTTCTGCGTATTCTTCGTCTATATCTTCGTTATATTCATAAAAACTCATATTTTTTATCTCTTTTTACAGATTATATCTTCTTTTTCCAGCTTTTTTATATAAGCGTTAACAGCATCTTCCCCTGTAGGAAGAGAATTTACGTCGGACATGGATTCGGGAAGAGGCTTAAGTTTTACTATCCAGCCTTTTCCGTAAGGGTCTAAATTAATAATATGGGAGTCGTTTTCCAGTTCTTTGTTTACTTCTACGACTTCTCCGGCAAAAGGCATGGGAAAAGGGCCGACGTATTTGCCGCTTTCTATAGTCGCGGCGCTCTTTCCTTTTTTAATTATTTTTCCTACGGGTTTAACATCGGCGTAAAGAATTTTGCCTGCTAAAGACTGGGCGGGGTCGGTCATCCCGAAGGTAAAAGTGCCGTCGGAGTTTTTTCTGCCCCAAACCTGATTTTCTATATCGTAATAGAGGTCTTCGGGAATATTGCATTCGTTAAAAATCGGCATTTAATATCTTCCTATTTTTTATTTTATATTTAAGGTTTTATATTTATATTATCGATTTAAGCTATTCGCATTTAATTCCGTCTGCTTCTATCTTTTTCTTGTATGCTTCTACCGCTTCTTTTCCGGTAAGAAGATTTTTTTTATCGGCTTCTATATTGTCGGCTTTAATCTTGCATACCCACCCCTTGCCGTATGGGTCGGAATTTATCAGAGATACTTCTTTTACGGCATCTTCATTGATTGCGGTTATTTCGCCCGAAAACGGAGCGGGGACGGGTCCGACGTATTTCCCGCTTTCTACCGTTGCGACGGATTTAAGCTGTGCAATTTTTTGTCCTACTTTTTTCGGAGTCAGATATAACAGTTTGCCTGCTAAACTTTGGGCTACGCTTGTCATTCCTACCGTTACCGTTCCGTCATCCCCAAGTTTTCCCCATACATGTTTTTCGACGCTGTAGTATAAATCCTCCGGAATATCGCATCCGTTAACCTTAGACGACATAATAGATTCCTCCTTAAATTAAATTATTTTTATTATTATTAATAATTGATTGTTACATTGTTACAGTGATTTTTTTATTTATGATACTACAATTTTTTATTATTCTCAAGTATATCATAATTTGGATTAGAAACTATTTAATAAATTAGTCATTGCGAGCGCAGCGAAGCAATCTCCTCTTTCGTATTTGTTAATAAGAGGAGATTGCTTCGCTGCGCTCGCAATGACTGAAGAAAAAGGGGTCTAATCATGCCCTTTTTTTCTATAACCTATTTTTGCTTTTTTTCTTTTATCATTACGCTAATCCTTTTGACTTTAAAACTTCCATGGGGTTTGAAATCGGGTCTGATAATTTAAGCTCTTTAGGATTTTTCCCTATGCTCAGCCCTATAATCTGGGTAAAATAAACTACCGGGAGTTTCGCCTTTTCTCCGTGCGATTTAATTATTTCAGGCTGTTTTATATCTAAAGCCGCTCCGCATAAAGGACACGGAAGGACTAGCATATCCGCCCCGGCCTCTTTTGCGGAAGATAAAACCGCCGCCGATAAAGTTGCGGCTAAAGATTCGTCCTGAAGGGCGTGCGCTCCGCCGCAGCATGAAGCCGAGGCATGAAATTCGACCACTTCCGCGCCGGTTGCCTTTAACAGTTCGTCCTGAAAATAAGGATTCTCCGAATCGTCTCTTTTGCTTTTATAACCGGTCATCGTAATAGTTTTCGGCCTTTCGTATAAACATCCGTAATAAGAAGCGACTTTAAGCCCTTTAAGCGGTTTCTTAACGGCCGATTTTACTTTTTCCGGACCTATTTCGTTATAAAACAGTTCCAGAAAATGCCTTACGTCCATATCGCCTTCGTATGTTCCGTAACTGACGTCTTTAAGGAAGCTTATAACATCTCCTTTAGCGGCGGCATTTTCGTTCATTGCCGAATTTGCCCTTAAAAGACTGTGGTAGCATCCGTTGCAAGGCGTAACCACGGCGTCGACGTGAAACCTACCCTTCGCCGAATCCATTACCCTTGCCGGGAGCATATAGGAAAGTTTTTCGTTTGAGCCCTTTACCTCAAGGGCGCCGCAACAGTTAAAGTCTTCTATTTCCATTAAATCTATTCCGAACTCCTGAGCGACTATTTTAGTAGATTCGTCGTAAGCTCGAGCCATTCCTTTCAAAGAACAGCCGGGGAAGTATCCTATTTTCATTGTAATTCCTCCTTTAACCTCTGGGAAACTTTCTTCCAGTCTTTAATTTTGCCGCCGAACAGCTTTATCCTTCCGCTGGTAAGCATCTTGAAACCGAGCGAGAGCTGGTCTGCGCTCATCATTTCCTTAAGCCTTCCGGTTTTAGAATAAAAATCCTTGACTATTTTCACTTCGTCTATCCTTCCGTCTTCGATAACTTCTTCCATAAAAATTTCGTCGAAAGCTTCATCGTTTGTTAGCTTTCCGAAAACTTTTCTGTCCTCTAAAAATTTGGCTATCGCCCTGACTACTTCCTGCGTATTTACGCCTCTTGGGCATCTGTGGGTGCATCTCTGGCATGATACGCATTTCCATACTAAATCTTTATTTTCGTTTACCAATATGTCGTAATGCCCTCTTCTGACCAAGTCTATAAATCTTCTCGGATTAAATTTATCTACGAAATCCGGAAGCGTGCATCCGCCCGAACATGTTCCGCATTGATAACATCTTACTATGGTAGAACCGCCCGGAAGTTTTTTAACCTCGTCGAGAAATTCCGTAGTAACGTCCTCGTATAATATTCTCGACGGCAGAAACTCTTTCCAAATGCCGGTAAGTTCTACGCCGTCTATAACCATTTTATCGGTATTTTCAGCCATTGCTTTCTCCTTATATATAAATATATATAAATCTTAATATAATTAACAACATAATTAATAATAATTAATTAAGATATTTAATTTTTTAAACTGCCTGCTACCTTTGCCGCGACCGCTGCGCCTTCTACGATGCAGTTTTCTATGTCCATAGGGCCTTTATCCGCGCCTGCTATAAATATGCCCGGTTTTGAAGACTCGTTGGGGCTAAGAAAATCGTCTTTGGGAGACAGGAAACCGTAATCGTTCTGTTTAATTCCCAGCACTTTTGCTGCATCTATCGTTCCTTCTCCGGCGGCCATTCCAGCGGCAAGAATAATCATATCGACGGAATGCTGTATCGGCCTGTCCATAATAGTCTCTTCCGCCCTTAAAGAAAGCTGCTGATTTTTAAGCGTTACCTCGGCGCCTCTTCCCCTCGTAAATATGACTTCATAATCTTCCATCGCCTTGCCGTAAAGCTCTTCCCATCCTCTTCCGAACATTCTCATATCCATATAATATACGTAAACTTCGGAATCCGGATATTTTTCTTTTATTTCTATAGCCTGCTTCGTGGAAACGACGCATCCTACCCTGCAGCAGTAAGGATTTCCGACCTGCCTGTCTCTGGAACCTACGCACTGAAATATTGCTATTTTCTTAGGAATATTTCCGTCCGAAGGTCTTTTTAATTCGCCTTTCGTCGGTCCGTCAGGATTAAGCATCTCCTCGACTTCGGCATTAGTGACCACGTCTTTAAATCTTCCATAGCCGTATTCCTGCTTAACCGTCGGGTCGAAATGGCCGAACCCCGTTGCTACTACTATAGCGCCGAAAATTCCTTCGCTTTCCCCTTTAGAATTTTTCATTTTAACTTTAAATTCCGGAGCGCCGCCTAAAACCTCAACAACCTGAGAATGTTTATAGACTTTAATATTAGGATTGCTCTCTACGGCTTTAATAACCGGGCCGAGCACGTCGCCCGCAAGCCTTAAATCTGGCGCTAGTTTATAATACTTGTGTTTAGCTACCTGCCCTCCCAGGTAATCTTCTTTTTCTACTAAGGAAACGTTATAACCCATCTCTGCAAGCTCCGATGCGCTCTTAAGTCCGGTAACTCCTCCTCCGATAATTAAAACTGTTTTCACCTTAAATACCTCCTTTTTACTTTTTATAATTTACTTATAATTTTATATTTTCATTTAGTTGTAAGCTATCCCCATCTTATCCAAAAGCGGCTCTACCGGCGTGACGTGAAAGTTTAATCCGGCTTCCTTAAAAGGATGCGCCCCTAAAGCGAGAGCAGCTAACTGGGAATAAAACACGACGGGATAATGGTAATCTTCTCCGACGGCTTTCTGTATCCATTGCGTCTTGTCGAAAGTCGTTCCGCAGCCTGTGCAGTTGACCAATATCATATCGGGATCTACTTCCTGCTTAATCGCTTTCAATTTAATATTTTGGGCGGACCTGGTGAATTCTCTGTTGACTAAAATATGCCTGAATCCGAATCCGCAGCACATAAACCATTTAGAGTATTCCTCCATCTGCACGCCGAGGTGCGACGCTAATCCGCCTACGACGATGGGTCTTTTTCCGCCGATTATGTCGTCGGATACCTGTTTAAAGAAATGGCATCCGTAATGCTCTACGGCCCTTAACCCTTTAATTCCCTCAATCCTTTTAGGGTCTGCCGCCGCCAGTATTTTATCTCTCAAAGCATATGCTATCTCGCTGTCGTGGACTATTTCTTCTGGAATGACGAGTTCTCTACCTAATTTTGCAAGAACTTTTTTTACGGAATCCCTCAACTCTTTATTTTCTACCAACAGATGCCTCATTTCTAAATAGTTTCCGAAACTGGTAACGCAGTGTATAGTAAAATTATAGCCTTCTTCATATGCCCTGTGCCAGTTCCTGGCGGCAACCGAAGCGAGCTGAACAAGATTCCCCAGACCGGATGCATGATAATTCCATGCCGTACATGAAGTCTGCTGCATATCGTTGTAATATTTTATTCCGAGTTTATCCCTGTAATAAAAATTAGACCTAGGAACGCCCGGAAGGTTTGCGCACTGTCCGCAGCTCTTATGCTGATAGTGCATATCTAAAGGCACTTTCTTTTTTATGCCGTACATAACCTCTTCTTCCTTATACTGCCCTATAATACGGCCTATCTTGATTTCTCCTTCTTCCTCTAATTTTTTCATTTCGGCCCTGATGTCGTGCACATGGTAATTCATGCCCTTAGCATGATTTATGCCGGTTTTAACGTCGTTTATCTCATAAGACATAATGTCCTCCAAAATTTATAGTATTTTTTTACTTTTTAGACTTTACTTTTTAGACGCCTCTAATTTTTCTTTTTTTTCCTGAATTTTTGCTTCCATTTCGTCTTTTTTGTCTTCCATATCGTCCTGAACTATATCGACTAAAAACGGAAATACGGTCCCAACCTTTTCTAAAGCGCCGCTTTCTTCCCATATCTTTTGCATTTCGTATATGGTATAATCTTCCGCGGCCCATGCTCTATCGACGACATTCATGCCCGGAAAACCTTCAAAAAGCTCTTCCCTCATTTCCATTTTTTTAGACGAAAGCTCTATCATCCTAGGACCCCAGTCCGGAAAAGCATCCGGAGAAAGCATATCCGGCGCGAGCTGGTTGCCTCTTGTTAAAACTAATTTTGCGATTCTGGTATAACCTGCAAGCGCTTCGGCGGCCAGACCTTCCCTGACTGCAATCTCTCTCATAGCCATAACGATATCCGCGGCGGAATTCTCTTTGGGACATCTGTATTTACAGCTGTAACACTGGGCGCAGTTCCAAATCTTGCTCTTCATATACTCTTCGATAGTCTCCTCGTCTCCTAGA
>JAKAKF010000276.1 GCA_021813595.1 bacterium
TGAATCCTGCTTTTTTGGCGTTATTAACGGCGCGGTATATATCTTTTTTATTATGAATTCTTCCGGCGGTTTTCAATACGCCGTCGTCGAAACTCTGCGCTCCTATAGAAAGCCTGTTGAATCCGAGCATCTTCAATTCGTATAATTTTTCTAAATCGCAGCTTTCCGGATTTATTTCCGTTGTTATTTCCGCATCGCCTGTAATTTTGAAGTTTTTTCCCATAAATTCCATTAAACCGCTAAAAAAAACGGATGGCATAACGGAAGGAGTGCCTCCGCCGAAATATATGCTTTTTATGCGGGCATTTTCCAAATGATATTTTTTTACGTTTAGCCCTATTTCTTTTATTAAAAATTCCCGATAAAGTTCGGTGAAGTTTAAGCTATAAGTTTTTTTTAATTTAACTAAAGGTATAGAATAAAAATTACAGTAATTGCATTTGCTCTTGCAGAGCGGTATATGAATATATAAGCTCAATTCACTCATTGATTTACGCTATATAATATAAATTATTTATGGTTAAATTTGTGCCCGTATATCCTTAAAATTTATTATTATATATGATATAATATTTAAAACGTAATTTGTAAATATTAAATTGAATTTATATAGACCGCATAAGCCTATGGCCTTTATAAATCCATTAACATTTAAACTGGAGGTTTAAATCTATGGATAATAATGTTAACAAAAATATTTTATCTCAAAAAGCGGTAAAAATAAAGGACGGAGTATATTATACCGGAGCATTTGATCCGGATCTTAGGGTATTCGACATTGTCGTACCCACCGCTAACGGAACAAGCTATAATTCTTATTTCATTCAGGGAAGCGAAAAATCCGCCCTGATAGATACCGTAAAACTGAATACTAAAGACCAGCTTATAAATAAGTTAAACTCGGTTACCGATATTTCTAAAATAAATTATATAATCATTAATCATACCGAACCGGACCATTCCGGCGCGCTTCACATAATTAAAGAAATCGCCAAAGACGCTACGCTTGTTTATTCAAAAAACGCTCATCATTTCGTACAGCATATTATAAAAAAAGATTATAATAATATTACCGTAGGCGACGGCGATTCCTTAGATTTGGGCGGCAAAACCCTGCAGTTTATAAGCGCTCCGTTTCTGCACTGGCCGGATACTATGTTTACCTATCTTAAAGAAGATAAAATACTTTTTCCCTGCGATTTTTTCGGAGCCCATTATTGCGATGCCAATATTTTTAACGATTTAATAACTAACAAAGAAGAGGCTTTTGAGGATTTTAAATTTTATTTTACCCATATAATGAGACCGTTCAAAAATTATTCTTTGAGCGCGATAGAGAAAATTAAAAACTTAGATATAAATATTATTGCGCCGTCACACGGTCCGGTATTGAGGGAAAATTTAAAAAAATATATAGACTGGTACATCGAAGCAAGTAAACCGAATAATTCTGATTCTACTCTGAAAAAGATTGTAATAGTTTATGCTTCTGCTTACGGAAATACCGAAGAAATGGCAAAACACATCGCTAAAGGAGCGGCTATAGACGGACTTACGGAAGTAGATTTAATAAATTTAGTCGACCGCAACTCTGATTACGTAGTCGATGAAATTGAAAAAGCGGATGCAGTAATAGTTGGTTCGCCTACGCTTAACGCTAAACCTCCAAAACCTATATTCGACATGATATCTTCCTTAGTTATGCTTAACGTTAAAAATAAAAAAGCGGCGGTATTCGGATGTTATGGATGGAGCGGTGAAGCGGTTCAAATGATACAGGATATTTTGAAAAGCTTGAGATTTGTTATAGCGCAGGAAGGCTTAAAAATTCAAATGACGCCATTTGAGGAAGATTTGGTTAAATGCGAAAAATTCGGAATGGATTTTGCATATAAAATAACGCAGGATTCATAGTATTTTATTGTATTATATATTACCCGTACGCCAATATATTTATAATTTTTCTGTTTTTATTTTTAAAATAATAAAGAATATAAAAATGAAAAATTATTTATATCAATAAAAAAATATTAAAAATAGGTCAAATAAGATAAAATAGGTTAATTATAATGGGTTATCATAAAGAGACAGATAAATTTTTACCGTTATCCGGCGGCAAAAGAGGCGAATCTGCAGAAGTTGCAGAAGACGGCGGAAGGTCTTTAATCTGGGAAGATAACGATTTTAATTTTTATACAAAAATAAACGGAGAGGATGTTTTTATAGGAAGGGGAATGAACGTTCCTTTTCCTTTCGAGGAGGGCGACTGCTGGTCTCTTTCGGACGGTAAAACTTTTGTTTATGAAAACGGAATTATAAGCAAGGTCGAATCGTTTAATAAAGACGGCAACATACTAAAATTGAAAGAATGTCTTGAAGACTTGTATTTCAAGTTCGAAGAGTCATATCTTTATTCCGACCCTCTTGGATTCGTCCATAAATTCGATGACGCTAAAGATATAGAAATAGCCGGTTTTATAGCGGCAGGATTTGCTTTCGGCGGTGTCCCGCAGATTCTTAAAATATTGGATAAAATAGACGGTATAACAGGCCATAAATTTTACGAATTTACTTTCAATTTTAATGTGAAAGACGGATTAAAATTTTTTAAAGGTTTTTATTACCGCTTTATAAAAGAAAAAGATATCGCCGCATTGTTTTTAATTTTAAGCAAAATAATACGGCAATACGGTTCTATAGAAAATTTTTTCCTTATAGGATATAGTCCGTCCGATATAAATTTAAAAAAAGCTATCGAAAGTTTTTGCGAAAGAGCTTTGCGTATTGCCGATTTTTCGTCAATTTACGGAACAAAAAATCTTCCCGAAAATTCCATGGTTCGTTTTTTCTTTACGTCGCCAAAAGATAACAGCCCGTGTAAAAGGATAAATTTATATTTAAGATGGATGGTCAGAAATTCGGACAATCTTGATTTCGGTATCTGGAATAACGGCATTCAGCCTTATCAGCTAATTATGCCGGTAGATACGCATATAGGCAGGATAAGCAAGTATATAGGTTTAACCAAACGGAAAAATCCGTCTTTTAAAATGGCGGAAGAAATAACGGAAAATCTTAAGAAATTGGATTACCGCGATCCTATTAAATACGATTTCGCTATTACAAGGCTGGGAATATTGGATATATGCAAAAAAGGCGGAAATAGGTTGGATTGCGATAAATGCGGTATTTATGCGATTTGTAATTTTAAAGACTGATTTTATATCTATACAATATATATGCTTACTAACCCAATTAAATTTTTAAATTAAAAAAGGATTGCCATCGATGAAAAATAAGAAATTAAAATATGTTTTGTTTTTTATGTTTATAGCGGTATTTTTTACTGCATTTTTGAATATAACAAATACGCGCCCTGCCTTTTCTCATAAAACTTTAAATAAGAAGTCCGTTGCAGTTAAAAAAATTAATGGGAAAAACATTGAAAAATTATACAAAAAATACGGAGCATATATAATAAAAAAAGACGTCGTATTAAAACTTAATAAAAATTACGAATTGCGCGAGTATGTTACGGAGTCTTTAAAAATACTTTCTCAAAGAGGTATAAATAAATATTCGGAAGTCGTTATACCCTTTTCGACGAAATATCAAAAAATTAAATTTTTATACGCCTATACTCTGCTTAACGGAATGTTTAAAATTCCTATAGGAAAACATGCCGTTAATATTGTATCTCCGGGTTTTGCGGTTAATTATCCTGCTTACTCGGATATAAAATATCTGACTCTTTCTATGCCGGCGGTAGAAGACGATGCCGTAATAAACTTTTCTTATGAAATAAATAATTTTAAACCCCTTATTAAAAACGGCGTTTTTTATACGAACTATTTTTCTTACGGTATTCCGGTTAAAAAAAATAATTTTTTGCTCTTTTATCCTTCGGGTTTTAAGCTTAATCTGTATCTTCATAATATAAAAAAATCTTATTTATTAAGAAAAACCGTTTTGCTTAAGAATAAAAAATTGACTGAATTAAGCATTTCCGCAAATAATGTTCCCGCTATAAAAAAAGAATCCAATATGCCTCCTGAAAAAAATTTAAGGAGTTATATAGCCTTATCTACTTATACGTCATGGCGGATTCTTTTGAATAAAATAAACGCAATGTTTGAAAAAGCCGAAAAGCCGGATAAAAAAATAGCAAAGTTCGTTGAACCCGCAATTAAAAAATATAAAAGCAAATATAACGGCGGTATTATAGAAGAAAGAAAAGAAGCGTCAGCTATATACGATAAGTTTGTCAAAACTTTCAGGTATGCAGGGATCGGTTACGGAATAAACGGTTATAGTCCGGTTGATGCCCCGGTTGTTTTTAACGACGGTTACGGCGATGCTAAATCTTTGGCGGCTCTGCTTATAGCTATGCTGAAAACGGCAAAAATAAACGCTTACCCCGTATTAATCGCGTCTTTAAATACGGCAGATTTTAATAAGAGAACAATTTCGCCTAAGCAGTTTGATTCGGTTTTGGTAGGTTTGACTTTTAAAGAAAACGGACGCTATGTCCGCCGTTACCTGTATCCCGATTCATCCTCTTATAAAGCTTTCGATATTCCTTTCGAGTTGTCCGGCAGAAAAGGCATTGCAATTTTAGGTCATAATAAATTTAAATTTATTAAAACTCCTTCCGAAAAACCGAACCAAAACGAAAAAATATTTTTGTTTAAAGGAAAAATAAACAAAAACGGGACACTAAGCGGAACGGTATCAGTCAAGTATAAAGGGGTTTATTCTAATTATGAAAGATCTTCGCTAAAAAATATAAATCGTTACGAAAAAACAATTAAAGTTTATAATTCTTTATATAATTTTTTACCTGGAGCGCAGATTAAAGGTTTTAACTTTAAGAATTTAAGAAATATAAATAAAAATTTGAAATTAATAATTAAAATTAAAGATAAGAACTATGGAACAAAAAAAGAAGACAAATTATTGTTTCATTCAGTATTGCCGGTCGATTCGGGATTGCTCGGCCTTGTTTTAAAAAGAAAAAGGCGGTATAATTTAATAATAGGATATCCTTTTGAACATAAAGGCTTAATTGTAATTAAACTTCCGGCGAAATCTTATATATACTATATGCCTAAGGAATTAAAACTAAAGGAGAATTCAAGTTCTGCATATTCGGGATGTAAATTCTTAAATAACAAACCGGAATTAATTTGCTCATATAAATTTGAATCCAAAAAACCGACGGTTTCGACCGAAGAATATAAGATATATAGAAAAATTATCAGGCTGTATATGCAGTATATTAAAAATTACTTTATCGCGGTTTCTAACGTTTATTTTTATTAATTATCCATATTTAAGGAGATTTAATTATGAGAAGCATGACGGAAGAAGATTTAAAAGCGGCTTTTGCAGGAGAAAGCCAGGCGCATGTTAAATATATGATTTTTTCGGAAGAGGCGGAAAAAGAGGGAAAACCAAGGTTAGCCAACATATTCAGGGCGATAGCCAGAGCGGAACTGATACATGCAAAAAATCATTTAAGGGCTCTCGGAGGTATTAAAAAAAGCGGTGAAAACATTTTAGCCGCATATAACGGAGAGAATTATGAAATAGAAGAGATGTATCCGGTTTTTAACGAAACTGCTAAGTTTCAAAATGAGAAGGAAGCCCAGCTCTCAACTCACTATGCTTTAGAGGCGGAAAAAATTCACAGGGATATTTATAAAAAAGCTAAAGAACTTTTTGACGCAGGTAAAGATTTTGACGGAGAAACGGTTTACATATGTCCTGTATGCGGACATACCCACGTGGGACAGGAAGCTCCGGACAAATGCCCTGTTTGCGGGTGCCGTAAAGATAAATATATTAAATTCAGCGTATAAAAAATAAAACCGGAATATTGCATAAATAAACCGCATAGTAAATTATATATCATATTAATGGTTGGAGTTAATCTTATGCCAGTAAATTTACTATAAAATTTGACAATAGAATTTTTTGTGGTATTATAAAATATATATATTATTTATGTATTAATCGAGTAAATATTATAAAAAAAAGGGGGTAATTAAAATGGTTCAGGGAATTAATGCAAATCCTACGGCATCCCAACTATTTCAAAGCAATCAAACAAATGCCAATAAAGGACAATATCAGAATATTTCCGGCCCTAACGACGTTGCAGATAAAACTGCCGCATTAACTCTAAAAACGGTCAACACTTTGAATCAAGGTTTGGTAAATGCGCTAAATCAAACTACTGCGAACCTTAATCAAAATATCCAGAGTCTTCAATCTGCGGGCAACGGTAATGCCGCAAATCAGAATCAGTATAATAACAATGGACAGACTGTTACTATAGGAACCAATCAAACCGGAAACGTATTGAGTAAAATCGTTTAGAACGATATTTTAAATGCAAAAAAAATTAGACGATTTAATAATATCTGCGAAATCGTTTAAAGCTAAAAGAGCTGCAGTAGTAGTTGCCGAAGACGATTTCGTCGTTGAAGGGATAATTTTAGCTTATAAAAAGGGTATTATAATCCCAATACTTATAGGCAACAAAAATAAAATAATTTCCATCCTTAAAAAAAAAGAAAAAAATATTTCTGCGAATGATTTTGAAATAATCGGCACGGACAATGATGTCGATGCGTCTGTTATTGCCGTTAAATTAGCCTACGATAAAAAAGCCGACGTTATAATAAAGGGACATATCCATACGGATATATTAATGCATCAGCTTATCCGCACGGAAAGCGGATTAAGGACTAACAGGTTTATTTCCCATATATTTTGCATGGAAATAAAAACTTATAAGAAATTAATCTTTATAACCGATGCGGCTATTAATATTAATCCCGATATAGTTCAAAAAGCGCAGATACTTCAAAACGCCATCGATATCTGCAAAATAATCGGCGTCAAACATCCTAAGGCGGCAATACTTTCGGCGGTGGAAACCGTTAACCCTAAGATAGCTTCTACTATGGATGCTGCAATTATTTCCAAGATGGCGCAGAGGGGTCAAATTACGGGCGGCATTGTTGACGGACCTCTGGCTTTCGATAATGTTATTTCAAAAAAAGCGGCGGAAGAAAAAGGAATCAAAAGCGAGGTATCCGGCGATGCCGATATAATATTGGTTCCAAATATAGAATCCGGCAACATACTTTTTAAAGATTTAGAATATCTTGCAGGAGCTAAAGTGGCAGGAATAGTAACGGGGCTTAAAGTGCCGGTGGTGCTTACATCCAGGGCGGATAACGCCGAAGCGAGACTTTATTCGGCGGCGTTTGCTTCTATAGTTTCCGAAAACTATTCTAAATTTTTAGAATATAAATCATGGATATAAGAATATAAAATGCAAAAAGGGACCGAAGATTTTATTAAAATGAAATTAAACGGCGAAAAAATCGTAATGATTACCGCTTATGATTACGTTCAAGCCGGAATAGCGGAAGAGGCGGGAGTCGATATAGTATTGGTAGGCGATTCGCTTGCAACTACCGTTCAAGGAAAAGATAATACGATAAGCGTTACGTTGGACGAGATGATTTACCATACTAAAATAGTAAGGGCAGGTTTAAAAAATACTTTTTTAGCATGCGATATGCCTTTTATGTCTTATCAGGTAAACTCCGAGCAGGCTTTGATTAATGCCGGCAGAATACTAAAAGAAAGCGGAGCAAACGCCGTTAAAATGGAAGGCGGCGCTAATATAACCGTCACCGTTAAAAAACTGACCGAAAGCGGTATTCCCGTAATAGGACATATAGGTCTTATGCCGCAATTTATTAATGTTATGGGCGGTTATAAAGTCCAAGGTAAAATAAGTTCGCAAATCGATAAGCTCGTCGAAGACGCTAAGGCTCTCGAAGACGCAGGCGCATTTATGATAGTGTTGGAGGCAATGCCTGAAGACGCCGCGGTAAGCGTAAAAAAAAGCATAAATATTCCTACTATAGGAATAGGAGCCGGAAAATATACCGACGGACAGGTGCTGGTATTTTACGATGCGGTAGGAATGTTAGCTCAAAAACCTCCTAAATTCGTTAAAAAATTTGCGGAATCCCGCCCTATAATAATCGAAGCCTTAAAAACATACGGCAAGGAAGTTAAAGACGGTTCTTTTCCGGCGGAAGAAAATATCTATAGACAAAAATAAACACAAATAAAAAAATATAAATATAAAAATTTAAGACTATTATTTTTAAAACGAGGTGAAATATTTTATGAATTATCTATCCTACTTTAAGTTTAGAGGCACTCTAAATAATGACTCAAAATACCCCGCACTTTCTCTTATAGCTTTTATATTAAAAATAGCAGCCTTTGTTTATTTGGTAGTCGGATTAATTGGTACTTTTATAATGTCCTTTGTGTGGGCAGATCAGGCGGGAAAAATGTCGGAGATGTTTGGAAGAGGCGGATTTAATATAGGTTCGGCTTTATCATCGTTCTTTTTCTCATTGATCGGCGGCATAATAGTAACGATAGTTATATTTTTATTGTTATGGGCCTATGCGGAATTAATTTTAGTATTAATGGATATTGAGCACAATACTTCTAAAAGAAACGAAAATTAATTTTTTAGCTTTTTAAATATTAATTAATAATTTCAGTCTATTTAATGAATTAATTTCTATTGAGAAATTACGCTTTTATTTCTTCCGCTATTTTTGGCTTTATAAAGTGCATTATCGGCTCTTTTTATAAATGAAGTTTCGTTTTCGTTTTCCATAAGTTCCGCAATGCCGGAACTTAAAGTAATCCGTATACCTTTATACGAAAAATAATGTAATTCTGCCTGAATCCTCAATTTTTCGGATAGCAAGTAGGCATTATTTAAAGAAGCGTAAGGCGCTATTACCAAAAACTCCTCTCCACCCCATCGTATTAAATAATCCCCGCTTCTTATGTTTCCTGTTATAAGAGAAACGATATCTTTCAATACCTCGTCGCCGGTTACATGTCCGTATTTATCGTTTATTGCTTTAAAAAAATCTACGTCGATCATTATGACGGAAAGAGGATATTTATATCTTTTTGCCCTATCGATTTCTTTTCCGATAATCTCTTTATATTTATTTCTATTGTATGCTCCGGTTAAAGGATCTACTTCGGATAATTTTTTGAGTTTTTTTTCCAATTCAACCCTGTCCGTTATATCTCTTGCAATACATACCCCTATAGGGTATTGATTTTTATTTTTATAAATGCGGCTGGTAACTTCAAAAGGTATTATCCTTCCGTCTTTTGTTTTAATTTCGGTGGTATAAGTCATCGTGCCTTTTTCGAACAAAAGTTTCATCATATTTAATATATCTTCATTGGTTGCATTAATAATATTTAGATGGCTTAATTTTAAAAATTCATTTTTAGAATAGCCAAGTTTTCTTAATGCCATGTCATTTACCTCTATGAAGTGTTTTGGGACGGCATCGCCGGTAAATTCCGTCACGTAAGCAAGATCGTATATATTGTCGAATATTAAATTAAATTTTGTATAAAGAATTTCTATTTCCTTAGTTTTTCTTTTTGAATAAAAGATAAAAAAAAGTATGGACGCAAATATCAATAAGGAACCTGTTAAATAAATCAGATTAACATAGTTTCGTATTATTCTTTCACGCTTTATTGTTTTATCAACTGCCTTTATGGCAAACGGCGAAAAAACGGGGGAATCTTTATAAAGGGCAAGTTCTATCGGCGTAAGAAATATTTTTTTTGAAATTAAGCTGTGATATTTTATAATTCTCTTTATTATCGGCCTTATAAGGTTGATATAATTAAAATATGATTTATTTACGTAAGGTAAAATAGTTTTTGTTCCAATCCGTGAAGTTTTTATATAATGTTTTACAATTTTAAAATCTTTATCCGTTAAGGACATTAAGACTTTAGCCTTAATTAAGGATGTTTTGAGCTTGTTTTTATCGTTTAACTTAGAATATTTTATAATTGAAGCAGACTCGATAATCAGATCATTTAAATCGGTAGAAAGTTTAGTAGTATAAAGCGCAAGATCGGTAGATTTTTTAACGTAAAGGTCGATTTCACTTTGTAAAATCACATAAACTAACGAGGCAATAATTGAATATAAAATCAGAATAAGTAAACCGGTAAATATGATTTTAGAGATACGGGATAAAGGCTTTATATTTAATATACCCATAATATCTCGATAATTATTACATTTTGCAATACTTATAGACAGTATTAGCTATCATTTATGCCTGAAGAAATGTCGTAAAATACTTTATTTACTACAGTTTTATGTGGTGAGCCGCGCGGGAGTCGAACCCACGACCACCTGATTAAAAGTCAGG
>JAKAKF010000289.1 GCA_021813595.1 bacterium
GGTCAGGCGGTTTACGGCGGGATTATATAATTAATAATACGGCGCCGAAATTAAATCTCAGCGGCGTATTCCGTGTTTATTTTCCAGTTTATGCCGAGCGGTTTTATTTCGTCCAAAACTAATTTTTCTAGAGCGGGCATGGCTTTTTTTAGCGGTTCCGAAATATCGGTTCCTACGCCGGTGCAGTCCTCCGGAGATATCGCAAAAAAAGTTATTTTAGGATTATGCCCCTGCAGTCCGCACATTGAAATTACGTCGATAAATTCTACGTCGTGCGCAGTTTTTTTCATTAAATTTACGGGAAGATTATCCGAATCGAACTTAAATATACTTCCGGGTTTTTCGTCCGTTTTAACGGCATCTACCGCTATGATATAGTCGAGGCTGAATATATCGTCTAAAAGCCCGTATCCGAGAGTGCTTCCGTCTATTAACCTTATATTGCCTTCAAAAATATATTTTTTTCTTAATAAATTTATAAAATGAACACCTATTCCTTCGTCTTTTAATATCAGATTGCCTATTCCTATAATTCCCGTCATATAAATATAAATGTAAATTATTATGCAATTTACGCAATTATTAATTACGGTTCCGATTCGGATTCAGATTTATTTCTCATATATTTATAGCCTCCGAAGGGTATAAGAATATCGCCCTCTTTCCACATTATCGAACGCCATACTTCGATATAAACATGATAAGCTATAAATATTATAATGAGCCACATTATAAAAAGATGCACGAGGGTAACGCCTGTTAATCCCCCGAATACTACGAGCGTCCAGTCGGTAGAAAAATGCAGTAGCCACGGCCACCAAGCGCCGACGGCCGAAGTTCCGGTAAAAGAAGCCACGTACATTTGAAATCCGGTAAGCATCTGAAGAAGTATAAGGAGATGGAATAACGTGAATATTATTGCATTAAGAGGGTCTTGATACCTGCCGGTTTTCGGCCTGTCTTTAAGCGTGAAGTAGTGCTTCAGCATTCTCCATGCTTCTTCCAATTTATCGCCGAAAGGAATAAAACTTTTATATAGCGGCTCTTTCCATGAAAAGAAAGCCAGATAAAGCCAGACGAAAAAAATAACGTCTATTATTACCGCTCCTATAAAGTGAAACTCCCTCATCCAAGTCATTATAAACGCCTGATAAGTTTCGCCGGAGTTTAAAACGCCGGTAGAAAGCGAATCTGCCTGCGTCGGAGTTTTTCCGAATATTAAGAAAGGGTAAGCTATATAAAATCCTGTAATAATATTGTTAATAATCGCCGCAAAGAAAGACCAGTGTATAATTCTTTTTATAACCGTCATTCTGTGAACTAACTGAATTTCGCCGTATTTACTATTTTTATTTTGCATAATTAACCCCATTTTAAAAGTTAATTAAATAATCTGGTCAACAAATTTTATATTTTTTTATTTCGTTTGTTCTTGGGTCTATTAAATGCACCGCGCACGCAAGGCATGGGTCGAAAGAGTGAACCGTACGCAAAATTTCAAGAGGCTGCGATACGTTTGCAAGTTTTACGCCTACTAACGACGCTTCATATGCTCCGGGATTATTAAATGCGTCTCTTGGAGATGCGTTCCATGTAGTAGGGACTACTATTTGGTAGTGGGTTATCTGTTTGTTTTTTATTCTTACCCAGTGGCCGAGCGAACCCCTCGGAGCTTCGTCTAACCCTATGCCTATAATCTCTTTCGACGGCATATCGTATTTTGTCCAGCTTGTCTGGTCGACGGCGGCGTTTTTAATCAGTTCGAGCGTCCAAGATTCTAATGCGTCGGCGACGTATTTTGTTTCTATTCCTCTTGCCGCCGTTCTTCCAAGCGTGGAAAAGAGCGCGGTTACAGGCAAACCCGATGTTTTTAAGACGTAGTCCACCAAAGATTTTATCGTTTTATTGCCTTTCGCGTATGCTACTAAAGTTCTTGCGAGCGGACCTACTTCCATAGCCTTATTTTCATAGCGCGGCGATTTAATCCAACTGTATTTTTCATCTTCTTTAAGGCTTCCGTCTTTGTTTAATCCCGTATAATCGGGGTCTGTTATTCCTACGTTAGGATTAAGTCCTATTTTTTCGTTCGGATATTTATACCATGAATGCGTTACGAATTCCGTTATCTTTTTCTCGTTCAAATTGTGAACCTTGCTTAAATCTCTGTCGAAAATTACTCCTCTCATCAAAAAATAATCGTCTGGATTTTCGTCGTCCGTCTGAGGAAAGGCGCCGTAAGAAAGATAATTTTTTAGTCCGCCGCCTATTCCCTGAATAGCTTCTTCTTTATAAAACTGTGCCGCCGTCAATAAATCCGGAATATAGGCGTTATTAACGAAGTCGGTAATTTTTCCTATCCTGAACAGTATGTCGTCCATTCTTTGCGGGTTGATAATATCGGCTATAGAAGATATTCCGCCTACTACGCAGGTTTGAGGATGCGGGTCTTTAGCGCCGAGAATAGCTATAATCTGAGCGGGTATCCTTAAAATATTAAGATTGTCTAAATAATGCGATGCTATTAAAAGATTGCCTTCCGGCGGTAGTTTATAAGAAGGATTGTCCCAGTAACCACCTGCAAAAGGCCCTAACTGTCCGGATTTAACGAAAGCGCCAAGCCTAGACTTTACTTCTTCGAATCTTGCCAGACTTGCATTATAAGGCGTTTTGGTGTAAGCATAAGCTAAATCCATGGTTTTTTTAGGGTCGGCTTGAAGCGCAGATACTATATCTACCCAGTCTAATCCGGCAAGCTGATAAAAATGGACTAAGTGGTCCTGCACCATCTGGGCGCCTTTAAGTATATTTCTTGCAATTCTGGCGTTTTTTGGCGGATGTATTCCCAAAGCGTTTTCTACCGCCCATGTTGCGGCTTCGTAATGAGCATAAGTGCATACTCCGCAGATTCTCTGAGCAAAAAGACCCGCATCTTCCGGAGCCCTTCCGTTAAGTATAAGTTCTATGCCTCTAAAAAGAGTGCTGGAAGAGTATGCTTCGCTTATTTCATTGCCGTTAAGAATAGCTTCTATTCTGAGATGTCCTTCTATTCTAGTCACGGGATCGACTATGATTTTTGTTGCCATATATCCTCCAAAAGATTGATTATTATTATATTCATGATTAGATTATTATGTTGAAAATTTTAACTTGTCAACGTTAATTTTTTTATACTAATCTTATATTTATTATATTATTCCTTCTTATCGTCTTTTTTTCCGGAATCGTCATTTTTTTCGTTTTTGGATTTCTTGCTTTCTTTTTTCTTTTTAACGCCTGTATATATAGCATGTGCAGCAATTCCTGCACCTGCCGCCGCAAACAATCCGACTCCGAATTCGTCTGCGGTCGCTTCTACGCCTGGGATTATAATTTTTGCGTCAGCATTAGGCTTCTCGAACGGCGTCATTCTGTCCCAGAATAACGGCTGAGAACATCCTATGCATCCGTGACCCGCTCTCATTGGAAAACTGATATCCTGATTATATTCCGCGGTAGTACAGTTGTTCCACGTAAAAGGACCTTTACAGCCCATCATATACAGACAGTACTGTTTTTTGGCTCCGTCGTCGCCCCATTCCCTGACGTATTCGCCGGCTTCAAAATGACCTCTTCTGTAACAGTTATCATGGAGCCTGCCTGAGTATGCCCATAAAGGACGGCCGAGGCTGTCCAACTGCGGCGCTTTTCCAATTAATATATATTCTACGAGAGTGCCTACAAGATTTACCGGATTTGCGGGACAAGCTGGTATATTTATAACGCTTCTATTGGTAACGGAACTTAATCCGACTGCAGACGTCGGATTTGGATTGGCTGCGGGTATTCCGCCGTAAGCGGCGCAGTTTCCTACTGCGATTATAACTCCGGCATGTTTTGCAGTTTCTTTAGTGATTTTTAAACCCGTATCGCCTTTTGCCCCTATGGTCAGAAATTTACCGTCCATTCCGGTAGGTATAGCGCCTTCGACTACAAGTATATATTTACCTTTATATTTTTTAACCGTCTCAGTTCTTCTCGCTTCAGCCTGATAGCCGGCGGGAGCCATTATAGATTCCATATAGTTTACGCTGACGTAATTAAGTATAATTTCAGCCGGCGTAGGGTGGGCGGTTCTTAGAAAGCCTTCGGTATTTCCCATACAGTCTGCCATATCAAGCCATATAAAAGGCGTTCTGGTTAGAATGTTTGCGGCTCTTGCCACTCTCGGTTCGAATATGTAAGGAAGCATTAAAGCTGAGGTCAGAAATGCGCTCCATTTTAGAAAATCCCTTCTTGAAACGCCGTAAAGTTCTAAAATATTGGGCAGGTTTTCTTCTTTATCTTTTTTACCGCTAAAATATTCTTTTTCTAATTCATCTAATCTGTCATCGACTTTTTTTAAAACCTCATCCGGTTTTTTAGATATAAATCTTAGAGGATCCCATTTAAAATCTTTTTCAGGATTATTGTCGTTAGAATTGGAATTTTTAGAATTGGAATCTTGATTGCTTGCCATACAGCCTCCTATATTCTAAATTAAATTATAAATACAACAAAATAAATAAATAAACAGACTGAAACGAGAATATTTTTATTTTATATTTGAGCGGCAAATGTTATATAATGTTTTTATAATCATATCGCAAATTCATAAAATGTCAAATTAATTTTTTTATTTTTTTTAAAATATTTATGCATGAAATTTCCGTAGCCCTCGAAATACTTGATACGCTTGAAGACAACGGATATTTAAAGGGCGTAAAGAAAGTTGATTCGATTAAACTTAATATAGGCAGATATTCGGGAATAGACAAAAATTATCTGTCTTTTGCGTTTCAAAATATCAACGACGAAAGATTTAAAGGGGTTTTAATAGATTTTATTTCTAACGATTCGGATGAAATTAAAATAGAAGAAATTATCGTAGATTAATGATTTATTTATAAATTAAATAAATTAAGGAGGTTTAATGTCCAATAATAACGGCTTAAACAGAGGAAGCTCAGGCACGGGCATAGGAGCGTTTGGAAGCGGCGGCGGCAAACATTCAGGCAGAACTGCAACCGGCGGAAGGTCATTAACGGTAAGGCTGAACGCCTTAGAATCCAATGAAATTATTGCTAAAAAAAACAAAGCTTTATTCGGGAAAGCTTTCGTTATGAATTTTTTAAGTTCGCCAGGGTCTGGAAAGACTTCTTTGCTGGAATCCGTAGTGCCGGTTTTAAAATCCGAAGGCTTAAATATCGCAGTTATAGAAGGCGACGTTGAAACGGATTTAGATAAACGTCGGATAGACGCGTTAAATATCCCCGCATGTCAGATTGTTACCAACGGAACGTGCCATTTAGACGCAAATATGGTGAATACGTCTTTAAATAATTTAAACATAAACGATGCGGACGTATTTTTTATAGAAAACGTGGGCAATTTAGTATGTCCTACTTCTTACAATCTCGGAGAAGATATGAAAGCGGTCGTGCTTTCGGTAACCGAAGGCGACGATAAGCCGTTAAAATATCCGGCGGCTTTTTATAAATCAAAAGTTATGATAATAAATAAAACAGACCTGCTTCCGGTTCTAGACTCGGATGTTTCAAAAATAAAAGAAAATGCACTGTCTATAAATAAAGAACTTATAATTTTTGAAACGTCCTGCAAAAGAAAGTTAAATGCAGACTGCGGTTCGGTTCGCGTCTCTGGAGATACGGACAATACCGTCAGGCCGGAAGTAATAGATAAAGGAATTTTGGACTTCGCTTCATTCATAAAAGAAAAAGTAAGATTAAAAGCCGAAGAGTTTAATGGCATTGGCGGAGGCATATATTTATAAATAAAAACATTTTTATAAAATTAAATTAAATTAAATAAATAAATTAAAATGAATATTTGTGCGGCGGGAGACGTTCACGGAAGGATAGATAAATTTTATAATTGCGTAAAGAAATTTGAGTCGGAACTTAAAATAAATTTTGACGTTATTCTGCAGGTTGGCGATTTCGGCATATGGGTAAATGCCGACTATCACGACGGCGTTACTAAATTTCATAGCGGAACGGGAGATTTTCCGCGCTGGTACAAAGAGAAAAAAACCGCTCCGGTTAAGACGTATTTTATAAACGGCAACAACGAAGATTTTAATTTTCTTAATTCGGTAAAACTATCGGGCGATTTAGAAATTATTAAAAATCTTTTTTATATTCCCAACGGCACCGTAGCTGAAATAAATATAGGCAGCGAGCGGCTTATAGCAGCCGGTATCGGCGGAAAATACGACCCCGAACATTTTAATTATAAAGAATCGGACAGACATTATACAAAAAGTGAAATAAATAATTTGTTAAAATATGCGGACGAAAACAAAAAAAATGAAGATAGAAGCATTGATATTTTTATTTCCCATGATGCGCCAGAAGGAGTACTTATAGAAGACAACGATAAAAACAGGTATTATCCTAAGGCGGTCGGCCTCAGGGATTTAATTTTAAAAATTAAGCCTAAAATGGTTTTTTTCGGACACCACCATGGAATATGCAAATCAGAAATCGAAGGAATACCGGTTTACGGATTAAACATATTGGCCCGCAAAGGCGCTTTGCTTTCGACAGTTATGAAATATAAGACGGCAAATATTATAACCGATAAAACTAATAAAACCGATATAACAAACGTCCGAGAATATATATCTAAAACGGTAAAATATTTTGAAACTCCGGTTATTAAATAGCCGACGGCAATAGTTTTTATATTTATTAAATTTCACAAATACTTTAACGGCATGATAGCGAAAGAAACTTTTATAGACAGCCTCCTCAAAAAATTAAAAAATATTCCGATAGGACATTACTATGACGTAAGGAGCTATAAAAGAGACAGGGGATTTTACGTTATCAGGTCTCAAGAAGATGAATACTGCATACTTGAAAGGGGTTTTTTCGACGAAGAATTCGTTTCCGATTTTAACGGACTGAACGTAATTTTTAAAAAGCTTTTAAAGCGTGAATTCCCCAGAAGTCACAAACTTAGGATTTACAATATGGGTGAAATCAATGAATGTATATTTAAAAAACCTAAGCGGAAAAAAATATAAAAATTAAAAAAGATATTTTAATGGAGCGGGAAACGGGACTTGAACCCGCGACCCTTACCTTGGCAAGGTAATGCTCTACCACTGAGCTATTCCCGCATTTGTGAGAAAGACAAAAGTTAAATTGGTCATTTAACTTATTCATATATTAAAGTATATTTTAAGTGTTTTGTCAATAGCATAAAATATAAGCCTAAAATATGAATAATTTTGGTAAATTATTATTATAAATTTATTATTCCGGAACCAGAGTGAATTTAATAATAGCTGCGCCGCAAACAGGGCATACCCAGAATGAGGGAAGTTTTTCGAACGGCGTTCCGGCCGGTATTCCGCCGTCCGGGTCCCCTTTTTCGGGGTCGTATATATAATCGCATACTTCGCATCTGTATTTTTGCATTTTAATCTTCCTTGTTTTATATTTGTTTTATATAATTTTTTATTTTTTTGAAACTATCGTAAACGACGAAGAATATATGGGCAGTGTTTTTATGTTTTTGAAACCCGACGATTCAAGGGCTTTTTCTGCTTCTTCCGTAGAAACCCTTTCGGCAGGGGGAGGCCCCATCACGGGGTTAGGATCCTCTTTTTTCCAGTCTAAAAGGAAAAATGTACCGCCGTCTTTTAAAACCCGTCTAATTTCTTTAAGGTAATCGATTTTATTTTCTATTTCATGGAAAACATTTGCCAGAAGCAAAATGTTCACCGAGGAGTCTTCGAGCGGAATGAAAAATTCTTCGCATTTTACGCATTTGATTTTACAGGAACCGGTATCCGTCAGGTCTATATCTTTATCTTTTTTAAGTTTGCCGTTAAATACGCCGAGCATTTCTTCGCTGATATCTAAAGCAAAAAGAATAAATTTTTTATCTTTAAAATTTTTAGCTCTTTTGGCAAGCGGTATAGAGAAAAAACCGCTTCCGCATCCGAGGTCGGCAAACGTTACTGCATCGGAATTTTTAAAATATTCTATAGCAGTTTTTTCTATTTCGTTTACGATAAGTTCCGGAGGCATAAATTTATGCCTTTCTTCCGAGTCTAACCTTTTGTGGTGCGCAGGATTAAATTTGTGCATTTGTTTATTATATTATATAATAAGCGGAAATACAATATTTTAATTTTTAAATTTTATTAATTTATCTATTTTTCAGAATGCATATCAAAAATTTAAAAATAATATCTATTAACAGCGGCAGTTCTTCCATAAAATTTTCCTTTTTTAACTTTTCGAATTATTCGGCAGATTCAAAAAACGGCGTATCGCCGCTAAATAATATAGACAGAGTCTTGTCCTGCAGGATAGAAGAGATAGGGACGGAATACGGCTCTTTTTATCTTAAAGATAAAAACAAAACCGAAAACGAAAAACGAAATTTTTCGGATCATGAAACTGCGCTTAAATTTATTTTACAAAAAATAGCCTTCATTAACGATTTAACTAAAGAATCCGAAAAGAAAGGTCAGTCTGCGTCTTATAATGTTTTAGTTGCACACAGATACGTTCATGGCGGTAAAGATTACGTTAAACCTCTTATAGCCGGCGGCGAAGACGTTAAAAAATTAGCCGAACTAAACGACATCGCGCCGCTTCATAACCCTTCCAACCTCAAGGGGCTTGAAGTAATGAAATCGCTTATGCCTGATGCACGCCAAGTATGCATATTCGATACCGCTTTTCACGCAGGCGTTCCGGACTATGCGGCGATTTATCCTATTCCAATAGAATATTACGAGAAGATGGGCATAAAAAAATACGGTTTTCACGGAATTTCATATGCGTTTATAGTAAATTTATTTAATATTTATAATAAATATAAATACGGCGATAAAAATGCCATAAAAAAAATGGTTATCTGTCATCTCGGAAACGGGGCAAGCGTCTGTGCCGTTAATAACGGAAAGTCCGTAGACACTTCTATGGGTTACACGCCGCTCGAAGGTCTTATGATGGGGACGAGATGCGGAAATATAGACCCTGAAGTGCCGTTTATTTTAAAGAAAAAACTTAATTTGACGGATGACGACTTAAATAAAATTTTAAACAAGAAAAGCGGTCTTCTAGGAATATCCAAAAAAACTTATGATTTTAAAGAATTAACTGAGTTTGACGACGAATATTCAAAACTTGCCTTAAAAATGTATATATACAGAATAATAAAATTTATAGGGCAGTATGCCGCAGTTTTAAACGGTATAGACGCGCTTGTTTTTACTGGCGGAATAGGCGAAAACTCAGGTCCGCTTAGAAAAGAAGTCTGCGACAATCTTACTTATCTTGGTTTAAAATTAGACGGCGAAAAAAACACAGCCGCCGCAAAGTATTTTCAGTCGCATAATCCGTTCGGCACGGTAAATATCGACGACTCTGTTAAACCTATAAACGACGAGTCTTCTTCGGTAAAAGTTTTTGCCGTCCATACCGATGAAGAACTTCAGATGGCGTTTGAATCTATAAACCTTTTGGATGATTTGAAAAATTCAAATAAAAATTAAATCAAAATAATAAATAAAAAAATAATAAATAAAAAGTTAAAACTATAATGGACGGCAAAATTAACGAAACTTTGGAAAAAGATACCAAACTGCGTTTTCCGCATATTTATTCCGTAGAAGCGTCAGCCGGTTCCGGCAAAACCTATACGCTTACCCTTCGCGTTCTGCAGTTTTTGCTGTCCCGCCGCAACATTAAAAACAATAATCTTACAAATATACTAGGCATTACTTTTACCAACAATTCTGCAAAAGAGATGAAGACTCAGGTGTTAAAGAAATTAAAATCTTTAAATTTAGGTCTTTTGGATGCCGATACTCTAAGTTATATTTATGATATTACTTCTTTCGGCGGCGGAGATACTTCAGTCTCCGTTTCTGCGTTTGCCTCTAAAGCTGCGGAAAAATTAATAGATAATATACTTTCGAACTATCATGATTTTCAGATAAGAACCATAGACAGTTTTA
The DNA here is from genome assembly GCA_021813595.1 of bacterium. Next base: position 10,022 of record JAKAKF010000289.1, read on the forward strand.
CTTCTAAAATTCTTAAAGCGTCTGCCGCCGAAATGGGGCTGCCTCCGGATTTTGAAATATCTACCGAAAGTTCCGGCATTACCGATTATGCAGTCTTAAAAATGATAGAGTCGGCCGAACAAGGCGTTTTAGAAAAATTTTTAGACTTGCTCTCAAGGAATATAAGCAGGGACGGAATCGATTTTAATCCGGCGGACAAGATTAAAAATGAGATGAAACG
>JAKAKF010000126.1 GCA_021813595.1 bacterium
TATTTCCTCTTTATTTGTTATATTTCCAGATTACTGTATCCGTTGATTTATTCGATAACCTCTGTTATAACGCCTGCACCTACGGTATGTCCGCCTTCCCTGATTGCAAATCTTAATTCTTTCTCGGCGGCTATGGGAGTGATAAGTTCTACGGACATTGCGACGTTATCGCCGGGCATAACCATTTCGATGCCTTCGGGGAGCGTGCAGACTCCGGTAACGTCGGTAGTTCTAAAATAAAACTGCGGACGATAGCCGTTAAAGAAGGGAGTATGGCGTCCGCCTTCTTCTTTGGTAAGTATGTATGCTTCGACTTTAAATTTTTTATGGGGAGTAATAGAACCGGGTTTGGCTAAAACCATACCTCTTTCTATCTCTTCCCTTTTTTTGCCTCTTAAAAGAACTCCTATGTTATCGCCTGCCTGACCTTCGTCAAGAAGTTTTCTGAACATTTCTACGCCGGTTACGACCGTTTTTGAAGTCGGAAGTATTCCTACTAGCTCCACTTCTTCTCCGACTTTGACGATTCCTCTTTCTACCCTGCCCGTTGCGACAGTTCCTCTTCCCGAAATGGAAAATACGTCTTCTACCGGCATAAGGAAAGGTTTATCTATATCTCTTTTCGGAACGGGGATATATTCATCTACCGCATCCATAAGATCTACTATTTTCTGAGTCCATTCGTTATCGCCTTCAGACTCTAATGCTTTAAGGGCGGAACCTTTTATTACCGGAACGCTGTCTCCGGGGAAATTATAGGAGGTTAAAAGTTCTCTTACTTCAAGTTCGACAAGCTCAAGAAGTTCGGGATCGTCAACCATATCGACTTTGTTTAAAAATACTACTATGTATGGAACGCCTACCTGGCGGGCTAAAAGGATATGCTCGCGGGTCTGAGGCATAGGGCCGTCCGCAGCGGAAACGACTAAAATTGCTCCGTCCATCTGTGCGGCTCCGGTTATCATATTCTTAACATAGTCGGCATGACCCGGGCAGTCGACGTGCGCATAGTGTCTTTTATCGGTCGAGTATTCTACGTGGGAAGTAGCGATGGTAATACCTCTTTCTTTTTCTTCCGGCGCGTTGTCTATCTGGTCGTATGATTTAAAAGTCGCCTGGCCTTTTTTTGCTAGTACTTTCGTGATGGCGGCAGTTAAAGTTGTTTTGCCGTGGTCAACGTGACCTATGGTTCCTATGTTGACGTGAGGCTTAGATCTGTCGAATTTCTCTTTGGACATTTAGTTCTCCTCCTAAACTATTTACCTTGTGATTTAGCAATAATTTCTTCCGATATAACCTTCGGAACTTGTTCATATTTTAAAAATTCCATGGTGTAATTAGCCCTGCCCTGCGTTTTAGATCTTAAATCGGTAGAATAACCGAACATTTGCGCAAGAGGTACTTCGGCATTTATAACCTGAATTCCGGCTCTTGCTTCAAGATTTAATATTTTACCCCTTCTCGAATTTAAATCGCCTATAACGTCTCCCATAAACTCTTCCGGCACTAAAACTTCTACCTTCATAATAGGCTCAAGAAGAGCGGGGGCTGCTTTTTTTGCACCGTCTTTAAAAGCCATAGATGCGGCAATTTTAAAAGCCATCTCAGATGAATCGACGTCATGGAACGATCCGTCGAAAACGGCAACTTTTACGTCGACTACTGGATAACCTGCAAGAACTCCCGTAGTTAAAGCTTCCTGTACCCCTTTATTTATTGCAGGTATATACTCTGCGGGAATAACGCCGCCTTTAATCTTATTTTCAAATTCATATCCGGCGCCTTTTCCAAGCGGTTCTATTTCAAGCCAAACATGACCGTATTGGCCTCTTCCGCCGGACTGGCGTATAAACTTACCTTCCGATTCGACTTTTTTATTTATTGTTTCTTTATATGCAACCTGCGGTTTACCTACGTTTGCGTCGACTTTAAACTCGCGCGTTAATCTGTCTACTATGATTTCAAGATGAAGTTCGCCCATTCCGGAAATTATCGTCTGTCCGGTTTCTAAATCCGTCTTAACTTTAAACGAAGGATCTTCTATGGTAAGCTTCTGAAGCGACAAACCTAACTTTTCCTGGTCGGCTTTAGTTTTCGGCTCTATGGCAACGGAAATAACGGGATCCGGAAATTCCATAGACTCAAGAACTATTATGCTGGATTCGTCACAAAGCGTATCGCCGGTAGTCGTACTGCGCAATCCGACGGCTGCCGCTATATCTCCGGCATGTACCTCTTTTATTTCTTCCTTTTTATTTGCATGCATTTTTAAGAGCCTGCCGATTCTCTCTTTTGAATCTTTAACGGAATTATATACGTAAGAACCTGATGCAAGAATTCCGGAATATACTCTTATATATGTTAGTTGGCCTGTATAAGGATCGGAAGCAATTTTAAAAGCTAATGCAGAAAACGGCTCATCATCTGAAGGACGCCTTATTTCTTCTTTTTCTGTTTTAGGATTTATTCCCGTCATCGGCGGAACGTCTAACGGTGAAGGCAGATAATCGACTACTGCATCAAGCAGCGGCTGTACGCCTTTATTTTTAAAAGCCGAACCGCAAAAAACGGGCACTACTTTAAATTCTAAAGCAGCCTGCCTTATAGCTTTTTTGGCCGCATCGACGTCGACTTCTTCGCCGGCAAGATATTTTTCCATTAACGAATCGTTAAAATCACAGGCTTTTTCAATAAATTCGTCATGATATTTCTTTGATTCTTCTTTATACTCTTCGGGTATTTCGATTATGTCGTACTCAGCGCCCATAGTTTCGTCTTTATATAGATAAGCTTTCATTTTAGCAATATCTATAATCCCTTTAAAATTTTCTTCCAATCCCATCGGAATCTGCATCACTACCGGAACTGCATTAAGCCTTGTTCTAATCATATCTACGCATCTAAAAAAATTGGCTCCGGTTCTATCCATTTTGTTTACGAAGCATATCCTTGGAACTTTATATTTGTCCGCCTGTCTCCAGACTGTTTCCGACTGAGGTTCGACACCGGCAACGCCGTCAAAAACTGCTACAGCGCCATCTAAAACTCTTAGCGACCTTTCTACTTCGATAGTAAAGTCGACATGCCCGGGAGTATCTATAATATTAATCCTGTGATTTTTCCAAAAACACGTCGTAGCGGCAGATGTGATAGTTATACCTCTTTCCTGCTCCTGCTCCATCCAGTCCATTGTTGCGGTTCCTTCATGGACCTCTCCTATCTTGTAATTAACGCCGGTATAATAAAGTATTCTTTCGGTGGTCGTCGTTTTTCCGGCGTCGATATGCGCCATGATACCTATATTTCTTGTTTTATCTAATGAAATTTTATCTGCCATTTATTTTAACCCCTTACCATTTGAAATGGGCAAAAGCCTTGTTTGCTTCGGCCATCTTGAACGTGTCTTCTTTCTTTTTTATAGAACTGCCTCTGTTATTTGCCGCATCTAGTAATTCAAGCGCAAGATTTTCTTCCATGGATTTTTCGCTTCTCAATCTTGCGTAGCCTATTATCCACCTGATTGCCAGATATAATCTTCTGTCCGGCCTGACTTCGACGGGAACCTGATAGTTTGAGCCGCCTATTCTTCTAGCCTTTACCTCTAAAACGGGCTTAACGTTTTCAATAGCCTGCTTAAAAATTTTAAAACCGTCGTCTTTTGTTTTTTCGGCAATTATGTCGAGCGATTTATAAAATATTTTCTCGCTGACGCTTTTTTTCCCGTCGTACATAAGTTTATTTAAAAACTTTTGAACTACTTTATCGTTAAATTTAGGATCGCCTTCCACTATTCTTTTAACTGCTCTTTTTCTACGCGACAATTTTCCACTCCTTCGCTAAAATGCTGTTTTCTTTTTTATTATTTATTTAGCTCTTTTAGTTCCGTATTTAGACCTGCTCTGTTTTCTGCCGTTAACTCCGACGCAGTCGAGAGCGCCCCTGATTATATGATACCTGACGCCCGGCAAGTCTTTTACTCTTCCGCCTCTTATTAAAACAACCGAGTGTTCCTGCAAATTATGTCCTTCGCCCGGAATATAAGTAGTAACCTCCATACCGTTAGTCAGCTTTACCCTTGCTACTTTTCTTAACGCCGAATTCGGTTTTTTAGGCGTCGTAGTATATACTCTGACGCATACTCCTCTTTTCTGAGGAGAGCCTTTCAACGCTGGCGAAGATGTTTTTTTTACCGATTTTTTTCTTGCATTCCTTATTAACTGATTTATCGTCGGCACTTTTACTCCTTTACTTTGTTATTATAGAACGATGCTTTTCTTTCGTCCTTCTTAATTTATTATTTATTAACAGTGGAATTATTGATTTTAATACTTAATAAATTTTTTGTCAATATGTTTTTTATATATTTTTTACTTTTTTTAAATAACCTCGACATCAAGAGACGAATATTTTTCAAATCCCGTTCCGGCAGGAATGAGCCTTCCCATAATTACGTTTTCTTTTAATCCCTTTAAGTTATCGATTTTGCAGTGTATAGCGGCTTCGGTCAACACCTTCGTCGTCTCCTGGAACGATGCAGCGGAAATGAAACTTTCAGTGCTTAGCGACGACTTTGTAATACCCATTAATTCTGGCTCGGCTATAGCAGGAATGCCGCCATCTTTTAAAACCCTTTCGTTTTCTGCGTCAAAAACGATTTTATCTACGATTTCGTCTTCGAGAAATTTAGAATCGCCGGGGTTTTTAATCCTTACGTTTTTAAGCATCTGTTTAACTATAACTTCTATATGCTTATCGTTAATTTTAACGCCCTGAAGCCTGTAAACTTCCTGTATTTCGTCGACCAAAAATTTGGCTAGTTCCTTTTCTCCAAGAACCTTCAATATATCGTGAGGATTAGGCGACCCGTCCATAAGAGGTTCTCCTGCATTTACATAATCGCCTTCGTGTACGCTGACGAGTTTTCCCTTAGGTATAAGATATTCTCTCGGTTCGCCGTGCGGAGGCGTAATAATAACGCGTCTTTTCCCTTTAAAATCACGGCCGAATGATACTTTTCCGTTTATCTCGGTAATGACTGCCCATTCCTTCGGCTTTCTGGCTTCAAAAAGTTCTACGACTTTCGGCAAACCTCCCGTTATATCCTTGGTTTTAGTAGTTTCTCGAGGAATTCTGGCTATTATATCGCCTGCAAAAACTTCATCTCCTTCCTGAACTGAAAGATGCGCTCCGATCGGCATCAAATATGACTTTTCCTGTTGAGCAGATTTAATTATTATCTTTGGCCTTAATGTCTGGTCCCTGGATTCTATAATAACCTTTCTCGACAATCCGGTCGTTTCGTCGACCTGTTCCTGCATCGTTTCATTTTCCCTAATGTCGTCGTATTTAATTTTACCGGATATATCAGAAATTATCGGATTAATATAAGAATCCCAGTCGGCAATAAGAGTGTTTTTCTTAACGGACGACTCCGGCTCCACTTTAATTTTAGAACCGTAAGTAAGTTGTATTTTCTCAAGCTCCCTTCCCAATTCATCTAAAATAACTATATTGCCGTTTTTATTCATTACTACGTATTCATTTTCTCTATTCTTGATAACGTTTAGGTTATTAAATTTTACCTTACCTTCATATTTATTCTCTATGCTTGTCTGTTCCGTCCTTCTAGAAGCCGTACCTCCGACATGAAACGTTCTCATAGTAAGCTGGGTACCGGGCTCGCCTATAGACTGCGCAGCCATAATTCCTATTGCTTCGCCTATATTAACTAAATGCCCTCTGGCAAGGTCTCTCCCGTAACATTTTACGCAAACGCCTCTTTTTGTTTTACATGTCAAAACAGACCTTATTTTAACGCTTTCTATATGAGCATTGCTTATTTTATTGGAATGAAATTCCGTAATTTCTTCATTCGCTTTAACGATAAGTTCGCCTGAAAACGGGTCGACTATATCTTCAAGCGCAACCCTGCCGAGTATTCTCTCTTCTATAGGCTCTATAGTTTCTCCGCTTTCTACTAAGGTGGAAACTATTATGCCGTCCATAGTGCCGCAGTCTTCTTCGGTAATAATATTATCCTGCGAAACGTCGACAAGCCTTCTCGTTAAATATCCGGAGTTTGCAGTCTTTAATGCTGTATCCGCAAGACCTTTCCTTGCTCCGTGAGTAGATATAAAATATTGGAGAACCGTCAAACCTTCCCTGAAATTTGCAGTAATAGGCGTCTCTATAATTTCTCCTGAGGGCTTTGCCATAAGCCCTCTCATTCCGGCCAGCTGCCTTATTTGAGTTTCGGAACCTCTTGAACCGGAATCTGCCATTATATATATAGAGTTAAAACTTTTGCCCTGTATTTTCTTATTATTTTTTTTGTCGGAATATTCCTGGATACCGAGCTTATTCATCATGACTCCGCCTATCTGGTCGGTTGCGCCTGCCCAAGTATCTACGACTTTATTATATCTCTCGCCTTTTGTTATTAATCCTTCTTTATAGCTGTTTTCTATTTCTTCTACGGCTTTTGTAGCATCTTTAATAATTCTGTGCTTCTCTGCCGGAACTTCCATATCGCTTATACATATCGATATTCCGGACTTTGTCGAGTATTCATAGCCCATAGATTTTAATCTGTCTGCAAGAATAACTGTTTTTTTAGGCCCGCATACCCTGAATGCATAATCGATTAAGTTCGTAATCTCTTTTTTAGTCATTACCGTATTAATTAATTCAAAAGGAATTTCCTCAGGAATTATTTCAAATAGAATAACCCTTCCTACCGTAGTGCTTTCTATTTTATTTTTTATCCTCACTTTTATGGAAGCATGAAGGCTTACATGTCCGTTGTCGTAAGCAAATTTTACTTCGTCCGGATCCGCAAAAATCTTATTTTCGCCTTTAACAAACGGCATTTCTCTCGTCATATAATAAAGTCCAAGGACTATATCCTGCGAAGGAACTATAATAGGTTTTCCGCTTGCAGGCGAAAGTATGTTGTTTGTCGCCATCATTAAAACTCTTGCTTCGACTTGAGCTTCTATAGATAACGGAACATGTACGGCCATTTGGTCTCCGTCGAAATCTGCATTAAAAGCCGCGCAGACAAGAGGATGTAAATGTATGGCCTTGCCTTCGACTAATATAGGTTCAAATGCCTGAATTCCAAGCCTGTGAAGGGTTGGCGCCCTGTTAAGCATAACGGGATGTTCTTTTATAACCTCTTCCAATACGTCAAAAACTTCAGGAGCTTCCCTGTCGACTATTTTCTTTGTAGTTTTTAGAGTGTCCGTAATGCCTCTTTGCAGCAGTTTATTAAATATGAAAGGCTTGAAAAGCTCTATAGCCATTTTTTTGGGCAAACCGCACTGATGAAGTTTTAATTCAGGTCCGACGACGATAACCGACCTTCCGGAATAATCGACCCTTTTTCCGAGAAGATTTAGCCTGAATCTGCCTGTTTTGCCTTTAAGCATGTCGCTTAAAGATTTTAGCGGCCTTCTGTTAGAACCCATTATAGTGCGTCCGCGTCTGCCGTTGTCGAAAAGAGCATCGACTGCTTCCTGAAGCATTCTTTTTTCGTTTTTAATAATAATTTCGGGAGCCGAAAGTTCCATCAGCTTCTTTAACCTGTTATTCCTGTTTATAACTCTCCTGTATAAATCGTTTAAATCGGAACTGGCAAATCTGCCGCCTTCAAGAGGCACTAAAGGACGCAAATCCGGCGGTATTACAGGAATAACGTCTAATATCATCCATTCCGGTTTATTGCCGGAAACCCTGAAAGCTTCAATTAATTTAAGCTGTTTCGCAAGCTTTTTCTTTTTTATGCCGTTAGGTAATTCGGCAATTTCTTCCTTCAGGCTTTTTGACAGCGATTCTAGGTCTATATTGCTAAGCAAAGCTTTTAATGCTTCGGCGCCTATCCCAGCCTTAAAATTATAGCCCTCTTTATTTAGCTTTTGGTAATTCTCTTCATTTATTAAATCTTTATATTTTAAACCTAATTTTGCCGCATCTCCGGATTCCAATATAACGTAAGATTCAAAATAAAGAACTTTTTCGATATCTTTAAGTGTCATATCGAGAATACTGCCGATTCTTGACGGCAAACTTTTAAAAAACCATATATGGGCAACGGGCGAAGCCAGTTCTATATGCCCTAATCTTTCTCTTCTAACTTTTGAAGATATGACCTCTACGCCGCATTTTTCACAGACTATGCCGCGATGTTTCATTCTTTTATATTTGCCGCAGTTGCACTCGTAATCCTTAATCGGTCCAAAAATTCTTGCGCAAAAAAGTCCGTCTCTTTCAGGCTTTAATGTTCTGTAATTTATAGTTTCCGGTTTCTTGACCTCGCCGTGTGACCATTTTTTTATAGTATCGGGAGAAGCAATTCCAAGTTTTATTGCGTTGAAACTCAAAGGATCGCTGATTCCCTCGCCGTCGTTGAGGAAAAAATTTCTTTTACCTGATTTTTCAAATATTCTCTTAAGGTCTATATCTTTTTCATTCGTAACTGCGCTTTCTTCCTCGTCCTCCGCAATATCGTCAAGACTCACCGTTAATTCGTCGTCCGTCGGATTATCCGAATATTTATCTATATCTTCATCAAACTGCATTATCTCCCTCCTTTAATAGCTCTACGTTGAGGCAAAGGCTCTGTAATTCTTTAATTAAAACATTAAAAGATTCTGGTAAGCCGACTTTAAATGAGTTATCGCCTTTAACTATAGCTTCATACATTCTTGTTCTTCCGACCGAATCATCGGATTTTACGGTAAGAAATTCCTGCAGAGTATGTGCGGCACCGTATGCTTCCATTGCCCACACTTCCATTTCTCCGAGCCTTTGACCTCCAAATTGAGCCTTGCCGCCCAAAGGCTGCTGAGTAACTAAGGAATACGGTCCGGTAGACCTTGCATGTATCTTGTCGTCGACCAAATGATGCAGTTTAAGCATATACATTATTCCTACCGTAACCTTCCTGTCGAAAGACTCTCCCGTTCTTCCGTCAAAAAGCTCAACCTGTCCTGTTTCATCGACACCCGATATTTTGAGATAATTTTTAATATCGTTCTCTTTGGCTCCGTCAAAAACCGGAGTAGCCATATACACGCCTTTTTTATATTTTCTTGCTGTTTCTATTACTTCTTCGTCGTTCAATCCTTTAATAAAATTAGACATAGTAGGTTCGGTAAATATTTCTAACAGTTTTTGCCTTACCGCTTCCGGCCCAAAATTATCTTCGATAAGCTTATTTATTTGAACGCCTAAATTATGCGCGGCCCAGCCGAGATGAACCTCTAGTACCTGCCCTACGTTCATTCTCGAAGGAACGCCGAGCGGATTTAACACCATATCGACTATCCTGCCGTCCTTCATAAAAGGCATATCGTTAAGCGGCAGTATTCTTGAAACTACGCCTTTATTGCCGTGCCTTCCCGCCATCTTATCGCCGACAGACAATCTTCTTTTTATAGCTATATATACTTTTATCGTTTTTAATACTCCAGGCGGAAGTTCGTCGCCTCTCTGAAGTCTTTCTATTTTTTCGTCATAGTAAGATTTAAGCAAATCGGCGTCTTCAAGCGAGTCGTCTTCAATTTTTTTTAACCTGTCGTAAATACCTTTTGAATTTCCTTCAAATTCTAAATTAAAAATATCCTCTTTGGTCAATTTAGCCGCTATAATCTCCGTTATAGCGTCGCCTTTTTTCAAAGAAATAGATTTATGACCGGTCGACGACAAAGTTATGCCGGATTTAACTTTTTTATTTACTATTAGATGCCTCATCTTATGAAGCGCTTCATTTAAAACGGACTTTTGCTTTGATTCCATTTCTCTGTTTAAATTTGCAACTTCGACGTCTTCTATTTCTTTTTCCTTAACGTCTTTTTCTATGCCTTTCCTAGAGAAAACTCTTATGTCGACTACTACTCCTGAAACCCCAGGCGGCACTTTCAAAGACGTATCTTTGACTTCCTTTGCTTTTTCTCCAAATATGGCGCGCAGCAATTTTTCTTCCGGAGTAAGGACGGTTTCGCCTTTAGGGGTAACTTTTCCTACGAGTATATCCTGGGCTTTTACTTCGGCGCCAATCCTGATGATGCCGTTTTCATCGAGATTTTTCAGTGCGTCTTCGCTTACGTTAGGAATATCGGCGGTAATTTCTTCTTTTCCGGATTTAGTTTCC
>JAKAKF010000158.1 GCA_021813595.1 bacterium
GGGGTATAGCGGTTTTTAATTTCTAAAGTATTATTTTTTAGAAATTCGAGAAATTTCGTTCGTTTCATATGCTTTAATTATATTTTGAACAAGTTTATGCCTTAATACGTCGGTTCCGTTAAAATTAACTACTTCTATGCCGGCTATGTTCATCAGAATTTTACTCGCGGTTATAAGTCCGGATTCTTTATCGTAAGGCAGATCGGTTTGTGTTATGTCGCCGTTTACGACAATCTTGGAACCCGAACCTATTCTGGTAAGCATCATTTTCATCTGTTCGTTTGTGGCATTTTGCGCTTCGTCAAGTATTATAAAAGAATTATTCAAAGTTCTTCCCCTCATAAATGCTATAGGGGCAACTTCTATCACATCCGAATCTATAAGTTTTATGGCTTTTTCAAATTCTAACATCTCGTAAAGGGCATCATAAAGCGGCCTTAAATAAGGATTTATTTTCTGCGAAATGTCTCCCGGAAGAAAACCTAATTTTTCGCCCGCCTCTACTGCCGGACGGGTTAATACTATTCTGTCGAACAGCTTTTTTTGAAATAAAGATATTGCGCATGCCATAGCAAGATAGGTCTTGCCGGTTCCAGCCGGTCCTACGCCGATAACTATATCGTTTTTATAAATAGCGTCGGTATATTTTTTTTGATTTGCGGTTCTCGGCGTTATAACCTTTTTTCTGGGGGTTATCAGTATGGTAGGATAAATCTGCGTGCCGATATCGGATCCCGGATTTTCAATTTTAAGCTTGGCTAATCTTATTAAATCGTTATCGGTTACAACTTTTCCGTTTTTATACAGAATTATCAGATCGCGTATAAAACTCGCGCAAACCTCAACGTTGCCGCTATATCCCTTAACCAGCAGCATATTGCCCCTAACGGATATATCCACTTTGAATTCGTTTGCTATAATATCTTTTATATTTGCGGACGGACTGGAAAATTTATTAAAAAGTTCTAAATCTTCCAGTTCTACCTTTTCTATATGTAATGTTTCTTTTTCGACGCCGCCGGATATTAACCGGGATTTAGGCGCTTTTGCGTTTATTTTAACCACGCCCGAAATACCCCGCATTTTCACTTCAGCGGCAGATCCCGTTTTCCTTGTTTTATCAGTTATTCCCAAATTTTGTTTTTAATAACTCCTTTATTGAATATATTATGATTAATTAGCCGATTTTTTGATTATAACATTATTGATAAAAAAGTCAAAAAACGACTCTGTCTATTTTTATGCTTACCTTTTCCAGTAAACTCTCAACAATAAATCTCTTTCCGAAAATGAATAATCCACTTCCCCCTTATAGGCTCTTTCCATGTTTCTTCCGATTCTTTGGGCAAGGTCTTCGCTTGTAGTAAATATTTTAATAATCTTTTCTTTCTCATTTTCTTCAATATTTTCTATTTTTTCCAGAGGGTCTATATAATCCGCTTTTTCTACGGTATTATTTATAAGATTTAAAATATCGCTTTTATGTTCGAATAAAAAGCTGCCGCTTAACTCGACGACCCCGTTGTAAAATTTTGTTTTGATTTTTAAACAGGCCGGGCAGATAGTATAATTTATATCTTCTTTCTTCTTTAAGGCGGATTTATAAAGTTCATCGTCTTTTACCCATCTTTTATTGTGATAAATATTATGGCAAATTTTGCATACTGACATATCTTTATAGGACAGACTGTTTTTATAGGCATCGGATTCGTCGCTTGCCGAATGTTTTTTTATATTCGTTGGATTCCATCTTTTCTCGTCGAACATTTCATTTGCCTCCTTAATCCTATTAATATAATATATTTATGTTTGGCTTCTATTTCAATTATACCATATTAAACAATCTTTTTGCCCTAATAAGTAATAAAATTATCTTTAAAATTAACGCCGATAATATATTGAAAATATCCGCCTTAAATGGCATAATATTAAAAGTTATGCGACTAAAAAAAATTTATATTTATATTATAACTGCATTTATTTCCATATTTATTTTGGCTGCCGCAGGCTTTATGAAATATCTGCCTTCTGCCGCCAAAACATCCGCTTTATCGAAAAAATCGGCGGCGGTACTGCCGGAATTATCGGAATATAATTCGTCAAGGCCTTTAAGCCCTCCTATATGCAAGGGCGAACGGTTTAACGCACAGCAAAGCGAGCAAACCGTATTTTACTGCACCGTTAAATATCTGCAATACCTGCGCTATCTTCCGGTTTTATCCGACGGTCCGGATAAATACAAATTTTCGTTTCCCGTTCCGGATATTTTACATAGGGTTGCGGATTCATATGAATGGAATCCTCAAAATCCTTTTATTTTGGGGGCGGCAGCGCAATATCTGAAGGTATCTGGTAAGCTTAGAGGCGGAGAATACGCAAGGCCTCAAATAGACGTGGCGCTTTTGTCGGAACTTAAAGAAAGTGCGGCAAATGGGAAATTTGACCCCAATCCGTGGAAATGGGTTCTTGTCAGGCAGGCCGAAAAAAATGAAACGGTTCAATTATATGAAAACGGAAAGAAAATATTTTCTTCGCCTGCGAATACAGGCGAATTTGCAACTACCCCCGACGGAACATGGTATGTTTTCCTCCGTTATCACGATACTACCATGAGCGGGCTGTCGCCGAAAAGAATTCCCACGAAAATGTACGAATCTTTAAAAGCAAAACACCCCGGCATGGTCGCCTGTTTGGATGGACACCCGATAAAATGGGTTGCATACGACGATTCCGGCATTAAATACGTGGATTATTTTAACAAAGGAATAGCTCTGCATTATATTCCCCGCGCCCATTACGGATTTCCTCAATCGGCCGGCTGTATTGAAATACCGAAGCAAAACGCCAAATTTTTGCACAAAAATATAGGCTACGGAACTATAGTTACGGTTATAGGTTCTGTCGGAAATGCCGGGGCAAAAAAACAAGCCGGAGGAACAGCCTCAACCGGCAAATCCTGCACCGAATAAAATAATAACGCCTAATATTTCCTCAATAAGCCTACAAGCTCCCCTATTATTTTAACTCTATTTTCGTCTAAAACTATAGGTTTAAAAGCGGGGTTGGCAGGCATAAGTTTGACCTTCCCGTTTTTGAGCCTGTAATATCTTTTAAGCGTCGCCTCATAACCTTCCACAATAGCCGTTACTATTCTTCCGTTCGGAACCTCGCCGGTCTTTTTCAAGATAATAACATCCTTGTCGGCTATCATATCTTCCGCCATTGAATCGCCTTTAACTTTAAGAGCGAATAAATCGCCGGGGCGTTTAGATGTAAATCCCTCCGGTATGGCAATGGTTTCGTTTATCTGGACGGCTTCAACGGGGTAGCCCGCCTGAATATAACCATATAGAGGTATATACCGGGTATCATATAGAGGGTATTGAATATCGTCGAAGGAAACACCGGAAGATAGAAACGCACGCCGTTTTTGTTGTTCGCGGCCAGCGTCGGATTCAGGCAAGTTAATATTATCTGCATAAGAATATCTGAATGGTTCGCCGCCGCCTGTTTGTTTTAATAAGTTACTATTAATTTTGGCGCTAAGGTATTTTTCGGTTAAAAACAGAGACCTTTTTCTGCCTGGGACAGCGTCTATCAAACCACGGTCCTTTAAAGATTTTATATGCTTAAAGACGGTGGACTTGGAAGAAATGCCTATTCCGCAGCATATCTCTTCATAAGACGGGGCATACCCTTTTTTGCTTTCATAATCTATTATAAAATCTATTATGTTTTTTTGTCTTTTGCTTATCATATTTCTATAAATTTAAATAATTTCTTTTAAGATTTAATATCATTTTCCCCTCTCTAAAAGCGTAATACTCGATATGCGCGACATTGTCCTTTGTTTTGTTGATTATAACCCCATATTTTTGATTGTTTTTTTCCTAAGCTAAATAAAAAATAAATCATGTTAGTTTTGAAATTTCATTATTAGCTTCTTCAATTTTTTTACGTGCTTCCGCCGTCTTGTAGACAGCGTCTTTAAGGATTTCCCCTATCGATTTTTGAATTTCTTCCGATGGTAAAATAATTTTTATTTTCTTTAAGTCAGATGACCGAATACTTTGCAAGATTGAACCGCTTGAAATTCTCTCTAATTGTAACTGTCCATATTCCGAGTTTAAGAATGACACTATATAATAAGGATTGATTTCTTTTTTAATTTTGATATTAATAAGAAAACCTGAAGCAACACCACCTATTAAATCAGGGGGTATATTTGCCGCTATACCAGAATTACCTGCTCTGGTCATCACAATAGAGTTTTCATCTACTTGATTTTTAATTATATCCTTATCATCAGTTTCAAGCGAATTTTTGATATATTTTAAATTTTCAAAATTTATTCCTTCTTTGGTTATGCTTTTGACAAGAATATATGGGATACCCTTTTTTTTATCAACATAAATTGAGGCATCATCTATATTGGCACCATTATGAATAGATGCAATAATATCACCAAAATTGACCACTGAATATTTAGATTTTTCAATTTTATCTAAATTAGCAATATATTTCCTTAAATATCTTTTGGCTACAAAACTACTTTCTAAGAACTTTGATTTTATAAATAAATTATTTTCATCTGACTGTTTATTTTTATAAAATTTAGCAATATCAGGAATATCATCTTTGTTAATAGGTCTTCCTTTCTTATCATGTCCACAATATTTATTTATCGATATAAAAATATCTTTTTGCGGATTTCTTCCTTTCTGAATAAATAATACGCTTGTATTAATAGTAACATTAGGACTAAAAGTTTCAAATGGCAATTCAACTATTGCAAATAAGTTTCCCTTATCCAAAATATACTGCCTTAGATATTCCTCTTGTTGATTTCCTAAAATACCACTTGGAAGCACCATTGCCATTCTTCCGCCGTTTTTTAATAAATCTAAACATCTTTCTATAAATAAAACTTGGGGTTGTTCCTGTTTTTTTAATTTTTCCGTTTTAATCCACTTATTGACTTTACTATCAAACTTCCATTTATAACCGACATTAAATTGTTTTAATTTTGCTTCTCCTGAAACAGTAATCTTACTTCCAAAAGGTGGATTTGTTAGTAAAATATCAAAACTTTCCATTGGAATCTTTAACTTTGTTTCTGCTTTCCAGCTATTAGGATTTTCCAAACTATCTTCACAGAAAATACCGGTTGTTCCATCGCCAACTAAATTCATATATGCCTTGGCAACTTTACTTAGAAAATAATCCTTATCAATTCCCCTAAAATTATTTGTTGCAATATCAATTTTCTTCCTTACTATTTCTGTTTCCTTCCAACCAAGAGTTTGATATTTTCTATCCGCTATATCCCAAACATATTTTAAAGCATCAATTAAAAAACCCCCGCTACCACAAGCTGGATCTATAATTTTATCATTTTCATTAGGTTCTAAAATATCAACTACCATTTTAACAACATTTCTCGGCGTAAAAAATTGACCTTGTTCACCCTTTAGGGCATGCCCAATAAATGTTTCAAAAGCATCTGCTATAATATCTCGCTCGCTATTCATTAAGGAATAATTTTGAAGTTCGCCCACGACATATATAATGGAATTTGTATCAAGTAAAATTCTATCGTCCATATCGATTACTTCTGGCAAATTAGTCTTGACTTCTTGAAAAATTCCTAATATTCTTGATTCTACTTCTTCTGGTTTTTCATTTAATCCTGCACGAAATTTTATAATATCATTAGGTGCAGTATTTTTTTCATCATAAAGTTTACAAAAAATTAAATTAATGAGTTGCTGCGCTAACACTTCATCTCTTGTTGCCCCAACTGTATTTGCGGCAAGATAATTCCTTATTGATTTAAATATTGCTTTTAAATTATGTGTTGGCTTTAAATCTTTTTGCTTAAATCTTCCGATATCTTCAATTCTTTGTCCATATTTTGGAATATTCGGAATTTCTTCAAACTCAATTCTCCCTTGTTTCTCAATTTTTCTTAAAAAGAACCTTTCATTTCCGTTAAACCAAACTCCCAAATAAGCATTTGAAAACCTTAAATAATCTTGAAGTTGTGTTCTTCCGTCTTTTCTTGTTTTATTTTTACATTCAACGATAATATAAATTTCATCTTCTTGTTTTTTACTATTAGGAAAAACTGCGATATCCACAGGATATTCTTTTTTCGTATCAGAAGGTCTTACTTTTACTCTAAATTGCGGTCTTGTTTGAATATGTTCTTTTGGGTAATTGTAATCTTCAACTAGTTGTCTGGTAAAAACTTGGACAGCCTCAATCTCTTCACTATTAGCTTTTACCTCTTGTCCAGAAATAAAATCAACGAGATAACCTGTTTTTGTTTGATTTGAACCGCTTTCTTTTAATTTAGCCATGTTGTTTATCGACCTTTTAAATTAAAATTCCATCTTATATACGTTTCGTCGATTTCTACTGTCCCCTTTAATGCGCATGCCATAAGGTCTTCTTTAATAACTAATCATACGCGGTGGGCTAAATGCCATGCGGAACGGTAATAACCTGACACTGACACGATGTTTCTTTAGAATCATCCTATTTATTTTTTATTTTATTATATCGAACATTAGGCGAACATGTCAATAAAAAATTTAATACTTTAAAAATAACAGGTAAAAGAAATCTGCCGCATCATTTCTCCCCCTGTTTTTCCTATGCGCTCTTTACTGCCTTATGCGGTTTATATATTTATTTAACGCATTTAAGCAATTATGGTATATGGTTATAATTTTTTCATAATTACGTTTTTTAAAATATTTGCGAAATCGTTTTTTAAAGCAAACGAGGCAAAAATATATGCAATTACGCCTGTTGCGAGGGAAGCCAAAACGACGGCTAACGGACCGTAATTGAGCCTGCCGAAAGCAACTATTAAAAATTCTACTATTAACCCCATAATGAAACTTGCAATTAAGGTTTTAGCAAACGACTTAAAGAAGTCTGCACCTAAACCTATACCCTTTTTTAGATGAAGCTTCCTTAAAAGAAACAGGTAATTAAAAATTAAGGATATGCTCGAAGCCAGAGCTAGTCCGTAAACGCCCATAACCCGCATAAGCAGGACGGCAAATATAATATTTATAATCAGTGAAATTATAGCCGCATTTACTGGGGTCTTGGTATCTTTCATGGAATAAAAAACCGGAACAACGGTTTTTAATAGAGCTGACGCCCACAAGCCGGCGGTAAAAAAAAGAAGGACTCCGGCTGTTTTTTGCGCATCGGCCGCATTGAATATTCCGTGCATGTATATCAATTTTACGAGACTGCCCTTTAAAAGGATTAATCCTACGCTTGAAGGAATTATTATAAAAAACATCAGGGACGAGGCAAAATTAAAAGCTCCGTCAACTTCCTTGACGTCGTTTTTTGCAAACGAAGCGGAAAGGGTCGGAAAAATAGCCGTCTGCATAGCTATGGCAAAAACGCCGAGGGGGAACTGATAAAGCCTGTCGCCGTAGTAAAGAAAGGAAATGCTCCCTGCGGGCAAAAAAGATGCGAGAAGAGTATCAAAAACCAGATTGAGCTGAATTACCGCCATCCCGATAAGGGACGGCGTCAGCAGTTTAAAAACTGATTTTACGCCGCTGTTTCTAAAATTAAATTTGAAACCGAGGCTGATTTTCTTTTTTTTAATATAATAAATCTGCGATAAAAGCTGCAATCCTCCGCCGAGCATTACGCCTACCGCAAGAGCAAAAATACCCGGATGGAAAAAAGGCCTTAAAAAAACGGCCGAAATTATAAATAAAACATTTAATATTATAGGATATATCGCTCCCGGAGCATAAGAGCCGTGGACGTTTAAGACTCCCGATAAAAACGCCGCAAGCCCTATCATAAATATGTATGGGAACATAATCCTGGTTAACAGGACAGCAAGCCTCAATTCGAGCGGTTTATTTAAAAAACCCGGCGCCGTAACCGCCACGAAAAAAAACGAAAATAAAAATCCTGCTAAAGAAAGAAATAAAAGGATAAAAAATAACGCGGTAAAAACGGTTTTAAACAGGTCTTCAGAATCGGCATTGCTCTTTTTAGCCAAATTATCCGAGTAAACCGGAATAAACGATGCGGATATTCCTCCCTCGCCGAATAACCTTCTGAATAAATTTGGTATCCTGAAAGCCACGAAGAACGCGTCGGTAGCCATTCCAGCGCCGAAAAAATATGCAATGCAGACATCCCTTAACAAGCCTAAAATCCTGCTTATCAAAGTAAAAAACGAAACTACGGATAAATTCCTGACTATTTCATGGCTTTTCAGTTGGGAAGGCATCTGCCGTCTGTCGTTCAAAGATATTTTTGAATGAGAATTTCCGCTATCTGCACGGCGTTAAGCGCCGCTCCTTTGCGGACGTTATCCGCTACAATCCATAAGTTCAGCCCGTTAGACACGGAAAAATCTTTTCTTATCCTGCCGACAAAAACCTCGTCTTTGCCTGCAGCCTGAGTCTGATAAGGATACCTTTCATCGGGGTTGCCGCTTAATATGTCGTCTATGAGCTTAACTCCCGCCGTTTCCGACAGCATTTTCTTAATATCTTTAATATCGAATTTTTTTTCGGTTTCTATATTAACGGATTCCCCATGGGAGAAAAATACCGGAACGCGAACCGTGGTAGCCGATACGCCTATATTTTGAGAATGCATTATTTTCTGTGTTTCCTTCATCATCTTGATTTCTTCTTTCGTGTATCCTTCTTCGCCGAAAACATCGATTTGAGGAATGCAGTTGAAAGCTATCTGGACAGGAAATTTTTCCGGATAAATGTCTCCTTTTGCGTTAATAATACCAGCCGTTTGATAAAACAGTTCGTCCATAGCCTTTTTGCCGGCTCCTGAAGTGGACTGGTATGTAGATACGACTATTCTTTTTATTTTATACCTGTCATGGATAGGTTTAAGCGGGACGACCATTTGAATAGTAGAACAATTCGGATTTGCTATTATATTTTTTTTCGAATAATATTTTATATCGTCCGGATTAACTTCGGGAACTACTAAAGGAACGTCTTCGTCCATCCTGAAATAAGAGGTATTATCTATAACTACCGCTCCTTCTTTTGCGGCAATGGGCGAAAACTTTGCGCTTACCGAACCTCCCGGACTCGATAAAATTATATCTATATTCTTTTTCTTAAAAGAATCTTCTTTCAAGGCATCAACGATATAATCTTCGCCTTTAAATGTTACGGTTTCGCCTAAAGAATTTTCGGAAGCAAAAAGATAGAGTTCTCCGACCGGAAAATTTCTATGCTCCAATATTTCTATAAATTCCCTGCCTACAAGACCGGTGGCTCCGGTAATGCCGATGTTATATTTTTCTTTTTTCATACTATTTATGTTTTATCCGCACTAAATTTTTATTTTTTTAATTCGTCTATTACGGCATTGCCCATTTCTTTGGTGCCCACGAGTTTCGTCCCCTGAGCGTTTGAATAAATATCGGCGGTCCTGTATCCGTTTTTAATTACTTTCTCTACGGCATTTTCTATTTTTTCCGCCAGCTCATCCATATCGAAACTGTATCTGAGCATCATCGCGACCGATAAAATAGCCGCAACGGGATTAGCCTTATCTTGTCCCGCAATATCCGGCGCGCTTCCGTGTATAGGCTCGTACATTCCTTTTTTGCCGTTGAGGCTCGCCGACTGAAGCATCCCTATAGAACCTGCGACCATAGATGATTCATCGCTTAATATGTCTCCGAACATATTAGTCGTTACGATAACGTCGAAAGATTTAGGCTGTCTTATCAACTGCATAGAACAGTTATCTACATACATATTGGTTAATTCGACATCGGGATATTCTTTGCCTACTCCGGCAACTACGCTTCTCCATAGCTCGGTGCATTCCAGAACGTTGGCTTTATCAACGGATAAAACTTTTTTTCTTCTTTTCCTTGCTATATCAAAGGCTATTTTGGCTATTCTTTCTATCTCTTTAGTGGTATAAACTAAGGTATTGACGCCTTTTTTCTGTCCGTCTTCCAAATCGAAAACTCCTCTCGGCTGACCGAAGTATATGCCGCCGGTCAGTTCCCTGACTATCATCATATCTGTTCCCTGAACGACGTCTTTTTTTAACGGCGAAG
>JAKAKF010000253.1 GCA_021813595.1 bacterium
TTCGTGATGGCGGCAGTTAAAGTTGTTTTGCCGTGGTCAACGTGACCTATGGTTCCTATGTTGACGTGAGGCTTAGATCTGTCGAATTTCTCTTTGGACATTTAGTTCTCCTCCTATAAAAAAATATTCGTTTTTAAAATATTCTAAATTATTTTTATTGGAGCCCATGATCGGGATTGAACCGATGGCCTCTTCCTTACCAAGGAAGTGCTCCACCACTGAGCTACATGGGCATACATCATAAACGTATCTTAAAAAATGGAGCGGGAAACGGGGTTCGAACCCGCGACATTCAGCTTGGAAGGCTGACGCTCTACCAACTGAGCTATTCCCGCATTAAAAAATATTAATATTTTAAATCATAACTTCATATTTCAATAATATTTACCGAATATGAAATATATTTAAAATTAAGACTTAAATGGTGGAGAGGGAAGGATTCGAACCTTCGTAGACTCGCGCCGACAGATTTACAGTCTGTTCCCTTTAGCCGCTCGGGCACCTCTCCTTAACACCCAACCCAATCAGATTTAAATCTTATTATAGTAAAATTATTTCTAAAACTATATGGAGCTGGCGATGGGAATCGAACCCGCAACCTGCTGATTACAAATCAGCTGCTCTGCCATTGAGCTACGCCAGCAAGTCAAAAAAATTCCCAAAAACCCCGCAATATTTAGAAACTTTAATAATAACAAAATCTTTAATAATTTGTCAACATTTTTTTTCCTTAAACCATTCATACGTCATTTTAATACCTTCGCCGAAATTTACTTTAGGCTTAAAACCAAGGTCTTTTTCTATCTTTCCGATATCTAAACAGCTTGTTTTCTGCTCTCCCTGCTTAGCAGGACCGTGAACCTGTTTAAAACTTTTATTAAAATTTTTATTAATTTCTTCAAATAAAGTGTTAACGCTGATTTCTATAGATGTTCCGACATTATATATGCCGACTTTATCGATATATTTAAGAGCTAAAATATTCGCCTCGGCAACGTCTTTAACGTATACATAATCTCTAGTCTGCTCCCCGTCTCCGTTTATTACCGGCTGCTCTTTTTTTAGCATTTTATTTAAAAAAATAGCGACTACCCCCGCTTCGCCGTGGGGATTTTGCCTTGGACCGTAAACGTTGCCGTAACGCAGAGAAATATATTTTAATCCGTAAACTTCATGATAAAAATTTAAAAATTTATCTGCAGTAAGCTTTGCTATGCCGTAAGGAGATAGCGGCCATTCCGCATGAGTTTCTTTTGTAGGCCTATCGTCCGTATCTCCATATATAGCTCCGCCGGTTGAAGAAAAAATGAACTTTTTAATCTTAAAATCGTTAGAAAGTTTAATTAAATTAATGGTTGCCATAATATTAGTCCTGGCATCGAAAATAGGATCGGCAACGGACTTTCTGACGTCTATCTGGGCAGCTAAATGATATATTATATCCGGCTTTTCTTCCGAAAATATTTTTTCAATTCCGTTAAAATCGTTAATATCCGACCGTATTAATTTTGCAGTTTTATTGACGTTATATTCAAAACCGCTTGAAAGATTATCGATTATCGCAACCTCATGATTATTATCCGCAAGCATATCGACTATATGGCTGCCTATAAATCCCGCTCCCCCAGTTACCAATATTTTCATCGGTTAGTTTTCTCCTTAAATATTATAATTAAATTTTTTTATAGCTCTATAAATAGTACGATTAAGCGTATCCGGTATAGAAATATATGTTGTATATATCCTCGCAATATTTCTAAAAAATATTTAATATTGTTAGAAATTTATCCGATCAGTTTTGCGGCATAAAGCGAAAAATAGGTTATAATAATATCGGCGCCCGCCCTTTTCATAGAAGTAAGCGTTTCTAAAACCGCAAGTTCTTCGTCGACGTAACCCATTTTAGCGGCGGCCTTTACCATGGAATATTCTCCCGATACGTTATAAGCGGCAAGAGGTCTTTTAAAAGTCTGTTTTATTTTGTAAATTATATCCAGATAGCTTAACGCCGGTTTTACCATAATGATATCCGCGCCTTCTTCTAAATCAAGCTCGGTTTCCAGTACCGCTTCGTCTGAATTCGCCGGATCCATTTGATATGATTTTCTGTCGCCGAATTTAGGGAAACAGTCGGCTGCATCTCTAAAAGGCGAATAAAATGCGGAAGCATATTTTGAAGAATAAGACATTATAGGTATATTTACAAATCCTTCATCGTCTAAAGATTCCCTTATTTTTCTTATCCTTCCGTCCATCATATCCGAAGGGGCTATAATATCCGAACCTGCTTTTGCGTAAGAAACGCTAATTTTTGCAAGATATTCCAACGTTTCGTCATTTTTAACGTAACCTTTTTCATCGACTATACCGCAATGGCCGTGCGAAGTATAATCGCACATGCATACGTCGTTAATAATTAAAATATCGGGATATCCGTCTTTTACGGCTTTCACGGTCTGCTGCATTATTCCGTTATCAGAATAAGCCTCGGACGCAAATTCGTCTTTATGCTCCGGAATACCGAAAAGAAGTATGCCGCCTATTTTTAAATCTTCGACTTTTTGAAGTTCTTTTAAAAGTTCGTCTATAGAATAGCGAAACTGCCCGGGCATAGTGCCTATAGGTTCCTTAATTCCTTTTCCGTGCGAAACGAAATAAGGCATAATAAATTTTGACGGGTCCAATTTAGTCTCTTGAACTAATTTTAATAATTGAGGCGAATTGCGAAGCCTTCTAGGTCTTACGAAAGGATAGTTTAAATTCATAATTTTAACCGTGTAATATAATTATTTTTTTCTATTATACACTTATTTTAGAAATAATAAAATAAATTTGAAACAAGCGGTTGTATAAAAAACCCGTCAACGCTTTATTATTTCAATATTTCAAATGATTTTGTAACACAAATTTAACATAAATTTAACATAATTGTAACAAAAATTTCATAATTTTTTAACTAAATTTATGATATAAATGAAAAACGCGCTTAAATTTATAATATTAATTAAAAAAATAAAAAGGAGGTACTTATTTTGGACAAAAGAAAACTTCACAAAAGGAAAAAGACTGTGCTTAAGAAGAAAAAAATGGGCTATCAGGAATTCATCGATAAAATAAATTTAATTCATAAAGAAAGACGCGAAATGGAAAATTTTTTGAGAAGAGTGTGGGTGTTTAACGCCGAAGACGTCCTCGAATATATGGAAATAAAGAAAAAAAACGAAAAAATTCTTGAAGAACATATAAGACAAAAAGCATTGAGAGAATCAGGCGGAAATCCGGATAATGCCGAATTAAATACAAGTTTAAATGCCGAATCCGAATTAACGTCAGGCCTTCATATAGATAAAATGACCGAATAGGATTCGCATTTCACATACAAAAAAAAACAAAAAGCATGACCAAGCGGGCCAAAGGAAAAGCTGTTTATTTTCCGCATACGAAACAGTCAATTTAACATAAAAGTTATTTGCAGAAAATTAATCCGACGCTTTTTCCTTGGCTATCATTTAACAAATAACAAAATTTTCCGCCGGTTTCCCCGTATAATAGCCCTGGGCGTAATCGACTTTAAGCTCCTTAAGTTCGTTGAGAACTTCTTCGGATTCGATAAATTCGGCGATAGTTTTTATGCCCATTTCTTTTGCGATAGAAATAGAGCTGACGACGACTGCCCTGTCCATTTTATCTTCAAAGATGCCCATTATAAATTCGCCGTCTATCTTGAGAAAATCTATGGGAAATCTTTTAAGATACATAAACGAACTGAAACCGGAACCAAAATCGTCCACGGCAAACCTAAATCCTTCGTATTTAAGATTTGCTACGAACTTTTCGAGAAGGGAAATATTTTTGACGGTCTCTCTTTCCGTAAGCTCGAAAACTATTTTGGAAGTATCTATGCGGTACTTTAAAGACAGCTGTTTTACGGTCTTGACGTAATCCGCCACTATCAAAGATTTAGGGGAAAGATTGATGAACATATCCAAAGAATAATTTTCGTCTTTAATTTTTTGAAAGGCTTTCTCGAGAAGTATTAAATCCAACTTGTGGGCGACTCCTATGCTTTCGGCTATTTCTATAAATTCTCCGGCGGATATTATGTTGAAGGATTCATCGCCTTTGGAAGAGATAGATTCTAATTTTATCCTCATAAGCAGTTCGTGGGCGACGGGTCTTCCGGTTTTAATATCTATGATAGGCTGAAAATATGGCAATATTATATCTTTTTCCAAAGCGTCCATAACCATTTTGCTTTTTTCGGAAACTTCTTTAAAAGCCGCTACGGCGTCTTCCTCTTTGGCGATATATACCGTATCTTTTCCCGCTTTTTTTGCCTTATACATCATATTATCAGCCAATAAAAATAGGTCTTTGTCGTCGGAAGCGGAATTAGGATAAACCGATATTCCTATGGAAACGGTAGCGCCGACGGACTTCCCCGTTATTGGTTCTTTAAGCGTAAAAGCCTTTATATTTTCCCTTATATTATTTGCTATCATATAAGACTGCTCTTCTCCCGCTCCGGGAAGAATCATTACGAATTCGTCTCCGCCGTACCTTGCGGCTATATCTTCGTTTCTTTTATCTTTTTCCAATATATCGGCAATGCCCTTCAGGAATTTGTCGCCGAAGTTATGTCCGTACATATCGTTTATAAGTTTAAAATTGTCGAAGTCTATAAATACTACCCCGAAGGTAAAATTATGCCTTTTTGACCTTTCTACTTCGTAGTGTAAAAACTCCATAAAGACACGCTGGTTATAAAGGTTGGTCAGTCCGTCCCTGGTCGCGTAATATTCTAAGTCTTTAGTATATTTATATATCGCTTTGATAGAACCGATGACGTTTAAAAGGGTGGTAAGAACGCTGTTTATGACAAGGCCTTTTACTTCTTCGACTTCGTCTTCGGACTGTACGCCGATGCCCACTATTCCGCCTATATGAGGGGCTTCTAGAATTATCTTTTTCGTCTGAACCATCAGATCTTCTTTTTTAAGGTCTGGCAGTTTAACGTTTCTATCCGATACGTTGTGAAATATTTCGTGTTTCCCCATTCCCTGAACGATAAAAGTGCTTAGTCCGTTGTGATATATGTTTTGGTAAATAATTTCGTCGAATATTTTCTTTGTTTTATCGGTAGGCTCTCCTTTCCAGAACACTTCTATTTCAATAGAACTTTCATCCTCCATAAATATGGAAAAAACGTTATAAACCTTAATAATCTTATTCATTTCGTTTAGCATGTTAAAAACATGCTCTTTCCAGTCTTTAACGACTTCGGAGGTAATAATGAAACGCTCCAATAGTTTAATTTCGAACTCCAAGACGTCTTTATCTACGGCTATATCCCTTAATCTTTCGGAAAGTCCGCTTACGCCATTATATATACGGTTAAACTCTTCGAATTTTAAGTCTATCAGCTTGTTATCTAAAGTTTTTAAATCTTTCACGGTTTTAATGCTCTCTACAGCGCCGTTTATGCTTTTCATTCCGTTTTTTATGGAACGCCTTAAGATTAGCGTTACGAAGACGCCTCCAGCTATAGGGAGGATAAAGATAAGAAATATAATAAGTATAAAATAGCCTTCTAGTCTGCTTCTCAAAAACGACGGGTCGAAAGATACCTCTATGACTCCGTTTACGTCGCCTTTTTTTGCCATGGTATGGCATTTTAAACACATTTTTTGCGCTTTTAAAGGATAAGCATATACGATATTTCCGTTTACGACAGCGTGAAATGGGCGTTTAGTTTTGAATACTTTTTTGACTATAAAATTTTCTTTGCCCTGAGGAATTTTTCCGAACTGTTTATCGACTACGGCTCCTCTAAATATTGAAGTCTTTACTGTATTATCGTTTTTAGAGGATTTTTTTAAAGCATTCATAAAAGTCATAACCTGCTTTTCGTTCCATCCCTTTTTCATAATCTGAAACATAGTATTGAAAGTTTGTCTGGAAATATATTCGGCCGTCGTGTCGCTTTCGTATTTAATTATTCTGTCTCCAAAATTAGACAACAGATAGGCGGATACTCCGGCGACTACTATGCTTGTAGAAACGGCTATACACAGTATGAATTTATCTAATCTTCTAAAAAATTTCGGCAATTTGATTTGCATGTAAAATATTATTTTAATTTAAGATGTTAATTATATTTATTTTTTTATTATACTTATTTATTAAATGAATTATATTAACATTTATTATGATACTAGAGCTTTCAATAAATATTCGTCTATATCCGGCTGTCCTTTTAACCATTCTTTATAATCTTTAGGCACGTCTTTAATAGGCATCCCTTTATGTTTACCGAACGGCATAGTATCGGGTATGCGTGCTTCTTCGGAAAACTTCCAAATAGAACCCCATGAAGTTAATTCCGGTTTTTCTTTTAATATTAAACGTAAAATATCCAAGCAAAGTTTTGCATCGGTCAGCGCATTATGTCTGTCGACAAGAATTTTTCTTACTTCCGGCCTCCGTTCAGGTTCCGTCAATGCATACGTCAATGCCGATAAATTATAAGAATCAAAACCTTGCCATATTTTTTTTGCCATTGCAAGCGTGTCTATTCTTTTGACTTGAGGTTTTCCTATTACCTGCCAGTCGTAATCTATGTTATGCCCTATTATATAGGCAGTATTATCCGGAAGCTTAAATTCGGATGCGGGAGGGCAATCTTTTAATTCGCAGTCCAATATATTATGAATAGCCATAGCGCCGAAAGAAATAGGCTTGCCGGGATTATAGCGTTTGACAAAAGTATCGTCCTGTTCGTTTAAAGGATTGCCGTTAATAATAATACCTGCGGCTTCTATTAAAACAGGCTGGGTAAAGCCGGTTGTTTCGGTATCGAATATTACGGCGGTTTTATTTTCCATCGCTTTCGATATTTTTGAAATTTTTTTCTTCTATATACTTCCTTATCTCTTTTTTATCAATCTTTTCCATAATTTTTTCTTTTTCATCGGGCTTTATTCTTTCAAAAAGATTGCGATAAGTCGTTCTGTTTTTTCTAAAACCTTCTGCATCTTTTCCGTCTCCGCGTTCTTCTTTATCAGCAAAAGAATAATTAACTTTTATCATTTTATATTATTAATTAATTTAACTGTATTTTTGTATTTATAACCCTGTAGAACCGAATCCGCCGTCTTTTCTATCGGTATCTTCATCGACCTTAGGTACTAGGTTAGGCTCTCCCGTCCATACCGGAACTATTAACATCTGGGCTATTTTTTGGCAAGGCAGTAACGTAATAATATCCTTAGACATATTTTTCGTTAAAACGATTATTTCCCCCCTGTATTCATGATCTATAACTCCAGCTTTAATTTCTATTGCTTTTAACGCCAAACCCGATTTTTCTTTTATAATCGCCGCATAACCCGCAGGAAATTCAATTTTGATTCCAGTATGCGCCGAAATTAAAACATTCGGTTTTAGTATGGTCTTTTCGCAGACAAACAGGTCTAATCCCGCATCGCCTTGAATAGCCCTCTTAGGCATTACGGCTTCCGGATGGAACAGTTCAATATTTAAATAAAAATCTGAAAACATTATTTATTATTTAATCCATTTATATATTATATAAAGTTTATTAAATAAAGGTAAATTAACAATTAATAAGTTACTATTATCGTTATCGCAGACCTATTCCCGGCATTACAAACAATATTTGTTAAGACAGGCATATTCGCCTAACGATTTGCGCTGAGGACGTTTAATTTCGTCGTTTCTCTGTTTTTCGCTTAAAACCGGATCAATATCTTCTTTATGCTTGCCGAATATAATAAGAGTAACAACTTCCATGTCTTCCGGAGATTTTATAACTCCCTTAACTATCTCAGGGTTATAACCTGCTATAGGATGTGCGACGTAACCGAGTTCGGTAGCCTTGAGAATAAGAAAAGCAGAAGCCATTCCCGTGTCGAAAAGATAATATTTTCTATAATCAAGGACGCAGTCGTCGGCTGCTTTAGATAAAACTGCTATTATCATAGAAGCGTTCTGCGCCCAAGCGTTGCCTTTCGCAAGAGCTGTTTTCAATTCTTTAAGAACCGTATCTTCATAAACGAACACAAACTTCCATGGCTGATGATTATAACAGGATGCCGAAAGCGAAGCCGACTGAGCTAGCGTCTTTATAAGGTCTTCGCTTATTTCGGTTTTTTCCAACGACCTGTAAGCTCTTCTTGATTCTATTATATCTGATAAGTCCATTTTTATTCTCCGTATATTTAATTAATATGAAATGTGAATTTAATATAAATCTGAATATTTCTATGCAAAATTAAAATTATCCTACCGATCATTCATGTCAACCTTTTCGCATCCTTCCATTATAGCGCTTTCAATAAGTTTTAAATCATCCGAAGAAATTGACCCTCTGAATTTGGAGAGTATATCTCCCTTCACGCCTTTGGGAGATAACGAATTTGCAAAATCCAGAACGCGAAGCTGCATATCGTACGGTAGTTTATCCACCTGGTTTAATATATTTTCCTTTATATGAGCATTTGCCATATTAGATCGCCTTTTATATTTTGCATTAAAAATTATATGTTGATATTATTATTTTATCAGCTTTTTAAATAAATTCCAAACTATAGAAAATTTTTTAAAGTATATACTAAAATGAAATTTTTCTAAAAATCATATATCCCGACAAAAGATTTAAAAAAATAATGGGAGACAAAAAAATGAGAAAAACAATAAGTAGTAATTATATAGACGAGGAAGAAAAAGAAATTATAGAGTCCTTAAAGGATATTGAATCAGCCATAATAACTCCAATCTTAATTTTTAATTTAAGACAGGTTATCAATAAAATTATAAAAATCTGTTCTATTTCTTGTCCTATACATCGTTAACCGCTTTTTTCAGCGTACTTGGCACTAAATGACTATACCTTTTTGTCATCTGCGTCGGTTTTAAGTGGGGTGGATGACAGGTTTTGAACCTGCGACCACCGGAGTCACAATCCAAAGTCCTTGCTTTGCAAGTATTTAATTTTATTAAATTATCATAACTTTATTAAACTTGCCTATGTGAAAATCAAGCCATAATTATTAATGACTTAGAGCATAACAATTTTAATATCATCGACTAATTTAAAGTGCTTGTCCTTGGTAATTAAAACAAGATTATGTTCTTTGGCAATGGCGGCAATCCAAATATCGTTTTCTGGAATAGGCTTTCCTTTTTCTTTTAGCGAATTTTTAATTTCGCCGTATTTCATTCCTGTAACGGCACTGCATGGCAGAACAATGTTTCCCTTATGCCTTATGCCTTGCTCGGTTTCTTAATCCCGAACTTTTTTGCCAGGAAGCTGATAAACTGTTTCGTATTTCCGATAGTCTTAGCCGCTTTCGTCATATTATAATCGTCGGGCAAAAGATTTCTAATCAGAATATCTTAATTAGATTTAGACGGCATACGCTTCAACCTCCAAACGAACTATTTTTACATTAATATTGCCTGATTTATCTGCTGGATGGTGCGTAAGTATTGACATTGTAAATACTTATAATTTACGTTATAATTAAAAAATGAAAATTATTTTCGATGAAAATAAAAACAAAAAATTACTTAAAGAAAGAGGCGTTAATTTCGAGACGGTTATAGATAAAATGGCAAAGGGCGAAATAGCTTTAGATTTCAAACATCCTAACTCCGATAAATATCCAAATCAAAGAATAATGGTTGTAGTAATAAATGATTATACATATTGCGTACCATATGTGCAGACTAAAAATGAAATTTTTCTAAAAACCGTATATCCCGACAGAAGATTTAAAAAAATAATAGGAGACAAAAAAAATGAGAAAAACAATAAGTAGTAATTATATAGACGAGGAAGAAAAAGAAATTATAGAATCCTTAAAGGATTTAGATTTAAAATCTATAAAAAATGACAC
>JAKAKF010000106.1 GCA_021813595.1 bacterium
ATCGCCTATTTCGTCTAAAAAAAGAATTCCTCCGTCCGCATATTTTATCAACCCCATTTTATCGGATTCCGCGCCTGTAAATGCACCCTTGACATAACCGAACAATTCGCTTTCGATAAGATTATCAGGGATAGCTGCAAGGTTAACGGGCACGAAAGGAATATTTTTTAAACTGCCTGAATTTTTGGAATAAATTTCGTAAACCAGCCTCGCCGCAAGTTCTTTTCCAGTTCCGGACTCGCCTGTAATGAGAATATTATTAAAAGCGGAAGAAATCCTGGATATTTCGTTTACGACGTTTTTTATCGCTTTTGAAATTCCTTTTATTTCGCCTGACGTAATACAAACCGATTTCAGGTCGTTTAATTCGTTAAAAACTGAAAAATAGTCCAATGCTCTTCTGACGGTAATTTTAAATTCCTCATTGTCGAACGGTTTAGCCATGTAATCGAACGCTCCCAGCTTTATTGCTTCTATGCCGGTTTTAACATCGGAATACGCCGTCATTAATATAACCGGAATATGTTTATATCTAGAGATAAAATCCGCTTTTTCCCTCCTGAAATATTTTATTAAATCTATGCCCGACATCTCGGGCATCTTAATATCCGATATAATCAAATTAAAATTTTTTTCGTCTATAAGCTTTATTGCCGAACTTACGCTTTCGGCGGTAAAAATATCGTATCCCTCCAGCTTAAGGAGTATGGCTAACGATTCAAGTATGGACTTTTCGTCGTCTATTATTAATATTTTAGGTTTATTTTCCATTTTAAAACAAATTTTAAATATATCATTAAAAATCACCGTCAGAATTTTTTCCTGGATTCCCGCGAAAGCGGGAAACGAAGTACAGCGAAGCTCATCCAGAGTTATTTAGTTCGGCATTTGCGGTATATTTATTCTTATTAAAGTTCCCTTTCCCGCCCTGCTTGTAATGTTTGCTTCTCCGCCCAAGCTTTCCGTTATCGAATAGACTATCGACAGTCCTAATCCGAAACCGTTTTCCTTCGTCGTAAAAAGCGGCTTGAAAGCATTTTTTCTCGTAAAATCGTCCATTCCTTCTCCGTTATCCGAAACACCGATAGAAATATAATTTTTATCCATTCCGTTTTTTATCTTTTTTGAACCTATTCTTATAATTCCCGCATTGCATTCGCTGTTTTTAACGAGCGACGACTTTCTTTCTATGGATTGTACGGCATTTTGAATTACATTTGCAAATATCTGTCCTATTCTGCTTTTTTCGGAGAATATTTCAGCGTCCTTGCCGACGCTGTTATGAATTTTAATCGAGTTGAAAGCATATCTCGAGACTAATTCTTCTAAAAATAAAAACAAGTTGAATTTTTCAAAATTCCCGTTTCCGCCTATAGTTTTAGACTTTATCTTCACAAAACCTAAAAAATCGCTTACCAGATTATCCAATTTACGGACTTCGGTTGCTATAATACCTATTAGCCTGGCGTAGTCGCCTTCTTTAGAGTCCATATTTTCGGAGCTTAAAACATATATAGACGTGTTTATAGCCGAAAGAGGATTTCTTATTTCGTGCGCTAGCCATCCCGCAAGCTTTCCGGCGGTTGTCAGCCCTTCGTTAATCTTAGACTCTAATTCCAGCTGTTTTACATATGTTATATCCCTGAACAATAAAATGTATCTGCCTATCCTATACCCTTCAGTTTCCAGTTTTGTCATCCCGAACCCTATGACCATATTTTTATGGTTTAACTCAAAGCGTTCCAGATTATTTTCGGTATATCTTTCTTTTATTTCCAATAAATCCGTCGGAAAGTTTTCAAAAATGTCAGTTATTTTGACGTTAAATTTATGCAGAATACCGGATTTATGCTTAAAATCACCTTCGACTGAATTTAAATTAAGCATATCGGCGGCGGCGGAGTTCAAAAAAATAACCGAATAGCCTTCATCGAGAACTATAATTCCCTGCGAAAAGCTGTTAAAAAGCTCCCTGTTAAAATTTTGCGAATTTTTTATAAATTCATCCCTTTCGACAATCGTATCGCTAAGCATACCCAGTTCTCCCGAAAAATGATACAGAAGCCAGCTGAATATTAAAACGCCGAGTATATTAGTGCTTGTTATAAATAACAGCTTATCGGGATTGTATAAAAAATAGGAGTGATATCCAATATCGAAATAATACTGCAAATCGGCAGACAGTCCGATAGCTATAGCTGATGCTATACCGGATATCATTACTCCGGCTCTTAAAAAAATAAATCCGGAAATTAATATTAATAAATAATACAAGAAAATAAATTTATCGTTTATGCCACCGTTAAATAAAACTATGAAAGATATAAAAATAAAATCGGCAAACAGCTGGACAAAGCCGAAATATATTAAAAACCTGTAATTTTCTTTTTTTTTGAGATAAACGAGAATTGCGTAATAAATAGAGGTAAGCAGTATTGCCGAAGCTATAGATAAATAAACGGAAACGGAATAGCGGACTATATTTTTAAAATTCGCCAGGATATAGACAAGGATAATTACCGAAAAGGCAAGAATTCTAAAAATTATCGTAAATCTTATCTTGCCGTGTATATCCCTATAAACGCTTTTATTATCGTTATTCATCCCTTAATAGCTTTTCCGAGATTGAATATCGGAAGATACATCGCAACGACCAGCGTTCCAACTACTATGCCGAGAAATATTATAAGCGCCGGTTCCAGCATCTGCGTGAGGTTATTAACGGCATTATCGACTTCCTCGTCGTAATAATCGGCAACTTTGGCGAGCATCGCATCAAGATTTCCGGTTTTTTCCCCTACCATAACCATCTGGATAACGAGGGGGGGGAATAGCTTGGTTTTATTCAAAGCGGCGCTTAATGGCGAACCGGAAGAAACATCCTCTTTCGTCTGCATTAAAGATTCTTCTATGATTTTATTGCCGCTTGTTTTAGAAACTATGGCAAGCCCGGCAAGTATCGGCACCCCGCTTTCTACCATGGTAGAAAGCGTTCTTGCAAATCTCGCTATAGCGACCTTTTTAAGCAGTATTCCGATAACAGGTATCTTAAGTATTATTCTGTCGATATTTCTTTTTCCGCTTTCTTTTTTATGATAGGCCTTTAGGGCAAATATCGCCGCGCCTAACGTAATTATTATATAAAGTATATATGTCCTCATAAAATCGGAAAAACCTATAACGTCTCTGGTAAGAGCGGGCAATTTTGCGCCGACGCTCGAAAAGAGATTTGCAAATACCGGAATAACGAAAGTCATAAGAATAACGATAACCCCGATTGCGACGCTTAAAACTACTATAGGATATATCATCGCTCCTTTAATCTTTCTTTTCAGCTTTAATATTTTCTCGAAATATACGGAAAGCCTTTTGAAAACCCTGTCTAAAACTCCGCCTTTTTCTCCGGATTCCACAAGGTTAACATATAAGTCGTTAAAGACCTTGGGGAATTTTCTAAGGCTGTCGGACAAAGACGATCCGCTCTCTATGCCTTCCCTTATTTTAGTCAGAATGCCTTTCAATTCTTTATTTTTCTGCTGTTCTATCATTATAGACAAACCTTGTAGTATAGGCACTCCAGATTCTATAAGAGAAGAGAACTGTCTGGTAAATACTATAAGATTGTTATCGCTTATCTTGGTATTGGGACTTATTTCTTTTGTTCCATGAAGGCTTAACGTGAAAAATTCGCTTTTTTTCTTTACGCTTATGGGATAAGCATCCTTTTTTCTTATCTCTTCAATAACCTGCTGATAATTTTCGGCGGTAATTTCCCCTTTTAAATATTCTCCGGTGTGTTTTTTGCCTTTCCATTGATAGGTCGCCATTTACCCGCCTCCGATTATAAATTACCGAAATCTATTCCAGAAAAAGGCTTATCTCCGCCAATATCAGGTTTGCCGGTCATAGAACCCATATTGCTCTGTCCGGCATTATTGGAAATGGAGGTTCCCGCATTCCCCATTAATCCGCCTTTAGACATAACTCCGGAACTTATAGCCTGCTTTAATTCTTCTATGTCGGACGATCTGTTGTATGCGTCTTCTTCGCTTATTATTTTTTTATTTACGAGCGACGCCAGCGCCTGATTCAGCGTCTGCATTCCGAACTTTTCCTGTCCTAGCTGAAGCTGGGAATAAATCTGATGTATTTTATTTTCTCTTATCAGATTTCTTATCGCGGCGTTAGGTATCATCAATTCAGCCGCCAGCACTCTGCCTGCAGTGTCTATCCTCGGTATAAGCGTTTGCGACAGGACGGCGACGAGAGACAAGGAAAGCGAAGACCTTACTTCCGGCTGCTGGTTCGGAGGAAATATATCTATTACTCTGCTTATAGTTTGAACGGCAGAATTCGTATGAAGCGTTCCGAAAGTAAGGTGCCCGGTTTCGGCAATGGTAAGAGCGGCTTCCATGGTTTCCATATCTCTTATTTCGCCGACGAGAACTACATCCGGGTCTTCTCTTAATATGTGCCTTAACGCCTCCGAAAAACTGCTTGAATCCTGCCCTATCTCCCTCTGGTTAACAAGGCATCCTTTGTGCGGAAAAACATATTCTATAGGATCTTCGATAGTAATTATATGTTCATGCCTTGTCTGATTTATGGCATCTATCATAGAAGCAAGTGTGGTTGTTTTACCGGAACCGGTAGGTCCGGTAACGAGTATGAGGCCTCTTGGCGATTTGATAATTTCCCTTATCATAGGCGGAAGACCCAGTAAATCTATAGAAGGAATCTCATGAGGTATAACCCTGAACGCACCTGCAACGGCGCCCCTGTCGTAATATAAATTGCCTCTGAACCGTGAAACGCCTTTCTGGCTGAAAGAAAAATCAAGTTCGTGCGTTTCTTCAAACTTTTTTTTCTGTAAGTCCGTAATCACGCTGTAACACAGACCCTGCGTATCGGAAGGAGAAAGCACTGGAAAATTGAGCGGAACGAGAGAACCCCTAAGCCTTATTTGCGGCGGAGTTCCTGCCGCTATATGAAGATCGGAAGCCCCCTGGTCCACGGTTGTTTTTAATAAATCGGCAATTGACGGCATATGCGGCTCCTTTTAATATTTTTTTACATAATATATAAATATAATAAAAAAACTTTTATGTCAAGTTTGAATATCTAAGCTTTTTTCGTCTAAATACTGGATAATTTCTTCCAGCGAAGTTGTTCCGTCTAAAAATTTTTCTTTTGCCGATTCTTTTAACAGCTTCATTCCATTATTTACCGCAACCCTTTGTATTTCAAATTCGTTGGAGTTTTCATAAATTTTGTTCTTAACTTCGTCTCCGACGTTAAGAACTTCGTATATGGCTATTCTTCCTTTATAGCCCGTTTTATTGCATACCGGACAGCCTTTTGCCTTATAAAAACGCTTTCCTGCAATTTCGGCGTTTGTAAATCCAGATTTAGCCAGAGCATTAGCATCTGGATAATAAGGCTCCTTGCATTCGGCGCATAATTTTCTAATAAGCCTCTGCGCTATAATCAAATTTAAACTCGAAGCTACAAGAAACGGCTCCACTTTCATATTTATAAGCCTGGATATAGTGGACGACGCGTTATTAGTATGTATAGTCGAAAGGACGAGATGCCCGGTAAGCGCCGCCTTTATTGCAATTTCGGCCGTTTCTAAATCCCTTATTTCCCCGACCATTATAATATCGGGGTCCTGCCTCAGAAACGACCTTAAAGCGGAAGCGAAAGTCAAACCTATTTCTTCGTTAACTAGAACCTGATTTATTCCCTGAATATTATATTCGACGGGGTCTTCCGCAGTCGAAATGTTTACGTCCGGCCTGTTCACCTCCGAAAGTGCGCTGTATAAAGTAGTCGTCTTGCCTGAACCGGTAGGACCGGTTACGAGAATCATCCCGTAGGGTCTGTGTATAGCAGTTTTAAAATCTATCAGCTGCTCTTCGGAAAATCCTAATTTTCTCATATCGAGCTGAAGATTAGATTTATCTAGCACCCTGATAACTATTTTTTCCCCGAAAAGGGTCGGAAGACACGACACCCTCATATCGACTTCTTTATTATCCATTCTTGCCTTAATTCGCCCGTCCTGCGGCAGTCTTCTTTCTGCTATATCCATCTGCGACATTATTTTTAATCTCGAAATTATGGGATTTTTAAGCTGGCCGGGTATCTTCATCTGTTCTATTAATTTTCCGTCCATACGGTATCTCACTCTTACGATAGATTCATAAGGCTCTATATGAATATCGCTTGCGCTCATTTTAACCGCATCCAGAAGAACCTTGTTTACGAATTTTATAATAGGCTGTTCGGAAGACGACCTTTGAAGTTCCGATATATCTACTTCTTCGTTGGTTTCCTCGATAGCTATCGAGTTAAGATAATCTTTGTTTTCAGTAAGAATACTGGACGCATTATAATATTTAGACAATGCCGAGGCGATTTCATTTTCGGACGCAACGACTATTTCGATATTCAAACCGGTTAGGAATTTTATGTCGTCCAGAGCCTCGACTCTTGTAGGGTCGGATACGGCAAGGTACATCGTATTGCCCTGCCTTTTAAAAGGAACCACCTGCAGTTTAACGGCCAGATCGGGCGGTATAAGCTTTATTACACTTTCCGGAATTTCGCCTTCAAGCAGATTTACGGTTGCGGCGCCGAACTCTTTAGAAAGAAAAGAAACGAGGTCAGAATCCTTAATGAAGCCGAGCTTCGTTAACTGCCTGCCTATGCTTCCGCCTACGCGCTTCTGCTCTTCTAGCGCCGAATTTAATTCCGCGGCGCTTATAATGCCGTTTTTTACAAGAATTTCTCCAAGTTTTAAATCTTTAAGCTTTTCGCCCTTGGCTATTCCAGACCTTATTCTTTCCTGCATCAGCAGGGCGTTAGATATGTCGTCTTTTCTTGCGGCGCCGTGCTTTAACAGTATATCGCCCAACTTTTCGCCTGAAAAATCAATCGACGGCATGAAGTCTTTATTCATTCGAATCCCTTATAACAACTTTTTAAAATAAGCAAAATGCAAAATTATATATTTAATTTTATCATATAATTCAAAATTTTTAAAATATACCGCTTAAAACTTCCATGATAACTTTAAAATCTGCTCTTTTACCCGTCCAGATATAAAAACTTTCGACTGCCTGAAATAACAGCATGGACAATCCGTTCGCGCGCTTAAGCGATTTTTCTTCGAGAACGTTTAAAAAACCGGAAGACTCCGAAGAATAAGAAATATCGAACAAAAAAAAGCCGCCCTTAAATTTTTTTAGGCCGGCAAACAAATTATTAATCAACCTGCCGCTTTCGGCCGACGGCGTTACGGTATTAACGATAATATCCCATTCTTTCGATAAAATGTTTTTTAAGGCCGCGACTGAATTAAAATCGCAAGATTCAATTCCGGCATCCGATTTTAAGGACGTTTTCCATAAACAGGCTTCTTTTTTAAGTTTATCGGCATTGTTCGCACTGCGGTTAATTATTAAAATATCTTTTGCGCCGTATTTTATCAAAGCATAAAGCACCGCTCTGGAAGCGCCGCCCGCCCCGAGAAGAATGACGCTAACGCCATTTAAATTTTCTTTAAATTCATAATTTACGGCGCTGGCGAATCCGGTTATATCCGTATTGTATCCGCGGTAATTGCCGTCTTCTTCCAAATTTACGGTGTTCACTGCTCCTATAGTTTCGGCTTCCGCGCTTAAAGAGGGAATATGCTTTAAAACTTCGGTTTTATAAGGCTGAGTGATATTTGCGCCTTTCATGCCGAGAGCCTTAAAGCCGTTAAATGCGGCGGCAAACTTTTCCGGAGGAACGTCAAACATCCCGTAGCATAGATTTGCGTCGAGGAGTTTATTGAGAGAGCCGTGTATCAGGGGGGAAAGTGAATATTTGATGTTGTAACCAAAAATACCAGCTAAATACGGCGGCGCAAAAAGACGGACATCTTTTTGTTCTTTCATATTAAACGCCCATTAGTAATTGTTTTAACAGGTAATCTATTTTTGCCGCTTTTTTATCGTCGATAAACATATAGACGTATCTTTCTATATCCTGAATCGCTTTAGTTAAAGACTGCCTGTCTCCTTTATTCAAAATATTAAAATCGACGGGCACTTTATCCGCTTTATTACCAAGCTGTTCCTTTAATATTTTTTTAACGGAATTGACCAAATCCGCGCCCTTGATTGGTTCGCTCTGCGGAAGGTCTAGTTTGATATAACCGCTTTGCAATAAATTATAAAGCGTTTTTAACACGAAAAAATCGTTTTCCACCGTTAAGGAAAGAATCTGGTTGACGTTTCTTTTACCGTCCACCAGCGAAAGAACGTTCCATATCGAAGGAGTAAGGGAAAGCGGCCTTAGATTGCCGCCTCTGTTTGTGATTACCGCAGGAATATAATTTTTTGACGGAATAACTTTAGTTATTACCGCCAGTTCGTCGCGCCTTTTTTTGCAGTCCGCCAGAATAGGCGATAAATTCATGGGAGTTGCGAAATTAATAATCTCCGGCAAAGGCTTTTCGTCGAAAGCAAATTCTCCGTTCGTCAGAAAAAGTATATAATTTAAAGTTTCCGATATATAGCTGGATGTAAATTCATGTTCTTTAGATTTAGATATAGCTTCCGATTTAAAGAAATATATATCGAAGCCTGCCGTGGTTTTGTAATATGTCCGGTATTTTTCAAGCATCTGCAAATAATCCTGCTTGCTCATGTCGAGGAGTTTAATTACTAATTTTTCCAGAATGTTATTGTCGGAAATAGAAAGGAAATTTAACATTCCCTCTTTTATAAAAAGTTTTGCAGCAAAATTTTCGAAACGCAGGTTCAGCACCCCTGTTTTCTTTGAGATTTCTAAGAATTTTAATACGTCAAAAAGTTCTAAGTTTGTAATATTTCCTTTTACGTCCATAATAACGGCCTTATTTTTATTATAATTATATTATTTTTTTTATTTGTGGATTTCTAATTCTCTTATTAAATGAAATATAAACCTGTTAACCACAGCTACGAATACGGACCCGAAAAACAGAACCGCCCCTATCAGGAAATAAGATAAATTTATATTATTAAGGGACGAGATAAAGAAAAATGCGCCTGTTTCCGCCAAAAAGAAAAAAAACATAAACACCCACATTA
The DNA here is from genome assembly GCA_021813595.1 of bacterium. The sequence goes on from JAKAKF010000106.1 coordinate 9,126, forward strand.
TGGTAAGCCATCTGCCGACGAATCCGCCGGGTATCCTGTTTTTTAGGGAAGCCGCTATAATCATATTCATAAACATTATTAATGCGCCCAGCACTACTAACAGATAAAAAATACCTTTAAACGTAAAAATAAAATTTAGATACGGCGACATCTTTTCCTCCCCATTTTTCTTATTTAAAAAATTAATATTAATTTAATAATACAAAATAGAAATATTTTTTTCAATATATTTTTATATAACGTTGATATTGATAATTTTTTTCGTTTATTTTATAATTATTTTATGGACTCAAAAGAAAAAAATATAAACGATTTGACATTCGAGGAAGCCCTGAAAAAATTAGAAGAAAATGTTTTAAACCTTGAAAAAGGAGACCTCGGCCTTGACGAATCTATAATAATTTACGAAGAGGGAATAAAATACTCGGATTATCTCCTTAAAAAACTGGACTCCGCAGAAAAAAGGGTCGAAGAATTAAGCGCAAAAGAAGATGAAGGCGTCCGGCCTTCTTTAAATACCGAACCTCTAAATATATGAACGACTTAGCTCTCTATATCGAAAACGGCAAGAAATTAATAGACGAGTTCATAAAAGCCCATTTTATAAAAAAGCATTACGATAAAAAATTTCCGCATAACAAATTTTCTCTTGCGGACGCCATGCTTTACACCCTGACCATGCCGGGTAAAAGAATAAGACCTATAATTCTTTTGCTTTCCG
>JAKAKF010000236.1 GCA_021813595.1 bacterium
TTATATAGCGTAAATCAATGAGTGAATTGAGCATATATATTCATATACCGCTCTGCAAGAGCAAATGTAATTACTGCAATTTTTATTCTATACCTTTAGTTGAATTAAAAAAAACTTATAGCTTAAACTTCGCCGAACTTTATCTGGAGTTTTTGATAAAAGAAATAGTGCTAAACGTAAAAAAATATCATTTGGAAAATGCCTGTATAAAAAGCATATATTTCGGCGGAGGCACTCCTTCCGTTATGCCATCCGTTTTTTTTAGCGGTTTAATGGAATTTATAGGAAAAAATTTCACAATTACAAGCGATGCGGAAATAACAACGGAAGCAAATCCGGAAAGTTGCAGTTTAGAAAAATTATACGAATTGAAGACGCTCGGATTCAACAGGCTTTCTATAGGAGCGCAGAGTTTCGACGACGGCGTATTGAAAACCGCCGGAAGAATTCATAATAAAAAAGATATATACCGCGCCGTTAATAACGCCAAAAAAGCAGGATTTAGAAATATTTCGCTCGATTTAATAATAGGGCTTCCCGGACAGACTAAAAATATATTTTTAAACGATATTAATCATATTCTCGACATTGCCCCCGAACATATATCGGCCTATATGCTGTCTATCGAAGAAGGAAGCTTATTTTATAAAATTTATAACGATAAAAACAGTTTTCCTGCCCATAAATCGCCCGAATTTATAGACGAAGAAAAAATAACGGATTATTATATAATATTATGCGAAATATTAAACAAACAATTTTACGGACATTATGAAATATCCAACTTTGCCAAAAACGGATATGAAAGCAGGCATAATATAAACTACTGGAACAGGGGCGAATATTTGGGATTAGGGCCTTCTGCTTCATCTTTTTTAAAACTTGAAAACGGTAAAGAAATTCGAAAAACGAATGTTCCGGATTTAGAAAAATATATTCGGAATATTTCAAGAGATAATTGCAAAGAAGAAAGTAGCCGGATTAAAAAGCGGAATAGCGGACAAAATAAAAACGACGGAGATTTTGCAGAAATCCTTACGGAAAACGATAAAATAAACGAGGAGATATTTCTGTCGCTTAGAACGTCTTCCGGAATTGACGAAAAAATACTTAGAGAATTAGCAGGGAACGAAATTATAGATAGATTTATAAAAGAAGGACTTATGCAAAATTTTAAAGACAATATTTCGCTTACTATAAGAGGAATGCTTTTATCTTCGGAAATATTCGCACGTATTATGATGGTTTAGCAAAAACGCACGCATGATTAATTCGTAATAATTCGCTAAGGCCAATTACAAAAAGGATTACCGGCCCACGCATGTAAATCATTCGTATGCCGCAAGTTTTATATTGCAATAATAGAAATCAATATTTATAATATAATAATAAACTCTATAAGGAGAGATGGCCGAGCGGTTTAAGGCGGCGGTCTTGAAAACCGTTGATGCTTAAAACATCCGGGGGTTCGAATCCCTCTCTCTCCGCCATAAATAAACGCTATTTCTTATACAGTCATTTAATTCAATACAGGCCATAGGATTCGAACACCCGGAGCGCGTAGCGCGTTAGGGGGTTCGTCGCTTTTAGCGTCCGAAGGACGCTCATCCCTCTCTCTCCGCCATTGCGTTAAGTAAAAGGTGTCAGATTAATTTTACGCAACATCTTTTATCGTTAATTATTTCTTTTTATATGCGTAAAATAAAATCCGACACCTTTTTCTCGTCACCTTTTTCTCACACTTTTTTTAAACATTATGCATATTCGTTCGGGAGGTTTTTTGTAGTTCCATTGAAGAATTGAATGATTAAAGCATAATTCCGTCAGCTTATATCTTTCCTTGAAAATATCAAGGAAGATATTATAAACAGCAAAACAGTATAAGAAATTCCGTATATAAGGCGGTAAAATATAATACCTGAGGAAATATTAAGTTTATATGCGGCTTCGGAACTTATATTGAATATGGAAAAGTTGGGCAGGACGGTATAAATAAAGTGGACTATGGAAGTCAACGTATGATTAGTCTGATGCACTATTACTATTTTGCCTTTAATAATCTTTTTTACCGGTTTAACCAAGTCGTTCATGCGGCTCGAAACGTTGCCTATAAAAAAAACAAGAATTGCAAAAATAGATGCCAAAGCTTTTGACGTTACTAAAGAAAACAGCAGTGCGGCGGCGGAAATAAATATCGACTCGATTATTATAAACAGTCCCTGAATTATTAACGGCTGGGGCAGCATATAAAAAGTAAACGGCCGGCGGGAGCCGGCATGAGCGGCGGAACTGTTTTGCAAATTAACGCTATTATGAACAGACTTTGCACCTGAAGCGACGGCTCCGGCGTTGGGCACGACAGGCACTATAAATTTATGCATAATCAGCAGTACAAAATAAAAAATAAACATCATTATGACCGTAGAAAAGATTATTGCTGCGGCAAGTCCAAGAAAACGTCCGGTTAAATATTCCGTTCTTTTAACCGGCCTTGTAATACTTAGAAAAATGCTTTTCTTTTCGATATCGTCGTAAACCACGGAAGATCCGATAAAAATTCCTATAAAAATATTGAAAATAGATATGGCAAATATAGAAAAATCCACCATAATTCTTCCCTGGTTTATGAAACTAGTCTGGGAAACGAAATAACTGCCCGATATAAGTATTAAGGCAAAGATTAAAAAAGAATAAAAAATTTTTGAATTCTTTATTTCTTTAAAAGAATACATTATTCCATATAAAATATTTTTCATTAAATACCCCGCTAATTTGCTAATTTTTCCTGTTTTTAAGCATTAAATCGTAAAGATAAACCTCTAAGGGAGTGTTATATTCCCCGCTCAAACGGTCCTCTTTTTTTTCTTCGGCATATGCAGCCGCTTCTTTTTCTATATTTTCGAGGTTTTCGTTTTTTATTAATCTGCCGTTTACTAAAACCGCTATCCTGTCGCACAGTTCTTTACTGTCGGCAAGCACGTGCGATGAAAAAAATATAGTTTTCTTTCTTTCTTTGAGTTTAAATATTATATCTTTAAACTCCTTGCGCCCTATAGGGTCTAGTCCGGACAACGGTTCGTCGAATATTAAAATTTCCGGATCGCCTATGATAGAAACCGCCAATGCCAGCCTCTGGGTCATTCCCTTAGAATATTTATGCGCATGGATATTTTTCGCATAGAAAATACCGGCTAATTTTAAAGCATCGTAAATTTCGTCTTTATTTATTTTTTTATTCAAGAGTTTTGAATAGTAATTAATAATTTCTATGCCTTTTAATCCGCGCGGGAAACTGGGATTTTCAGGCAGATACCCCAAATTAAGCCTTGCTCTGTAATCGGAAGAGTCGTATCCGTTAATTTTGATACTTCCGCCGGACGCCTTAATAAGCCCTACTATCATTTTAATGGTCGTAGATTTGCCTGCGCCGTTAGGACCGAAAAAACCGGTGACTTTTCCTCCGTCTATGTTTAAAGAAAGGTCTTCAACCGCATTTTTCCGCGTTCCGAAAAAACCTATCCTGAAATATTTCGTTACGTTTTTTATTTCAATCATAATTCACCCTCTTTTTTGAGGCATAAACAGTTTTAAAGAATACGGAATTTTATAATTTTTATGCTCTTTTTTAAGCGCTATCTCGTTTTTAACGGCATCTATCCTGTATTGTATTATCTGCTTAATATAAGGATTTTTGTTGTTTTTATACATGGTTTTAAGAAAACTTAGCGTTTTTTTAAGGCTTCCGGATTTATTAAGGAGTTTAATATATAAAAATTCTAAATATTTCGGACTGCCTTTCATATCGACGGCATATTTAAGATAATATGCGGCTTTTTTATAATTCCCTATATTGTAAAAATAGTTAAAAGATATGAGGAACGGTATATTCCAATTTCCTTTTAAATGGGTCATACCGAGCTTTAAAAGTTTTATGGCTCTTTTAGGTTTGCCCGCCAGTCCGAGAAGCGTACCGCCCGCCTGGTAAGCATAATTAAAATTAGGATTTAAAGAAACCGTTATGAACGAAATTTTATACATATACGGGTAATGCGCCTTTGCCAGCCTGAAGGATGAAGCCTCCTGAACGAAAAGCGTCCAGAAATAATCCGAAGTCAACGTATTAAAATTAAAATCTACAAATTTTAAAAATCCCGGTTTTACGGAGGAATATTTTAAAAATGAAACTAATTTCAATTTTAAACGGCTCTTTGATAAAGCCACTATATGAAAAGAAAATAAAATTGAATAGGCTAAAAATAGCATAATTAAAAAAACAGCTAAACCTTTTAAAAATTTATTTATGCTTATGCTCATTTTAAAATGTTATCTATATGCTAAAATTTCTTTTTATTTATTTCTTTCTATTTACGCTATTTAGCAATTCAATATAAAATTCAGCAGTTTGAGACGCCACCGCTTTAGCGTCGAATTTTTTTACGACTTCATTATAGCAATTAACAGCAAAATTTTCAATTAAATCATATTTATCTATTAAATACATTATTTTTTCCGCAAGTTCAAAAAAATCGCCGTTCTTAAACAACAGCCCTGTTTCGTTATTTTTAATTATCTCCGGAATTCCCCCTACATCCGAAGCTATAACGGTTTTTTTTAAAGCGCAGGATTCTATTATAATACTTCCCATTCCTTCAAGACCCGACGGAACGGTAATCAGGTCGGATGCATATATAAATTTTTCGATATTTTCCTTAAAGCCGCTTATGACGAAATAGTCTTTAAGTCCTTTTGCTTTAATTAAACCCACGATATAATCGTGCAATTCTCCTTCGCCTATTATAACGAATTTTAAATCCCGTCTTTTTTTTATTATTAATTCTGCCGCTTTTATAAATACTTCATGCCCTTTTTCGCCCGATAATCTACCGATGAGGGAAATCATTTTTTCGTCCGGTTTAATACCGAATTCTTCTCTTATTTCGGCTTTTTCGGATTCGTAAAAAGAGGCAGTTTTATTTTCATCGCCGCAGATCCTTGGACTGTAAATAACCCTGATTAAACTTTCGTCTATTCCTATGTCGTTAATCAGCCTTTTTTTAATAAAATCCGATATAACGATAAATCTGTCGGTTAAAAATCTGTATATTAAAAATCCTTTTAAAAAGTCTACTTTGTATGCAACATGCCTCGTTAAAACTTTTATTATCTTTTTTTTAAAAATAGAAACTGCTGCAATGCCGCCCAAAAATTGGTCTAAGGACGAATGAAAATTTATAAGGTCAATATCGTATCGCTTTAAAAAGCGCCTTATTTTTAAAAAAGAAAAAATATCGATAAAATTCGTCATTCTTACGGAAAAATTTTGAATGCCGCATTTATCCAATTCATCCTTTAATCTCTCGTTGTTATTATGAATAACGAATATATTGAATTCTTCGCTATGGTATAGTTTCAAAAATTTAAGCAGAATTACGACGTCGTTTTGGGCTCCGCCGAAATTTTTAAAAGCGTCTATATGAAGTATATTAAATTTATTTTTTTTGTTATTCATAATATTGTATGTTATTATAATGCTATATTATATATATTATACTTATTTAAAACAATTTTACTTTTAATTTATGCAGAATATTATTTTAATTTTTTTTAAAGACATCTTCCTTGCTTTAATTCCCATATTCGTCGCAATAGACGTTTTTGGAATTCTTCCTATTTATTTAGATTTCGTTAAAGATACTGAAGCAGACGAAGAAAAAAAGATTAGAAAAAATTCATTAATAACCGCTTTCAGCGTAGGAATAGGCTTTCTTCTGCTTGGCAAATCTCTTTTTGCGGTTATGGGAATTTCTATATACGATTTTGAAATGGCAGGAGGAGTTCTTCTGTTTATAATATCCATAAACAATCTTCTTGCGGAAAAACGCAAACTTTATTCGTCTGCAGACAAAGCGGATTTGGGAGTAGTTCCTATAGGCGTACCTTTAATAGTAGGTCCCGGAGTTTTAACTACGCTGCTAATAATTACCGGAATATATGGATATATAATAGTAACTATTGCTTTTATAATAAACCTTTTAATTGTTTACGTCGTTTTAAAAAACACAAGGCTTTTTTTAAGATATCTCGGAAAAAACGGTTCAAACGCCGCAGGAAAACTTGCAGCGCTTCTCCTTGCCGCATACGCGGTAATGATGATAAGGGTAGGGGTAATAAACACCATAATCACTTACATGAAGAGTCTGCATTCTTCTTAAACGGCAGTGCGGAATTCAACTCCGACACTGCCGCAAATCATACGTTAAATCTAAAATGCATTATATCGCCGTCTTTAACGACATAGTCTTTCCCTTCAAGCCTTAAAAGTCCCATTTTTGCAGCATTTGCTTCAGAACCTGCTTTGATAAAATCTTCGTAAGAAATAACTTCGGCTCTTATAAAACCTTTTTCAAAATCGGTGTGAATTGTTCCCGCAGCCTGCGGCGCTTTCCACCCGTTTTTTATTTCCCACGCCCTTACTTCCTGCTTGCCTGCGGTAAAAAATGAGATTAAACCGAGAAGTTTAAAACTGACCGAAGCAACGGTATCTAAGGCGGAAGATTCTATGCCGTAATCTTTAAGAAAAATCTGCCTGTCTTCTTCTTTTAAAGAAGCAAGCTCTTCTTCTAATTTTGCGCATAACCTTATAACCGGTATATTTTTGGGCTTTGCTATATTCATAATATCTTCTATATCTTTATTTAAAAAATCATGGGCAAGCATATCCTCGTCTACGTTGAGAACGTATAAAGATGGTTTTGCGGATATTATGCCGAGGGATTTCAGTAAAATTTTCTCGTCGCCGTCTAATCCGGCGATATCGATATAGCCGGATTCGGAAAGTTTATCGTTAATTTTTTTTAAAAAATCAAGATTGGAACCGGCCGTTTTATCTCCGCTTCTTGCTATTTTTTCAAGCTTTTGCATATGCTTGGAAAGAATTTCTATATCGCTAAGAGCGAGCTCCGTATTTATAATATCGAGGTCTCTTGCCGGATTTACTCCTCCCTCTACATGAACTACCGTGCTTTCTTTAAAAACCCTTATTACCTGAATAATTAAATCGACGTTTCTTATGTGGGATAAAAATTTATTTCCAAGACCTTCGCCCGACGATGCTCCTTTTACTAATCCTGCAATATCTACAAATTCGACGTATGTAGGGGTAAATTTTTCCGGATTAAATATATCGCGCAGTTTTTCTAATCTGCTATCTTTTACCGGTTTTATGCCTATGTTAGGTTCTATCGTGCAAAACGGATAGTTGCTCGCCTCAGCGCCTCCGGCGGTAATAGCGTTAAATATAGTCGATTTACCGACATTTGGAAGACCGACTATACCGCATTTAAGTCCCATAATATATTTTTAGTTATTTATGATTATAAAGATTCATAGTCTTAACAAGACCGCAATCTATAAAAGACAGTAAAATTTCGTTTATCGTTTGAATTATTTCAGGCAATACTTTTTGCTCTTCCTTAGAAAAATTAGCCAGAACATAATCCGCTCCGCTGCCGAATTTAAATCTTTCCAACGAATTAATGCCCAGTTTCAGCCGGATAAAATTTTTGCTTTGCAGTGAATTTATAACCGAATTAACGCCGTTATGCGATCCTCCGCTGCCGCCGAGCTTTATCTTGTAAGTTCCGAAGGCAAGATCCAGATCATCGTGAATCAATATTATATTTGAATCTTGAGCATCGGAATTTTCAGGTAATTTAAAAACGCCGTTTTTGTTTAAAACTTCTTTTACGGCTTTTCCGCTTAAATTCATAAATGTAAGCGGTTTTATCAAAAAAACTTTTTTTTCGGAAATAATTTTCTCGGAAATTAGATAATTTTTTTTATTAATAAAACCGGGGAAATTATTTTCTGCAGAAAAAAAATCTACCGCCGTAAATCCAAAATTGTGCCTTGAAAATTGATACTCGCGGCCCGGATTCCCAAGTCCAAAAATAAATATATTTTCCGGCATCTTTTTATTATTATAAAACTTTTAAGACTTTTTAGAATCTTGCTGAGTCGATGCCGCCGAAGTAGCCGCCGCCTGCGCCGCAGTTTCGCTTTCAACAACTTCTGCCGAAGCGGAAACTTCTTCAACCGTAGGTTCTGCAACCGTAACGATAGCCGCATCTTTTTCGGTTATAATTTCAATTTTGTCGCCCAAATTTAAATCCCCGACATGGATAATATCGCCTATGTTGAGACCAGAAACATCGATATTTACCGTGTCTATAATATCTTTTGGATAACCTTTTATGGCTATATGTCTCATTAGCGGTTCAAGAATACCTCCGAGTTTGACTCCTTCGGGCTTTCCATTAAAATGAATAACGGCTTCTATTTCTATTTTTTCATCCATGGATATTTCATGTAAATCGACATGAATGATGCCGTCGGTTACGGGATCCTTCTGAATTTCTTTTATGACGGCCATTTTACCGTTAACGCCGGCTTCGTTGCTCAATATGTTAATGAACGAAGATATAGAATGTTTTGCAAAAGCCTTAAGAAATTCTTTGTAGTTAATGAGTATGATATGCGATCCTGTTTTTTTTCCGTACAGTACCGCCGGTATCAAACCGTTTTTTCTCAATGCTTTAAGATTGTTTTCTTTTTTCCTGATTTCAATATTTAAATTAATGATGTCCAATTAAAATCTCCTTTTACGATAAGTTATTTTTTTTATTATTTATATAAACAACGAGCTTACAGAATCTTCTTCATGAATCCTCTTAACCGCTTCCCCTAGAATATTAGCCGTACTTAATATTTTAAATTTGCCGGATAAATCGTTTCTATGTTTTTGGTCTATAGTATCCGTTATTATAAGTTCTTTTATGGGAGAATTATTTATCTTTTCTACGGCGCTGCCTGATAAAACGCCGTGGGTAGCCATCGCGATTATTTCTTTTGCGCCGTTGTCGGCTAAAGCCGAGGCGCCTTGCGCTATAGTGCCGGCAGTATCGATCATATCGTCCAGCATAATTGCAGTTTTATTTTTTACGTCTCCTATGACATTCATTATTTCGGCAACGTTTGCCTTTATTCTCCTTTTATCGATTATGGCTAGATTTGCCCCCAAATGTTTAGCAAAAGATCTTGCCCTTTCGACGGCTCCGGCATCAGGAGAAACTACAACTATATCCGAAGAATCGTAATTCTTGGTCTTTATATAATCCAGAAGAACTGGCGCCGCATACAAATGGTCGACTGGAATATTAAAAAATCCCTGTATCTGTCCTGCGTGCAGATCCATAGATAAAACCCTGTTCGCCCCTGCGGTCGTTATAATATCGGCTACTAATTTTGCGGTAATTGGAACCCTTGAAGCAGTTTTTCTATCCTGTCTTGCATAACCGTAATAAGGAACCACGGCGGTTATCCTATACGCTGAAGCTCTTTTCATAGCGTCGATCATAATCAGCAATTCCATCAAATTTCTGTCAACCGGATTTGACGTGGACTGCACAAGAAAAATATCGCACCCTCTTACGTTTTCGTTGATATTTATAAAAGTTTCGCCGTCGCTGAATTTATAAACTTCCGCATCTCCAAGAGACATACTCAGATAAGCAGCCATTTTTTCGGCAAGTTCCTTGTTTGAATTTCCGGAAAATAATCTTAGTTTATTTGTCATTTTTAATTTAACTTCTATCTTTTCTATTTCTATTCTGCTGGCTGGGGCGGGAGGATTCGAACCTCC
>JAKAKF010000091.1 GCA_021813595.1 bacterium
ACGAAATAATTTCTAAATTGCCCACAATTTGAATGCCGTTTATGTTTAAAACTATTTTACCGTCGTCGGCCTTAGCGGTTTTACTTAATTTAATAAATATCGGGGTTATTTCTTTTTCTTTTTGTTTTGACGCATTGGCAGCCGCAGCCGTATTTACATTTTTATTCACGTCTTTAGCCGATTTGACCTTTCTTATTTTAACGGTAGCAGTAGCATTATAAGCGTAATTTTTTGTATTTTTTTTAATTTTATCGGTAATGCCGTGTTCTTCCTTCATAAAGGAAGGCACAATATAACCATTGTTTAAGCCTGTTTGCTTAATTTTGCCCTTATGCCCGTATTTTTCCGAACGTTCTAAATTCTTAATTTTTCTTCCCGAAACTTTGTTTAATTTTAAAGAATAGTATAATACGCTATTTTCCAGCGCTTTTTTAAGGTTTTCATTTTTTTCTAAAAAAGCGCCGCTTCCGTTACTGCCGCTTTCTTTATTATTATAATTATTATAAGTCGATGCAGAACTATTTCTAAATAAAGAATTTGAAGCGCAACCCGAAAGAAAAAATTGCATCGATAAAATTAATGTAAAACATAAAATATATATCTTTATGTTATTATATTTAATAATTTTTTTTATTATTTTTATACCTATATACTTATTATTGATTTTCATTTTTTTATTTAAGATTTTTATTTATTATTTTAGCTATCGAAATATAAATTAAAATAGAGATTTAATAAAGATTATGGATTAATGCCGTTAATTTTTAATTTTATTAATCTCTTACCGTATAAAATATGAAAAGAAAGCCTCATATTCGTATATCCCGACGATTGCGCCGAATAACCGCCGCCGTTCGAGCCGCTTTTGCCGCCTTTTTTAAAAATTATTACGTTTTTTATTATTTTATAAGGCATATAGTATTTATTATGAGGCGTTTTATTTATAACCGGAATTTCTTCTAATTTATCGGGCGTGTATCCGTTGAAAAAATTGCCGCCGTATTCTTTATACAGATAAACGTTTCTTACGAAAAATTTTCTGTTTGAATTATTAGTCAGCTGATACTGCAGGTAATAAAAATTTTTTATCCTGCTTACGGCAAGCGCAGTCAGCGTAACACCGTCTTCGGTAAACGACTTGTTGATTATTTTTCTGTTAATCATAAGGATAAGATTCATAACGCTTCTTTTTTCTTTTTTTAATTCTTCGGCTTTTTTGCTTAAAGATAATTCACGAGTTTTATATTTTTTGGACAAAGTCGTTTTTAAAGCGTCAATTTTGTTTTTAACGTAATTTTTGACGAAAACGTTTTTTATAGTATTTGCAATGTTTAAATTATAGGTGACCGATTTAGCGTTGCTTATTCTTAAAAGTACGTTTATTAACCCGTATTTAGTGTATATCTCAAGGTTGCCGGTTTCTTTATAATCGTATGTAATTGGTTTTATAAATATCTGCCTGCCTACTATCTGTTCCGAAAAAGCTCCGGTATTGCCCAGCGCAACGTCCAAAGGTATAACGGGAAGAGTTATAACGGAAACATATCCCGGCGACGTGTTTAATTTATATATTATGCCGGATTTTATTCGCAGTTTATGCACCCAAAGTTTTTTCCTCATCGTATATTTTTTTAAAGGCGAATAACTTACGGCGAATGAAGGCTTGGCAGTAAAATTTATATAATATGACAGAAATAAAATTAAGAAAAAAGGCAATATTTTATATAATTTAATGCCGTTAATACAATAAGTTATAGTATTATATTTAAATGTAAACTTTAATTTATATTTATAATTTTCTTTCAAATTTTGGTTTGAATTTAATTTCAAAATATTTCCTCCTTTTTATGGTTTCATGCCGTTTTCTTCGTTATTGCCGCCGTTATATTTTTCTAATTTATTAAACATTTTTAGTTTAGAACCGCTGACCCTTATTTCAAAAATTCTAACGTATAAACCGTGAAGTCCCGCTAAAAATAAAAACAGGTTTAAAACGTATAAAATTACGTCTGCAGGATAAACTTTAAAAGAATAGGCTATAAATGCATAAAACGAATTTATATAATACTTAAAATTTAAATTCGTAAAATAGAAAAGAGCGAATAATCCGCTAAATACTAAAAAAGCTATCTCAATAATATCCAGATCGCCTCCCTGCCCTCCTCTTCCGTTTCCGCCGTAACCGTAATTGCCCATAATATATTATCTAACCCCCAACCTTATTATTTCAAATTTTAATAATAACAAAACTAATCGAAATAGCTCTTAGTTTTAGGCCTGTATATAGGATGAAGATATACTACGCCGGGTCCTTTTACTTCGCCGCCGGAATAAACTCTGTAAACGGCCTGATTTAATTTTAAATTTGCAAAACCGTCGGTATCGAAAGACGGCATTTTTTCGTAAGTCTTTGTGGTTCCCTGAGAAATAGTATTGTCGTCGGACAGCAGTTTTCCTATATAAGGATTAAATACCGCCCTGTCGTCCTGCTCGGTTATATTTTCCGTAATTTTAAGCTTATACTCCTTATCGCATATTTTAGAAGCTTTTTCTCTCGAATAATCGTCGCTTAACGCAAGCCAAATAGTCGATCTTATATTTCCTATTAAAGAATTTAATTTTTCTTCGGAGCCGAGTTTCAACTTTAAAGAACTGTAACTCTGGGTTAAAACTATATTAATCGCTTTAGACTGTCTGCATCTTGCGAAAAATTCAGCGTCCGATTCTATATCGCCGGAAGTCACATAATTCTGATATTCGTCGCATATAAACAAGACCGGTCTTTTAGTATTTACTTTATCGTCTATGACCGATTTGTAAACCCTGTTGAGAACCGTCCTGAAGTAATCTAGTTTCATCATTATGCCTATAATTTTTCCGGTTAAACCGTATTTTGATTCCGGCATGTTTAATATAACTATTTTTCCGGAATTAACGACTTCATGAAAGCCCGGAAAATTTAGCTTTTCCTGAGGAGCGCAGAAAGTATCTTTAAAAACAGGCTTTATAAAATCGCTGCATACCCTTAAAGATTCGCTCTTAATAATGGCTTTTGTCCTTTCGTCGAGACCTGCGTAATCCGCGCCCGAAAAATAAGATACCGCTAATTTAAGTTCGTTTGCGTAAGTTTCGGTTTTATTCGATTTTATTTTTATTAAATTTTTTGCATAATCTATAATGTTGCTAAGTTTATTTTCGTCGGACAATATTTCGTAAATATCGCTTAAGGTAGCGTAATCCATGCAAAGCCGTATTATATCTATGGAATTCGCCAAAAGATTTATGGATTTATCTTTCCAGAAACTGTCCTGTCTTCCGTCGTTTGAATTCATATTTTCTAAAACTGAATATAATCTTTCTGCAATAATTTTGGCATCTAGATGCGGATAATGTATGGGATTAAAGTAGTAACCGGACCCGGGTTCGATTATAACTATATCTTCTGCTCTTTCATTTCGTTTTAGTATGGAAACCGCCTCTTTCCAAAAATCGCCTTTAACGTCTAGTATAAGCCCACCTATCTTTTCTTCCGGCGACTTGTTTTTATATTTAGCCAACTGGTCTAAAAAAGGGTATGCGCATGCGGTTGTTTTTCCGGTGCCCGTAGAGCCAAATACTAATATTCCTGTATATAGACCCTTTGCGTCTATTGTAAGCCAATCCGGTTTTTCTTTTCTGTCTCCGTTTTTTTCGTGAATTTCTCCGACTACCAACTGAAGCTCCGGGCTTTCCGGCCATATCATAGCGCCGGTATTTTTTGATTTTTTGCCCGTTAGTTTATTTTTAATTTTTTTATCGTCGTCGGGTTTTAAATATAAATATTTATTGAAAATTATATTAGTCAAAGTGTATGAAGACGCAAACCATGTAGTTAAAGGAATAAAAATAAACGCAAGCTTTACTCCTTTAAAATAAGCAAAATAGTTAGATATTTTTTCATCGAAGAAAAATCCTGATACAAGAAACAGATAAACTAATTCTATTGCGAAAATTCCGCCCGAAACCGATAATTTAACGATAAAAGCGCCGTTTTTTTCGCCGTTTTTCATTTTAAAACTCTCCCTACGACGTTTTTTACCGCCCTTATATCGGAATAATATGTCCATAAAGAAGGTTCGAGCATTTTTAAGTCTTCAGCCGCAACATAAGACCTTTTGTTTAAAACCGCGGTCGTTTTTAAAATTTTAACCGTTTCGCGCCATCTTCTGTCGGAAACTATCACCTGCTTATTTTTTAATTCTTCCCTGATTAAATACATTTTATTTAAAATTTCGTCGCTAATTTCTATGTTTTCCGCCGTTTTATTTAGGATATTTATATCTTCCCTGCACAAAAAATCTTCTTTTCCGTATTTATAAATTTCACATTTTTCAATATCTCCGTCTTTAATTCCAAGTAATTTTTTAAAATTTTCTTCGCTTCTGACGGGCAGAATTTCCATTCTGAATAAAAATCTGTCGTAAAGAGGCAAAAGATTTGAATCGGAAGACTTGTCCGGCCTTTCGTTAGACGACGCAAAAAGACTTATTAGCGGAATTTTCACTGGTTCGGAGTTTCCGTTATAAAATATTCTTTCATTCATTATCGATAACAATGAGTTTAACGTGGAATGATGACCTTTAAAAAATTCGTCTATCAAAGCAATATCGCAATTGTCGATGCCGATTTTATTTTTATTCCGGCTGCGGCTATCGCCTGTTCCTCCGCAAGAAAGAAGTTCCTCTATTTTAGTTGCAGGCGTCATTTGAAAATCAAAAAATTTTAAACCTTTTATCCTGCAGGCAAGCGCTTTTAAAACAGCCGTTTTTGCGAGTCCGGGGCCGCCTATTAAAATTGAATGTTTTCCTGAAATAACGGATAAAACTATCATATCTACGGCATTTTTTCTTTCCAGAAAATTTACGTTTAAACCGTCTTTTATAGCGTTGATTTTATCTGCTATCGTATATGTATTATTATCGTTCATAATTTTATTTTGCGTTCAAGCCGTTAAATCCCGTTCATATATAAAGGTCTTAAAAAAATTATCTTAATAGGAGTACCCGCCGGCAAAGTAATACTAATGTTTTGATTGGACTGCGCATAACCGTTAAGTCCGTTTTCTGCGTCGTTAAGTTCGTTCTGCGCTACGTTTTGCCGAACCTGATCCTGAAAAGTATATGGATTAGAGGAGTTAACGCTCGACCCGCCTCCTACGAAAATAGACGCCGCGCCGACTATGCCCTGCGCTATAGAAGTTAATATATTTCCGGTATAATGATTATGGACGTCGCCTTTTACGCCGCCTGAACCGTCGGGCATCATCGCTATTGCGTCTATGGTTAAAGATTTTCCGGAACGCTCTATAATCTTATTAAAATTTATGTTCAGTCTGTTTAAAGAATGTTTTACGCTTACCGTTCCAAAAAATTCGGCTCCTTTTTCGAAAACACGTTTGCCGCCGCGGTAATAACCTGAAACCGATACGGCTATTACGGGAACGGACGTATTATACGAAAAAATTTTATATTTCGTGTAGGCGTTTATTACTGCGCCTTGCGGGACGGCTATTTCCGAATAAGCTGTTTTCTGCGGAAAACCGGCGTTTTTTCGCGGGCCTTTGACGATTTTTAAACCTCTTTCTTTATCTAAAATATATTTTCCGTAGCTTGCTTTTATAAAAACTACGGTTTTTTTAGTTATCTGAGCCGCCGAACCGCTTCGAGAGTTCGAGTAGCGTCCGCCGTATCCGTTACCGTTACCTCCGTCCGAATTAAATTTTATCCTGCGGTTCAAATTATCCGCTTCTTTTTTAAATTTAACGTTAAATTTTTTTCTTCCTATCTCGTTCGACTTGGAACTTAAACGATTTTTTTCTACGGAATTATTTTTACCGCTTTCGTTAAAAACCGCAGGAGAAAACATTTTTTTATCGTTTATAACGGTATTGTTCTTTACGACTTTTTTTACGACTTTTTCCGGTTTTCCGCTTAATATATATTTTATAAAAAGCATGACGGCAATTAATATAACTAAAATTATCAGCGGCAATTTAAAATAGCGTAAAAAATCTTTTCCCGATAATTTTTTTGGGACTGCAGGGTTTGAATTATAAATATCTTTGCCGTCGTCGGCTCCGTCGTCATATATATCGTCGACCGTTTCATTTTTGTCTTCGCTTTCATTTCCGCTTCCGCTTCCGCTTTTACTTTTTCTTTTACTTTCGTTAAAATTAACGTAATTATCGTTATCGTTATTGTTATAACTGTCGCCGTTCTCTAATTCTTCTTCTTTGATTACGTTAGAATCGTTCAAATTTTTAAACATCCTTTAAGCTCCTCCAAGTTTTAAACTGCTGAAATAGACTATTTCCAAACCGAAAGGATACTGAACGCTTCTTTTGATTCTTTTAAGAATCAATTTGTCTTCGTAGGCCGCCGCATTCTTCGCGGAAGTATCGGTATTAGATATTACGGTTCGTATGACGTAAAGTTTTAATTCGTCGTGATTGACGGTCTGCTTAATTAACTTTATTTTTTTAAATTTTATTTTTGAAGTAATATCGGCTTTTTCCATTTTTTGAATAAACCTGCTTCTTATTATAGCCCTGAGCGTTTTTTTGCCGTATGTTTCCGACATTTTATTTAATGCGCGGGAAAGTTCCGTTTTTATCATTATCGAATTAAATCCGGTAAATTCCCTTACGAAACTTTTTGAAAAATATACTATTTCGCCCATTCCCGTTTTATTATTAAAGGGCAGATTTCTCAATACCTTTGCGTTTCCAGCCGAATTAACCCTTATTACTACCGGAATCCTGTTTGCTTTATAAGTATAAAAAGCAGTCAATAAAGACGTCGAAGTAATCAAAGACATTAAGACTATTATTATTTTTAGGGTCGTATTCTGGGCTTCCAAATCGCCCCATATTTCGTAAAACAATCTGCCGTTTCTTTTTTTATAATCGTTTTTATAATTAAACAGATTAGACATATAGTATTTACCCTAATTTTTTATCTTTATAGTTTTTACTATTTATTTTTTATAACTTTTTTAATACTATTATGAAACGGCGGCAATTCCTGCAGAAACGACTTTTGATTTTACGTTTTTAATTTTTTCATGCGCTTCGCCGCTTATACCTTCAAATAATTTTGCTACTAAAAAAGGAACCGAAACGTTTATTGCTATCATTACGATAAAAACTGTTATAACTTCCGCAAAAGTAAACAATCCTATAATATTGCCTATTCCGCTTCCCGTAGAAGGCATATTTGCAGATTCCATTTTGCTTAATATAGTAAAAAAAATAAGCTGTTCGAGAGCGACCATAACCCCCCAGAACGATATTTCTACAAACATTTTAAACCATTTACCGAATATTCCTCTCATATAAGGTATAGTTTCAAAACCGAGTATTATAGGACACATCGAAAATAAAAGCCCTAAAAATACAAGCTGAATTAACGCCATAAAAAGCTGTATCGCAAGATAAATTATATTAAACAAAAACCAAATTATGCCCATAAGAACCGCTCCCGTTATCGCATGCATAGCGCCGGCAAGCCAGGAAACGGGATTTAAATTCCAGCCGCTTTTTACGGATGCGGTGCCGTTAGAAGAAACGGTAGGTATCGAAACGGAATGAAGACTGCCCGAAATAGAAGACACTATCTGCGAAACAGACTGACCTATCCCCAATATGTTTTGCTTTATCAGATAAAGCTGAATTTTATCGGCTAAAGTCAATATAAGCTGGGCAAAATTAGACTGCCCGGTCTGCTTCCATGAAAGAAAGCCTATAGCTATCAAAGCCGTCCTTAAAAATAATCCGTAATAATTAAAAACGGCTCCCGTTAATTCTGCGCGGTATCCTTCAAAAAAAGAAAGGACTATTCCAAGCGCAAATAAAAAATAGAAAATATATGTAACGAAAGTACTCAGTTCGGAGTCGTTATTTAATGCCGAAGGAATAGAATCGATAGAAAGCATGCTTAAATCTTCGCCGTTTTTAAGTTTTGAAATAGAAAGGGCGGATTGACTCACCGCCGTATCGTTTGATTTTGCCCCTCCCTTTTTAGAAGAAGCGGCTGAGGCGGGAGGGTTGGACGCATAACATTTTTTTGCGTTAAAAATAGAGGAAACAGACCAAAAAATTAAAAATATAGATAAAATTGCCGACAAAAATGCAACAAGGGTTATAAAAAAATTATAGCGCAAATTATGCTTTAAACCTGTATATATTTTCATTTTCATATTTTTTAGTTCCATTTTTTTAAACATTTTTTAAAAATATTTGTTTAAATTTTTTCTTAATTACTAAGAATCGGTTGATAGGTAATAAGTTGAATATAAAATTTACATAGTAGTTTTAGTATAATAATTTAAACCGGGGGTCGGATTTGTTTGCGGCATAATAACCGAACCGATATGTTCTTTTTTAATTTCTTCCGCCGATTTGTCTAATTCTATCTGCTTAAGCTGACTTTCCATATATCCTAAATTCTTTAAACTCGATGCGTTTTCTTCAGCCATAATAGTTAAAATAGAACTTTGATATGCATAATAATTTGAGCTGTTTTTTAATGCCTCTCCGGAAATTTCGTTCATAAATTCTGAGCCTTCCAACTCCGCCTTGTGAGCTCTTGCCGCGGATAATCCCGCATTATAAAGCCCTGAAGATGCGGTATCGCTTATAAATCCGCCGGCTAAATTGGTGCATCCTCCTACGGGATTTCCGCTTGAATCAAAAGTATAGCCGACATCAAGCGACGAACAGTTTATATTTTCTGAAGGATCTCCGGAATTTTCCGCCGAATTAAAAATTGCCCCCTGAGAAAATAAAGCGGAACCGTTTTCGAGATCAGATTTATTTAAAGAACCCGACTGCCCGCCTGCAGAACCTCCCGAAACAAAAACCGACGGATTATAAGCGTTTTCATCTGAAACCGCCGAAGCAATATTTCCGTATTCGGAAGATTCGTAATTAATGTCCGAATTAATGCCTGATGCCGCATTTTGCAATGAACCGGTTTGAACGTCGCTTGCCGTTAAATCTTGCGGAATCTGATTAAAAGCCGAGTTAATTTGATTATTCAAATTATTTATATTGCCTACGGCATCTTCAACCGAATTCGCTAAATGGCTTATTTTATCGAAATTTATTAATATGTTTTGATACTCCTCCTGCATATTAGAAACATCTGCCGTCAGTTTGTCCACGGTAGCCATTGCTTCCGAAAGTCCGGGTCCGGGATTAAAAAGAGGTCCTCCACCAGCCCCAGGAGCATAGCCGAGAGTTCCGGCCAATCCCTGCAGCGCCGAAAACGCTCCGTTTGCGGCAGTTTCTACCGACTGGATCTGTCCAGATATAGCGGTTATATCCGGAATAGGCAGGGGCAAACCGTACGAAACGCCGGTTAAATATGTCGAAACTGTAAAAATAGCTATAACCGAAGCTATCAGCGGTTTATTTTCAATCAATTTCTTCATTTCATTCTCCTTAAATTTTTGAACTGCCGCAATGGCTGCATACGCTATATTCCTGAATAATGCCGTATAATAGCTTATTTATCCGGCATATATTGTTTATACGTTTATTCCGTTTATCCCATACGGTCCGTTCGGATATTTTTCCGCAAGAATATAAAGCCGTTCTTTTAAGGTTTTATCCGGATAAAGCCGTTCTATCCGTCTTTCTAATTCTTCGTCTTCGGACGATTTACAACAAAGCCAGTATTCAAAAGGGTCGGGGGAATTTCTTATAACCGACGAATCTTTTCCGAATTTTAAAAGATATTCCGAATAATGTCCTTTGACTACCTTAAGATTTTTTACGGTGTTTATCTCTTTTTCGTTTAGTCCGCATATTTTTAAGTCGTTTTCCGAAACTCCTCCGTCAAGCTGACAAAATATTTTAACCGACGAATTTTCTATTATGCTTTTACCTACGGCGCCGGCCTTTAACAAATCGCCAGGCTCCTGCGTAATACTCCATACCATAGAACCCCATTTTGCGGATGTTTTGTATAGATGCATTATCAGCTCCGCAAGTTTAGGGTCTCCCATAAATTCCCAGCATTCATCGTAAAAGAAAAAAACTTTTGCCGATTTGTCGTACATTTTTTTAAAAGATATATTTTTTATAATAGCAAATACTACTTTTTGCAGGTCTTCATGGCCTTTTAACTTTTGCAGGTCGAATATTACTATTTTATTATCTATATTTATTCCGTTTTTTCTGTTTATGAGCATTCCGTACGGCGAAGAAATATCCGTCCACTGAAACAGATTTTTCCCCATTTCCATAGCCCTTTGTTTATCTTGAATATCCCTGGCTTCGCCGTAATCGAATAAAATGTTGTTTATATCGGATATTATAGGCATATCTTCATAGTCGTCTATATTATCGTAAACCGCCTGCACCGCCCTCGATATTATGGTTCTGTCGTTGGGCGATAATTTTTTTTCCGGTTCTACCATTAGTCCTATTATACCCGTCAGAAAAACCATAATATCGGGGTCGAAAGCCTCTTCTCCGTTTATTTCTTTGACGAAGTATTTTTTCGGAGGGAAAGGATTTATGCAGTAAGAGCCGTCGAGGTCTATTTCTATATAATCGCCGTTAAATATTTTGCAGAATTTTTTGTAAGTTCCGCCTATGTCAACCCCTACTATATGGTAATCGTCGCCGGATATGTAAAAATTGCTTAAAAATCCGTTAAGCATAAAACCTTTTCCGCTTCTCGTTTTGCCGAAAACTATTCCGTGCTTTGAAGGCAGGCGGTTTTCGTAAAGGTCGAGTCTTACCGCTTCCCCTCTGTCGTTTATTAACGGAATAGCGCATTTTTCCGTCCCCTTAAACCCTTCGTTAAGCGGTATGAAAGGTGCCGCCGCCGTAGAAATAGACGTTTTAAATCTCCTGTTAAAGCGCGATTGACCGGGTAAAAAAGAAAGATAAAGTTTATGATGCTCCATGTCGTCTATTATTCCTTCCATTCCGTTCAAATTTTTAAAAGATTCAAGGAGTTTTACCGCCCTTACATTCAGGTCTTCTAAATTTTTAGACTTTATTCGCGCACATAAAGAAAATTCTACGACTTTCTTTTTAAGTTTTGAAACCGATTCCAAAAACTCGTCTAACTGTTCGGTAATATTAACCCCTTTATAATCCGTATATCCGCCGTTTACCGCTTCCGTCAAACTTGCTTTTATATTTCTGTCCGTCTGTATTTTTTCCATAGTTTTTTCCTGTTCTGGAATATTAAAGGCGACTGCTATATCATAAGGAAAAAAATCATCTTCCGTCACAGACCCGTTTAAGTTTAAAAGGGGCGTTATACCGAATGAATCTATTTTTGACGGAAGTCTGTGCATGTTTATAAATTTATAATAATATCCGTCTATATAAAAAAAATCTTTTTTGATTTCGGCATATGAATATACAAGCTGGCTTCTGAACGTCGAACCGTCCATCATATCTTCCCATTTCGGCGCTTTGACTCCGCAGGCAAATCTTAAAGGATTTAATTCTTCGTAAAAATAGTCCACAAGCTCCTGATTATTCATTTTTTTTAAGCTTAAATCGAGTTTTGAGGATATAAAACCCAGATTGTTTTCGACGTTTCTTAATTTTCTTTCTATTATTTTTTTATCGCAGCCGGCGTTTAGTTTTGCGATAGAATTAACGGAAGACTTTAAATCAATTTTGGCAAGCCTGCCTGCAAAACCTGCAAATATAGAAGTTAAGTTCGTTTTGCCGGTATTTGAACGAAGGCTTAAACCGTTAATTGTGCAAAAAAGGTATATATTAACGTTTTTAATATTTTTAGATTCCAGATGCTTTATTTTATTATCTTTTATATATTTAAAATTTACTGGCGGCACGGAAGAGTTTTCGTAGTTAGAAATAAATTTTTCATTTTTGTCGCCTATTTTGTAAATCCATTGAAGACTGATGTTTTCGTCCATAAGATTGAGCAGAAGATCGTTTACGTAAGCCGTATCGTTAACTATTTTATTTTCGGAAAGATAGTAATCGAAGCCTTTTACGGAAAAACCTATTGTAAAAGACCCGTCTACGCCTGCGGCTATACCGTCGTTTACCGACAAAAGATTAACGTATTTATTTAATGAACCGGACGGCTCTATTTTTTTTAAAATGGAATTTAACAGCATAAATTTATTCTTATTTCTCCTTTTCAGAATTTAAAACGTACAGCTCTTTTTTTGCGAATATAAAAGATAAAAGCGAATTCGTATAAAAATCCGGTTTATTTTTCTTATACTTTTTTATAAATATTAATGTTGCGGTATCCGACAATATCGCTATAATAATAGCTTTTTTAAATATTAATATAGAAGCCGTAGTCAAAAAAATAAAAAATGCCCAGTCGTAAATTTCAAGCCCGAATCTCGTTATTTTTCCGTGTATTTCGCTGTATATTTTAAATTCGGTATATCCTTGCGCATTTATTGCTTTGTTCTGTTTTTTTTGAGTCATTTTTTATTTTATTTATATATATGTATTGTTATAATTATTTTTATTTATGCAGCATTTTAAGGCTGTCCTATCGTCGTTGCGCCGTTACCGGCTCCAATATTCATACCGGCGGCAGCGCCTCCCGCATTCTGGACTATTCCGAGTATTGCCCCTGTTATAGTCGGAGCAAGCATAACGCCTGTTCCTGCCGCCGCAGTTATAAACGCTTTTCTTGCGGCATCCGGTTTGTGCTGTTTTATATCGTAAAAGCCTTTAACGAGTCCTATGGTAAGAGTAGCGGGAGCAAGCCTGTAGCATATCCACGTCGTAGCTTCGTTTAAAATGCCGGAAGCGCCTATACCGAGCGAACCCTGATTTAAGTTTATCATAGCGGAAGCGCATGAAGCGACGGAGATAATACTTCCGAAAGCAAAAACAGATAATAAAACCTTGCCGTAAGATACATTAGTTGCCTTATTTTTTTTAGTTTCGGACTGAATTTTTGCGGCGATATTTACAGAAACGTTAAAATAAAAATTTTTAAACCTTTCAATCTTTTTAAATGTTTTAAGCGGATTAAAATAGTTAAAGTAAACGGCGTTTTCTAATTTTCTTGCGGACATTTCTGCGTCCCTCCTTAAACTTAACGATTAAATTAATTTAATATCAATATTAAAAAACTGATATAATTGAGATAATATTATTTAATCATTTTAATGTTTCAGGATTATGAAGAAAATGTTAAAAATATGTTAATTTTTTGTTACATTTACGTTACAAAATTCCGCAAATAAGGAAGGAAACGGCAATAGCGGGAAAAAGGACAGAATTCAATTCTGTCCCCGTCACAAAATTATCAGTATTTTTCGAAATTCTTAATAGCTTTTCTAAGGTATTCTGGAATACGCTTAGGTTTAAAATCTACGTTGTCGACGCAGACTAAAACCGTGTATCCGGAGGCAATATCGGTATGATTTGAAGGCGAAGATACGCCGTTATTCGGCAGGTTTTCGGTATTATTTTCTCTTACTATTTTATAAATAAAATTAAAACTTGAATTTTTTATATATTCTATTTTTGTATATATCTTTAAATCGTCGTCGTATTTCGCAGGATTAAAATATTTGCAGTTGGATTCTGCTACAACGAAGTAAAAGCCTTCTTTTTCTATGTCTGTATATTTATAGCCTATGTTTTTAAGATACTCCGTTCTTGCAACTTCGAAAAATACGAAATATTTACCGTAGTAAACGACGGACATTGCATCGGTTTCTTCGTATCTAACCTTTAGTTCCGTGTAAAATTTAAATTCGTCCGCTTTATCCTTCAATTTTTAAATATTCCCTTATTTTTTCGTAAAGTATGTTTTTATCTATAGGTTTTGCGATAAAATCGTTAAACCCAAGAGATATCAGATGTTCTTTATTACCTGCCATGGCGTGCGCCGTAACCGCAATAACGGGAATATTTTTGTATGCTTCATTGCATTTCAACCTTTTAAAAACTTCTATTCCGTCTATCCCGGGAAGCCCTATATCGAGAAGGATTAAAGCAATATCGGGATTTTCATCCGTTTTTTTAAGCGCTTCGTAACCGTCTTCGGCCGTTACTATATCTAAATCGAACGGCTCCAGCATTGCCGTAATTAAATCAAGATTTATAGCATTATCTTCTACTATAAGAATTTTATTACGCATATTATATAATTAATTTAATTTAATAATGCAACGTATCAATAATTAATATTAATTTATTTCTTTACTTTTTTTAATTACTCAGTTTACTTCCGCTACGGTATTTCCCCCAGAACTCTTAATATCGCAAAGCTTGTTATATATTTTAGAAACTAGCTCTTCGGGAGTTTCTCCGTCTTTCGGGAACGAAGCGACTATAAAAGAAGCCGTTAATTTTTTCGAGTTCAACTCTTCTTCTTTATAAAAAGGATAATCCCTTATCACAGAACAGAACCTGTTTGCGACAAATACGGCCGCATCTTTTAAGGTATTATTTAATATTATTGCAAACTCGTCATAGCCGAATCTTACTATTACATCAGAGCCCCTAAGCATTTTCTTTAAAATTTCCGATATTTTTTTAAGCGCTATGTCGGAATGAAAATTTCCTACTAAATCACAATATTCTTTAAAATTATCTATATCTAAAAAAACTACGCTGAAAACTATATTGTATCTTTTTGCCCTGTTAATTTCCTGAGCCAATCTTATATTAAAATAATTATGATCTAAAAGACCGGTAATTTCATCAAATAAACCTGCTTTTTGGGGATAGATAAGCTCCAATTCCCTTATAGAGCGGCTTAATTCTTCGGCGGAAAAAGATTTTTTGCCTATTATTCTTTCAATATTGCCGGAAAGTTTAAGCCTTTCTTCCACCGTCAAATCCTTGGACGTTATAATGAATATAGGTATTTGAGCAGATATAGGATGTTTTTTTATGTTTTCGGCTACTTCGAATCCGTCTATGTCCGGCATTATCAAATCTAGCAGTATCAAATCGGGTTTAAGCTCTATTGACATTTTAAGGCCTTCTTCGCCGTTGTATGCATGGACGAGATTAAAACCTTCATCCGCCAAAATTTTTCCTATCATTTTATGAACTATCGGGTCGTCGTCGACAAGCAGAATATTAACCTGTCTTTTTTTTCTTTTAGAGGTCAATGTAAACTGCGAAAGAGTATGAATAAGCGATTCTTTTTCTATAGGTTTTATAAGATAATCCGTAGCGCCTAGCGCAAATCCCAAGTCTTTATTGTCTATTATGCTCGTTATAATTACCGGTATGTTTTTTGTGTCTTTGTCGGTTTTTAATTCGTTTAAAACGTCCCATCCGTCCTTTTTCGGCAGCATAATATCTAATAGAATAGCGAAAGGCTTTAAACTTTTCGCCTTTTCGACGGCTTCTATTCCGTCGTATGCATGGGCAACCGAATATCCCGAGTTTACCAAGTTTATAGTTAAAATTTCAGAGGTAGGGCGGTCGTCTTCTGAAACAAGCACTAAAGGTTTATTTCTTTTGGCGTTGTTGTTCCAGAAAAAAGTTTTTGCATCTACCGTTATTAAAGTTTTTTCGGTTTCTTCGACGCTCATTGCGGCAGCTTTTTCGGCTTCAAGAGGATTTGGCAGGATAAAAGTAAAATCGGTTAAACCGTTTTCGACCGATTCAAAGTTTATATGCCCTCCGTGCAGTTCTATTATTTTTTTCGTCAAAGCAAGTCCGAGGCCCGTTCCTTCATACTGCCTAGAGTAATTATTATCCGCCTGAGTAAATTCTTCGAATATTTTATTTTTAAAATTATCGTCTATGCCTATTCCGCTGTTTATAACGTCTATCTGTATGTATTCAAACAATTTATCGCGAGATGTTTCCGGTTTAATATTTACGGCGGGAGAAACATTTTTGCACACTACTTTAACTTCGGTATTTTCAAAAGAAAATTTTATGGCGTTGCTTAAAAGATTATATATCACCTGTTTAAATTTAATTCTATCGGAATACAGTTTGTAATCTTGGGAACATTCATAATCGACGGTTATCGTAAGATTCTTTTTTCCGGCAAGCGATTTTAAAACGACGATAGCTTCGTCTATAGCTTCCTTAATAGAAAAAACGGAGTATTCAAGAGTGAACATGCCCGCTTCTATTTTAGATATGTCGAGAATATTGTTTATAAGCTGGAGCAGATGTTTGCCCGATACTAATATGTTATTGGTATATTTTTTATGCTTTTCGCTTAAATCCGCCGAATCTTTAAGCAAATCGGAATAGCCTATAATTGCATTTAGCGGCGTCCTGAGTTCATGGGACATATTTGCGATAAATTTGGATTTTAACTCATTTGATTTTCTAAGTTCCCTGTTGCTTTCTTCAAGCTGTTTAGTTCTTTCTATAACCTTATTTTCAAGATTTTCGTTCAGCTCCTTCAGCCTTTTTTCCTGCAACTTTATATCCGTAATATCTTTAGAAATGCCTATAGTTCCTATTATATCTCCATTCTTATCCATAATGCGGGATATCGTAAGGGATATATCAACCGTACTTCCGTCCTTTTTTCTAAGCAGCGTTTCGTAATTTGCTACGAATTTATCTTTTTGAAGTTTTTCTAAAATATCGTCTCTTTCTTGAGGATTTATATAAAATTCGGATGCGCGCTTTCCTATAACTTCTTTCTGGGAATAACCGAGCATATTTTCGCCGCCCTTATTAAATTCGGTAATTATACCGCGGCGGTCGGTGACCATAATCATATCGAAAGAATCGTCTAAGATATTTTTAAAGTATGCCTTCTGCTCTCTTAACTGCTTAATAATGCTTTCTTTATCGATATGATTTTTGTGCCTGTCGTAAAGCAGGTCGTAAATAAGTTTGGAACTGACGGAATTAATAATCTCTATTCCGTGGTCGTGAAGCAACGCAAGCTCGGCAAGTTCTAATTCAGGTTCTCCGGTCAGATTAAATATTATATTAAAATTTATATTAGAGTCGTTAACTTCCTTAATCGTTTTAAAGCATTTTATTCCGGATTCTTTTGCATAGACGGCGCCTTCTTTGTCTAAATTTCTGGCGGTTAACGCGGCTATCTCGACGTTTTTATCGTCTCGAAGCATTTCAATCATAGTCTTAGCGGCTTTGCCGCCGCCGTATATCAGGATTTTTGCCATGACACCGTTCATAAAATTATTCAGTTTCTTCAAGCTAAACTTATTTCTCCTTGATAGTTAAGTAATAAATATCTATTTATTAATATTATATATTATATACAGCGATAATAAATTATAAATTTTAAATTACAAAGACCTGGCGTTAAGCAGAAGGCTTATTTTGTCTCTGAGCAGTTCGTTTCTTATAGGCTTATCGACGTAATCGGTAGCTCCGTCTTCAAAACTTTTTTTTACGGTTTCTTTATCGTTAAGAGCGCTTATCATTAAAATGGGAACTTTGTCGTAAACTTTTCTGATAGTCCTGAGAACGTCGAGACCGTTTATTTTCGGAAGCATTATATCGATAATAATAAGGTCGAAAATATTTCCTTCGGTAATTTTATCCAATGCGTCCCTGCCGTTTTCTGCTATAGTTACGTCGGCGTCAAAAGACGATTGTATAATAATTCGCACAAGTTCCGAATGCATCCTGTTGTCTTCTACCAGAAGAATTTTTTTTCTGGGAGTAATTCTGTTCGCTAAATTTATCATGGCATTATCCTTAATAAATAACAGCCGTTAGATTAATTTTGATATATTTGTAATACCGCTATTTTAATATTATTACTTATTCTTCCTTTTTTCAAGTTCTTCCTGTTTAGTTTTGCAGGCAATGCATAAAGTAGCTTCCGGCCTGTATTCCAATCTTTTTTCGGAAATTTCTCCGCCGCATTCGTCGCATATTCCGTAAGTACCGTTTTCTATTCTGGACAGCGCTTCCTGTATTTTAGGAATTAGTTTCCTTTCTCTGTCGCGTATCCTTAGTTCGAAGTTTCTGTCGGATTCTAAAGTCGCCCTGTCGTTAGGGTCGGGAAAATTATCGTCTTCTTTCGTCATGCTGTCGACGGTTTTAAGAGCATCGTCGAGCAAAGACTCTAATTTTTTGTTTAAAATATTTTTAAAATGTAAAAGCTTTTCTTCCGTCACGGAAATTATGCCCCCGCCTTTTTATAATATAATTTGTTGTTTATTTATAAAAATTATAACATAATTTTAATTTTAAAAAAATATATATATTTAGCGATATTTTTTTATTAGCGTATAATTATTCGTTCTCTGCGCAGGAATAAATCCCGCGTCCTTAATTAATCTAACCATTAATTTTTCATCGACTGTTCTGTTTGCCGTTCCCGCCGCTTTTACTACGTTTTCTTCAAGCATTGTGGAACCCATATCGTTAGCTCCGAAACTTAACGCGACCTGCCCCATTTTCGCTCCCTGCGTTACCCATGACGCCTGAATATTATCGAAATTGTCTAAAACTATTCTTGAAACCGCAAGTACTTTAAGATAATAATGACCGAAAACGCCCCTTGGATTAAGCGACGTATTTTTACTCTGAAAACTCCAAGGAATAAAAGCCTTGAAACCGCCGGTTTTATCCTGAAGGTCTCTAAGTTTTAAAAGATGTTCCACTATATCTTCATCGGTTTCTATAGTTCCGAACATCATGGTGGCGGAAGAATTTAAACCCGCATTGTGAACTTCTTCCATGACTTTAAGCCACTGCCCGCTGTCTATCTTATTCGGGCTTATTTTTTTTCTTACCCTGTCGACTAATATTTCCGCTCCTCCGCCCGGTACGGAATTCAAGCCTGCTTCTTTCAAAAGATTTACGGTTTCTCTGATAGTCATATCGTTTGAACGGGCGATAAAAGTAATCTCCGGCGGAGAAAACGCATGTATATGTATATCGAAATTTTCTTTAATATCGTTTAACAGATTAATATAGTAGTCTATAGTTATATCGGGATTTAATCCGCCCTGAAGAAGAATCTGCGTACCGGAAAGTTCTTTTGTTTCCCTGATTTTATCGAAAATTTGTTCTTTCGTCAGCACGTAAGCGTCGTCGTCGCACACTCCGTATTTTTTGTAAAAAGCGCAAAATTTACATTCCGAGATGCAGACGTTGGTGTAGTTAATATTTCTGTCTATAATAAACGTGACTATATCGTCCGGATGTTTTTTCTTTCTTATACCGTCGGCTATTTTTCCAAGTTCGATAATGTTATCGTTTTTAAACAGCGACAAAGCATCTTTTTTGCCTATCCTATATTTGTTCATATTTTTTTATTTTATTTTTTTATATTTAGTTCGCGGTTTGTTTATTTAATTCAGCAGTCCGGTCATTTCGTTAATGCTTTCCTCGAAAGAATATTTTTCCTCGGGGGTCTGTTTTATAAAGTTTTCTATCTTAGATATATGGTCTATGGCAAAATCTATCGCTTCGCTGGAACCTTTGGAATAAGCGCCGATATTTATAAGGTCTTCGTTTACCCTGTATTCCGAAACCACTTTTAAAACCTCTCGTGCGGACAGCAGATGCTCTTTTGAAACTATGTCCGGCATGACGCGGGACAAACTGTTTAAAACGTCTATCGCCGGAAATATTCCTTTTTCCGCCGTTTTTCTCGAAAGAACTATATGTCCGTCGAGTATAGACCTTACCGTGTCGGAAACAGGTTCGTTCATATCGTCGCCTTCTACTAAAACCGTATATATTCCGGTGATGCTTCCTTTATCGGAGTTGGCAGCTCTTTCTAACAGTTTCGGCAAAACGCTGAAAACGGATGGCGTATAGCCTCTTACCGTCGGAGGTTCTCCCGCCGAAAGTCCTATTTCCCTCGAAGCCATTGCAAACCTGGTAATGGAATCCATAAGAAAAAGCACGTCAAGTCCTTTGTCCCTAAAATATTCCGCAAGGGCTGTTGCCGCAAAAGCTCCTCTCATTCTGACCAACGGGGATTTATCCGACGTAGCGACGATAACGGCGGATTTTTTTAAACCTTCTTCTCCTAGACTTTTTTCTATAAATTCTTTAACTTCGCGCCCTCTTTCGCCGATAAGCGCTATAATATTTACGTCTGATTTAGAATATTTGGTAAACATGCCGAGAAGAGTGCTTTTGCCGACCCCTGAGCCGGCAAATATACCTATCCTCTGCCCTTTGCCTATCGTCAAAAAAGAATTTACCGCCCTTACTCCGACGTCCATAACTTCGTTAATTCTTTTTCTGGATAAAGGAGATGGAGGCTCGTTGACTATCTTTGCATAACCGCCGCATTGAATTTTTCCTTTATCGTCTAACGGATTGCCGAACGGATCCACAACTCTTCCCAGCAGTTCTTCGCCTGCCGGAAATTTTTCCTCTTCTTCTAAAAGAATAACCTCGCTTTCTAAACTTATGCCTCCTATATCGCCGTAAGGCATAAGAACTGCCTTGTCGTCTTTAAAACCGATAACTTCTGCGGTGATACCTTTTGAAGACACGTCGTTTTTACCTTTAATGCGGCAGATTTTTCCTATGGAAAGATCAGGATGTTTAGCTTCAAGGACGAGTCCGACGGCTTTAACTATTTTTCCCTTTATAAGCATAGGATTAAAGTCTTGGAGCATACCGGCGTATTCTTTTAAATTTATAAGTCTTCCCATAATATAAAATAAACGATATGATAAAATTTATACGATGATAATCCCGCTTAAAATTAATCAAGAGTATTCTTTATAGTAAGCAAGAACGGTTTTTACGTAATTTTCCGTTTCTTCAAACGGCGGTATTCCGTTATATTTTTCGACATTTCCTATACCGGCGTTGTATGCGGCAAGAGCAAGCTCGGTATTGCCTCCGTAACGGTCCAAAAGCTGTTTAAGGTAAAGCGTTCCGCCTAAAACGTTGCCTTCGGGATCGTAAGGATCGACGCCCAGTTCTTCTGCAGTTTTAGGCATTAACTGCATAAGTCCGACGGCGCCTTTATTGGAAACGGCATAAGGATTAAAACCGGATTCCGTTTTGATTACGGCTTTTATTAAACCGTACGGAACGCCGTAAATTTCGGAAGCTTTTTTTGCAAGACCGTCGGCGGTGGCATAATCTTCGGTAACTCCTGAGGCGTCAGAACCGGAAGCGCCGTCGGATTTCAAAGCGTTAAGTTTCAGTCCTTCGGCGCCGGCGCCCCCATATTTTGAAGCTAATCCGTATGCCTGAAATAAATTGCCGGTAGCGGACATAGAAGCGACAGAAGAACTTAGTCCTTTTATTCCGTCCTTTGCTATCAAAGACGGATGCTCTTTAAAATAATCGACGATCATTTTTGCTATGCCTATGCCTTTACCGTAGCTGTTGTTGTTAGCTACGGCCTCGTAAAAAAGGGAATTGTAAATTTTATAGCCGGTACCTTTATCTATAAAAGAGCCTTTTTCCACTGCCTTAGACATAGAATCAAAAATCATATTTAAAAAAAGGCTTTCGAATTTAACGGCGACCGTTTTTATTTCGCTAAGCTCTTCAGGGGTAATTTCATTTTTACCGTTATTTTTAACGGAAGCTTCGCTCGAAATTTTCGGTTCCGAAGAAACCGGAATGTTAAGATTAATATTTAATTTTTCCATTGTCGTTTAAAATATGCGGCATGAACGCAACTTAAATTTAATATAAATTTTAATTTTTTATATTATATCATAATGCCAACGTTAATAAAAGTTTAACCGGCGGCTATAAAATCATCGTTTATTATTAAAATTGATTTATAAGATATTTAAAAAAAATATTTTTTGTATTATAATATAGAAAATTTATTATTATTTAGATTTATTTTAATATAATTTAATCTTTTTATAAATATACAAACAATGGATATAGCTTCTATTATCGGTTTTATATTGGGTCTCGGCGGAATAATATTCGGAAATTTCCTCCAAGGTTCTAATTTGATGCAATTGCTTGACCCTATCGGTTTCGTAATAGTTATAGTAGGAACAACCGGCGCAACGGTTGCCGGAAACAGGATGGATAACCTTAAAAAAGCGATTATATCCGCAAAAGGAGTTATTTTATCAAAAAAAGTCGATTATGAAACTACAATTTCCGACCTGTTGAATTACGCAACGAAAGCAAGAAAAAACGGCGTTCTTGCATTGGAATCGGAAATAGAAGCCTCATCCGACCCTTTTATAAAAAAAGCGCTTCAGTTAGTAGTGGACGGCATAGATCCTCAGGTAGTCATGGATATTATGGAAACGGAGTTGTCTAATATAGAAGAATTCGGCGACGAAAGCGTTAAAATATTCGAGCAGGCGGGCGGCTATTCACCGACGCTCGGCATCATAGGAGCAGTCTTAGGTCTTATACACGTTATGCAGCATCTGAACCAGCCTAACAGACTAGGCGCAGGTATTGCAGTCGCATTTACGGCAACGCTTTACGGTCTTGCTTTTGCAAACACAATACTTTTTCCTATATCCAGTAAACTTAAAATGAACCTTAAAGTGGAAGTTTTAAGGTACGAGCTTATCCTTATGGGCATAAGAAGCATTCAGAACGGCGAAAATCCTAGACTTATAGAAGAAAAACTTAAGTCTTTTTTAAGCACAGAGCAGAAAAAAGCTTACGATTTGAAAAATGGAGAAAAATAAGAATGTCCAGAAAAAAGAAAAAATGTCCGGAACATTCGAATTCCGAAAGATGGATGATCAGCTATGGGGATTTTCTTACCACTCTCCTGTCCTTTTTTATAGTAATGTTTGCAATATCGAAAGTAAACAACGTCAGATTAAAGGAGCTTGCAATTTCGATACAGCAGGCATTTGGAGCCAATAAGTTTATAACGGTTTCGCGTTCAAAGCCGAATATAGCTTCTACTCCAAAGATAGTAGTGCCTAAGGTTTCGCCTTCCCAATTTAAGGTATCTAAATCGAATAAAAAGCTTATTAAAGAAGAACGGCAGGAATCGGCGGTATTTACGGGAATAGAATCAAAAATAAAATCTTTTGCCGCCGGAAATGCATCGTATAAATCTTCGCTAAGAGTTTATAAATCTACGAGGGGCCTTGTTATATCTCTTAAGGGTTCAAGCTTTTTTAATTCCGGCAGTGCAAGAATAATAACAAAATATCATCCGCTATTAAAATATATAGCTTCCGAACTATTAAAAGTCGACAATAATATATCCATAGAAGGATATACCGATTCTACGCCGATACGAAGCGTAAAATATCCAAACAACTGGATGCTTTCAACCGCAAGGGCGGTCAACGTCCTGAGTTTTTTTATAAAAAGCGTTAATTTTCCCCCGGCTAGGCTGTCTGCTTCCGGATACGGCAAATACAAACCTGTAGCCAGCAATTCTACCGCCGCCGGACGCGCACTTAACAGGCGCGTCAACATAGTCGTTATGTCTAACTTTTTAAACAACGAACTTCCAAGTTCATGATAGCCGCTCAATATTCTGTTTAGCTATCTGCCGTCTCTGCTGTTCAAAGGTAAACTTAATTATTTCGTCTCTGTCCGATTCGTTTATTGCGGTGAATTTGCATGCAAAAGAAATCTTGGCTTTATTTGAACCTTCGTCGGGCGGATATTCGGAAACGTTAACGACTTGTGCCAGAGCTTTTACTACGAATTGAGGAATGGAAGGAAACAGCATAGTAATCTTTAATATGTCGCCGCGTTTTAATTTCAAATCCTCTTTATTTTTCTCTTTATTTTGAGCAGCATTGTTTTTATCTGTTTCTTCTTCTGTTTCTTCGGTCCACATAATTCCGGAACCGCTTATGGATACCCTTTTTTCTTTAACGTCCGAAAAAATAGACGCTTCGGGATTTAATATGGACAAAATAACATCCAATTTACTGTTTATGGCTATCAAAAGATTTTCTAATTTAGGATTTATAGGGGTATCTTCGTCCTTTTCGCCATGCGTTCCGTATACTTTCGGCGAAGCTACGCCGTAAATTCCATAGACCGATGTAGTAAAAGAAGGTCTGGAAATATAAGACTCTTTAGTTTCAAGAAATTCTTCCATAGAAATTTTTTGATAAATAAACTGTATAACGGCAATTACCCTGACAAACTCCCTTCCTTCCCTTTCTTCTATAGGCTGGCCGGAAACATTTGCCTGAAGAAAAATACCGCCGGTATTTCTAAGAATTTTCTCTGCCGCAATTTTATATTTATATGTTTTAGAAAATCCATAGCTAGTTATATTTATATCTGATGTTTTTTTTATAAGTTCTATATACTTTTCCGTATCGCAATCGTTTGATTCAAATTCTACGACTTTTTTATCTTCAAAGCAGGCGTATAAAACGACGCTTAAAAGATTTTTATCTGTCTTAGTAATATATCCTTTAAATTTATTTTTCGGAGTTTCTAAAACTATCTCCTGATTTTCATAAAAAAAATTATCGTAATCTTCCGCGCTATTCATTTATCGTCCGTCCGTTTTTTATTTAATTTAATAATTGTTAGTTTGATTTATAAGCTTTTATAGCCGAAGAAATTTTATTAAGCATCGCTATTTTTTCGCCGACGTTTTCTTTCATGCCGTCCAGCATATCGATAATTTTTTTATCCGATTCTATAATATATGATAATTTATTCTGTATATCGATTTTATAAACTTCTTCGTTTATGTTTTTAAACCTGCTTAAATCTAAATTTTCACAGCGTATGCCGGATTTAAAAAACAATCTCGTCAGCAAAACTTTTCTTTCGAATATTTTTTTTAAATTAACCGGATTTTCTCTTTTTTCGGATAAAATTAACATTATATAATTATTCAATATAATAATATTATCGGCAATTTTTAATTTCAATAAATTCATTTTTTTATTTATTTTTATTTATTTTTATTTGCTTATTAATTATAATAACTATTATAATTTTATAATATGATATAATATAAATCAACACAAAACGGAAAAATATGCAGAAAATTAAAACCGACAAATTAAAAGCAGGGGATGTCCTGGCAAAAGATATAGTTTCCAGAAAAGGTATAACTATTCTTAAAAAAGGAACGGAATTAACCGATAAATTTATAGAAAATATAAAAAAAATAAGCGGCGAATA
The DNA here is from genome assembly GCA_021813595.1 of bacterium. Next base: position 25,028 of record JAKAKF010000091.1, read on the forward strand.
TTCTTCTCCCGAAGAAATGCATATATTTATAGAAGGAACCGGCCGCGACAGGGAAAAAGATAATGAAATTTCCGTAGAAAATAAAGAAAAAATGGAAAAAGAGATAGCGTCTTTAGAAAAAAGATTTAAAAATGACGATGGTTATGAATATATGGAAGAAATCAAAGACGCAATTAAAAATCAGATAATTAAATTTTACGGCGAAACCCATAATTCCGGTGAACGCGGCAAATGAAAAAAATAGACACCTTGGACAAGTTAATAGCTACCGTTAAAAAAACCGAAAATATACCTACCCTGCCTAAGGTTTTAACTAAAATTTCGGAAGAAATAGATAACGATAATTTTTCTATCAAAAATATCGGCGATTTGATGTCCAAAGACGTCAGCCTGTCCGCAAGAATATTAAAAATAGTAAACTCTCCTTTTTACGGGTTTCCGCAAAGAATATACAGCATTAACCATGCCATAGTGCTTTTAGGCGCAAACGTATTAAAGAGCATCGTAATTTCTACATCGGTTTTCACCGCAATGGAAGAAGCTATGACCGGTCTTTCGGAACATTCCCTGTTCTGCGCATTCGCTTCCAAACATATTTCTCAGGAAATAAACAAAAGCATAAAAAAAACCGGCGAAACCGGTAAATTAAAATCAAACGAAAAACAAAAACAACAGCAAACCGTAGATCCCGACAATATGTTTGCGGTCGGCTTGCTGCATGACATAGGGAAAATTATTATAGCAACGACTTTTAAGAAAGATTTTAAGACTATATTGGAAACAGCGCAAAAAGAAGAAAAACCTTTGGAAAAAGTAGAACATGATATTCTCAACATATCTCACGACCAGCTTGGGTATATGCTGGTAAAAGAATGGAATCTTCCTTCCTCTATATATATACCTATAAAATACCATCATAATCCCGCTCTTGCCGACGATTTCAAAAAAGAAACGGCGATATTAAACATTGCGGATTTTTTGACAAGGGCTATGGGAGTTGGATTTTCAGGCTCAACTTACTTAGAAAAAATAAATACCGATTCCATGAATATTTTAGGAATTAATATCGATTTTATAAAATCGGCGATAGAAGAAATTTATCTGTACAAAGACGAACTGAATATATTCGACTAGTCAAATAAAAATTGAATAATAATGCATGAACAAACAAAAAAATAAATCTTATAAAATATTTGCGGTACTCGACGAATCCGAAAAAAACTTTTATAAATCCTTTATAAAAGACGAACTCGAAGAATATAATATAATGATGTTCGATTCTTTTAACCGGGCATACTATTCGGTTTACGCATCCCCGCCGAATTTAATTATAATAGTAATCGGTTCTATAATGCAAAAAAACGAAATTGAATATAAAAAAGAATTGAAAATGATTAACGATATGCAGATAGACAACATGCTGAGCAATATTCCGATTCTTTTTATTATTCCTCCTGATTTTGATTTTAAATCTATTGCCTCATCGGAAAAATATATTTTAAAAGATTACATTAAAGAACCGCTAAGCAAAAACGAACTCAAGTATAAGACAGAAAGCATAATAAAATCTTCTAAATCGGCATTAGACGCAAATCCGCTTACTAAACTGCCCGGAAACTCGTCAATAATAGAATCGGTAAAAACCAAATTAGACGAAGATATCGATTTTGCTTTTGCTTATATTGATATAGACAACTTTAAATCGTATAACGACAAATACGGTTTTTTGAGGGGCGACGAAGTTATAATGATGACCTCAAGGCTTATTGCTACTACCGTTTACGATATTTCCAAAGCAAAACGCAGAAATATCGAAAAATACGTATTTATAGGACATATAGGCGGCGACGATTTCGTAATAATGTCCCACAACGAGGACATATTGGAAATATCAAACAATATAATAGCTAATTTCGATAAAATCATCCTTTCTTTTTACGATAACACGGATAAAGAACGAGGATACATAGAAGCTTACGGAAGGCAAAAAAATCTTCAAAGATTTCCTATAATGAGCCTGTCTATAGCAATTATAGAAAACGTAAATAAAAAAATTACGCATTACGGACAGATAAGCGAAATAGTCTCGGGACTTAAAAAAGCCGCAAAAGATATGTCCGGTTCAAATATAATAACCGACAGAAGAAACCCCGAAAGCGGCGGCGTTTATTAACGGTTAATAGTTAATAATTAATGGTTGGAATTATTATTGCATCAGGCTTTAACGGGATTTATGGGAAGTTTCTGTTTAACGTCGTATAAATCGTTGTTTAAGACTGTCTGCATAGCTTTTCGGCTTTTAACGTTGATTATTATCGGAGCTTTTAGATTAACCGTAGAGGAATATAAGTCTTTAAAAACGGTTACTATAACGAATATAATAGCGTCGGTTTTATCTTTTAATCCTATAAGTTCTTTATCTTCTTCCGTTATACCCGCAGTATAATCCTTAAAGAAATAGTTCGGGTCGGCTACGATAAAGCAAAGTTTATCGTTTTCGATACTTTGCAGTATAAAAAAAGGAAGATTTTTTTCTTTATTTATATTTAATATGCAATATTTTTTTAAATCGTTAAATCCCAGTATAGGCTTAACGAATTCTAAAATTTTCGACTTTTCTACCGCAACCCCTTCGGGATAATATATACTTTTTACTAAAATTTCGGAATCCATTAATTATAAAACTCCTTTTATATTTTTTTATTTTTATCCGAGGATAAAACGTTTAAATTTTTAATTCCGTTTAATTCGTTAAGTTTATTAAAGTTATCGAAGTTATTAAGCTCATTCAGTTCGTTTAGTTTATTCAAACCGGATATATCGTCTAAGCTGACTGCCGAAGCGTTTATATTTTCGTTCTTAATTATATCGTAAAGTTCTTTTCTTAAAATATTTATAGACTTTGGAGCGTCTATTCCTATTTTTACGCTGCTCCCCGACATAGATAATACTTCTATAGTTACGTCGTCGCCGATTTTAATGCTCTCTCCGGCCTTTCTCGTAAGAATCAGCATGATTAAAATTATTTGTTATATTATATGATATTTTTATTGTTTTGTATTGCTATTTTATTGCGCATCGTTTGTAAAACTTACGGGCTATTATAATTATAGGCTATAGCTTATAATATAGCATAATAGCATATAGAAAATATGAAGACCTATAGACTATTTTAAATACTGGAGAAGCATAGGCGTAAGCGAAGTAATATTAGACGAAGCTTCTAGCGTAGCCTGATAAGACTCCTGCGCCTGCGTAAGATTAGTCATAGCCTGCGCTACATTCACGTCCTGCGTCTGGCTTAGGAGTTGGGAAATATTTGTCAAAACGGTCTGATAGCTCGTCTGCTGTTCATTAAGCCTCTCCGTTACCGTTCCTATAGTAGCCTGTGCGGCAGTCATAGTGCTTAATCCGTTCTGTATGCCTTGAATAATAGATGATGAATTTTGCTGATACACGTTTTTCTGAAGTTCCGACTGAAAAAGCGAAAGAACGGAAATGAGACCGGAGGGAACTGTTGCAGAGGATGTGCTTGAGGGGACGGGGTCATTTCCGAAGATAGCATCGGCGGTAAGCGTAGGCGTTACAGTTTCATTTTGGGTTATCTGATAATTCTGGCTAGTATCCGTTCCTGCATAAGTATAAACATTATAAGAAAGGGATGAGGATGAGGGTATTCCGATTAAACCAGTAATTTTATGAGATACGGCCGTATATGCCGACGTCAAATTTAAATTGTTCCCTGTAAAAAGATTTTGTCCGTTATAAGAGGTATCCGCATACTGCGTAAGTTCGTTAATCATCTGCCCTACCTGCTGGGCTGCCGCCTGATTATTTGCAGGAGTATTCGTCCCGTTTGCCATTTCGACGGCAAGAGAATTTGCCTGGTTTACCACGTTCATTGCGTTTGTTATTGTAGAAGAAGCTAAAGAACCGATATTGCCGGCGATACTAACGTTTGAATTGTACTGCGTAACGAGTGCAGTACTGTTGTTATACGACAAAACGTTAACCATGCCGCCCGGATTATTCTGCGGCGACATAATCTGCAAGCCGCTCGAAATCTCATCCTGAAGGTTATATACGCTGTTAGATTCGTTAAGCAGTTCATTATTAATATTGTTATACATCATCGCATTAGTTATCTGTATCATTTTATTTGCCTCCAAACACTTTTCTTTACGCTTTGGATAAAGGTGTCAGATTAATTTTCCGCAAATAACTTCACACTTAAATTGAATATCTCGTATGCGGAAAATAAAATCTGACACCTTTATCCTTTATGTCTTTTATCGCTATATACCCGCAAGTGCAGACCAGAGTAAGAGAATAAATAAATCTGACACCTTTTTTTTCTTGTCATTCCCGCGCAGGCGGGAATCCAGTCTTTTATTAATTACGGCACCGTGCTTAAAAGCGCCGTCATAATTGCCTGAACCGAGCTTGTAATCGCCGCCGCCGCCTGATACGAATTCTGGTAATTGACAAGGTTAGTCATTTGCTGATTCATATTTACTCCGACGAAAGATTGGAGCTGATTCTGCAAATTCGTTAAAACCGACGTCGAATTTGTATAGTTTGTATTAGCGTTCTGAGCCTGCGTTCCAATATTTGAAACTATATTAGAATAATAGGTCGAAATGGTAGAATTTGTCCCGTTAATAGGCAGATTATTATTTTGAAGCGCGCCGAGGGCAAGCGCGTTTTCGTTGTTGCCTGATAAACCCGCAGAATTCATGTTGGATAAGGTCATGGGTGTTTTATAATTACTATTAAGATTTGAGCCGTTGCTTACGGATGAAGAGTTTGACGGACTCAAAACGTTTGCCGTAAAAGAATCGCCGATTTGAGGCGTTCCTGTAATGGTAACGTGAAAGTTTTCTGCCTGCCCGCCATTACTACCGCTAAAACTCTGATTACCAAAAAAAATGGAATATTCGGATTGACCTGACGAATTTGTCGTAATTGGTATATTATTTATTGTTTGAGTTAAATTTGTAGTATTGTTGGTAACTGTAAAATCTCCGGTATCTGTTGTTCCATGTCCCGTATATTTAATAGTATATTGTCCGCCTACATTGCTATTTGCTATAGTCGTTCCGTTAGTAACGTCCGTAGGATTAATAACCGCTCCGGCACTAATAGTTGCGTCACCGGTATTGTTAGGATTAACCGCTGTTGAAACGGCTGAAGCCGCCGCTACTTGTGAAGTCGTAAGATTCGGATTGACCGCCATAGTAAAAGCAGGGTCAGTTGTCAATTGGTTAACCGTGAAAGTATCACCGTTTGCGGGAGCAGTTCCTGAAGTTGATGTTCCGGTAATATTTACCGATACCCCATCAAAACCTATAGTATAAACTTTCTGATTGTATTTATTAGTAGCGGAAGAAACGCTTACGGCAGAACTGTTTAAAGTTTGACCAGTTGTAGTATTTTGAACCGTAAAAACACCGCCACCAGTCGTTGAAATCTGATAGCTATCCCCAGTCAAATCAGCCGGATTAGTTACCATACCGGTAGATATAGTTGCATCAGTACCATTAGTTACCGCCGTCGTCAAATCCGGCGTGAAGAAATAGTTGCCGGTAGAGCCGTCCAAACCGTAACCGTTGTATTGCAGGGAGTTGACGTTATCGGTAACGGACGCCGCAAGGGAATTAAGCTGGTTTATGTAAGACGGCGCTACGTTTTGTTCAAGATTTACGTATGCGCCCAGAGTGCCGCCGGTTACCTGGCTTGTTACGGGCTGAGCGGAGCCGTCGGGGCCTGTCCACATTACGTCTAAGTTTGAAGCATTAGACGGGTCAACTTGAGTAGAAAGATTAAAAGAAGTATCGCTCGATACTAACGGTACATTGCCGAGTGCAATATTTGTTTTTCCGTTATTATTGGTATAATATGAAATATTTACAAGTTTGGAAAGACTGTTTATGGCGTTTGCTTGTTCGTCCTGCAGTTCGTTTGCGTTACTGCCCGCGTTAAGAGCATAAGTAATCTGCTGATTAAGACCTGCAATCTGCGTAGTAAGATTGTTTATTTGAGGAATTAAACCCTGTATCGAATTGTTAGTTGACCCTACCGTATTCATTATAGTGGTGTAAGCGTTATTTATAGAACCAGTAAGCGACTGGGCATCGGATAATAAAGCCGTTCTCTGCGAAGTATTAGAGGGATTGTTCGCGACGTTCTGAAAATCGTTGAAAAATTGCGAAATTTGGGAACTGAAACCCGAACCCGTCTGGTCGTTGAACAGATTCTGAATCTGGTCCAAACCCTGATATAACGTCGTATAATAGCTGTTTTGTCCTGTTTCGTTGTTGACTTCCGACTGTACGAAATTATCGGTGCTTCTTTGAACTTGATTGACGTTTACGCCGGTGCCGTATGTATAAGGAGCTCCTACTACCGCCGGAGCTTCGGTTTCTATCGGAGTTTCGCTGTTGTAAAACGGCGTATTGACGTTCGCGACGTTCTGCGAAACCGTGTTCATAGCCGCCGTATTTGCGTTCATTGCCGAGTCTGCAATGTCGAGTATATTATTTACGGTTATCATTTTTTATATCCTCACGCCGGATTTCATTAAAACGTTCTTTAAAGGAGAAAACGATGCATTGTTTGAGCCGGATCTGTCGTAAATAGAATTTCTTTTAAAAGCATCCGTAATAAAAGAAATGGTCAGCTGATTATAATTTATATTTTTTCTGATCAAAGAAGAAAATGCTTCGTTAATCTTGGAAAGTTCGTAAATTTCAGCTTTTATAATTTCTTTAATTTCTTCGGCTCCGTCGTCGTTTCCTTTTGAAACTTCGTCATCCTGCTTTGATAAAAATATACCGGATTCTTTTATTTTTTCGGTTATTTCCTTTAAAATAGCACCTTTTTTTTCAAATAAACTTATATTGCTTAAAGGATTAAAACTTGTTTTTAAAACGCTATAGCAATCAGAAAGCTCGCTTTTTAATTTAAGAACGATATCTAAAAGCTCTTCGTATTTTTTTAGTTTAATTTCGTTTTTCATAGTTTGAATATATATTAATTTATATTCCGTATTATGCTTAATTTTATATATAAATTACTACGTTATTATTCCCCGAAAATATTTAGCGAATTAATCAAGCCTTCGGCTATTTTTGAACTGTCCGCATACGTGCCGGAAGCTATTTTTTGAATTATATCGTTAATTTTAGACGGAGAAGACGTTTCGGAAGAATCTAACTGCCCTCTTAAATTGCTAATGAAAGTTGCGTCTCCGGATATGCTAACTTTATCAGAAGAAGACTGTACTCTGTCCGAAGAAGAAACGTCTTTTTTCTTCTGAACGTTCCCGTTTTGTATAATCTCGCCGACTACAGGCGTTACGTTTGAAATTTCGATTGCCATAATTATATACCTTCTTAAAATTTAAGATATTTTACTTTCTTGTATATAACAATCGACATTTTCAAACCGTAACTTTAATTTTGCCTCCTATAATATATATAGTAATAAGTTAAATAAATTATGTTATCTGGTTCTATGCTTTTTGATAATAAATTAATTTATACATTTTAATTTTATATATTTTTATATAACTTTTATTTCGGCGGAAAGCGCTCCCGCGGCTTTTATAGATTCCAGCATTGAAATAATACTTGAGGTAGAAGCCCCTACCGCATTAAGAGCTTTTACAAGATTAGCAACGGTTAAGCCTTTCTTTAAATAAAAAGCGTTTGGCGTTCTTTTCCCGTTTATTTTAAGCGTAATATTCCTGTTTGATACGGCAACCGGATTTATTTTTATATTGCCGCCCATAACTACCGTTCCAGACCTTTCGTCAATAACTATGATTGCTTTAGAATGAGTTTTTACGTTTATAGCGTTAACGACGGATACAAACTGAGATACGTTTCCTGAATAAGAAACCGGAACTGCGACTTCTACGCTTGCGGAATTTAAAGGCTTTGCGGTTCCTTTTCCAATTTTTGCGTTTATGGCGGCGGCTATTCTCGAAGAATTGGTAAAACTTGGGTTTTTAAGAATAAGCCTGACGGTTTTAAAAGTATTTAAGCCGATAGAAACTCCCTTTTCTACTATTCCGCCGTTATCTATAATGCCTGCAGTTTGAAAATTCTGCGATACAGGAACGTAACCCGGAAGAGGCATCACGTTTTGAGCCGCAACGCTTCCGCCGGTCGAAATAGAGCCTTGCGCAAGGGCGTAAACTTTTCCGTTCGGACCTTTAAGCGGCGTCATAAGCAAAACCCCTCCTTCTATGCTTTCCGCATTGCCGATGGCGCTGACGGTAACGTTTATCTTTTCGCCTGGAACGGCAAAAGGCGGAAGTTCGGCCGTTACCATGACGGCGGCTGTATCCCTTATTTCATAAAGAGAAGCCTCGTTAGTATTAATGCCGAGTTTAGACAGCATGGTAACTATTGACTGCTGGGTAACGTTAACGCCCCACTGGTCGCCGGTGCCGTCGAGACCTGTAACTAAACCGTAGCCTACTATAGGATTGCTCATCGCTCCATAAACGGAAGTAACGTTGCCTATTGTAGCGGCGTAAGAAGAATTAGGAGCAAAAAAGATATCTGCCGTTAAGCCCAAAAAAAGCAAGAACAGGAAAGCTAAGGGTATTAACAATATTTTTTTATTCATTTATTATTGCAGCCTCCAAATATTATTGCTATATATAATATATCTTATATTTTATTTATATAATCCAAATATATTATCCAAACCTTTATTTTGCAAATACTATTTATACTATTTATTTTTAAGAATTTAGCCGTTGCTCGCCAATCCTTATTCTCTTTAGAACGGCCAGATATCCTGCATAATTTTATACAGCCAGTTCGGACTCTGCGAACTGTTGACGTATCCTCTGCCGTTTATCCATATTCTTTCGTCTGCAAGCTGGGTAGACAGGACCGTGTTTGCCGGCGATATGTCTATAGGACGGGCAATGCCTTTAATTAATAGAAATCTTGTTTCTCCGTTCACCGATACTTCCCTTTCGCCTTTAAGTTCTACGTCGCCGTTTGGGAACACTTTTACCACCTGAGCCTGAATCGTCGAATTTATCTGTCCTGATTCCGCTACTCCGCCGCCGCCGTTAAAAGTTTCGTCGTTAGAACCTTCATAACCGGTAGGTTTAGAAGTAGAAAGCGTGCCGAAAGCAAACTCTCCGGTACCCGTCGAATTATGCGAAAGAGACGTCCCTGAGGAATCCGAAACCTGCGTCTGGTCGTCAACTATAATAGTTACGGTATCGTTCAGCCTAAAAGCGACGTTATCGGCATAAAGATTAGTTCCGCTTCCCGAACCTGTCCAGAGAGAACCGAGAACCGGCTTAGACTGCAGTCCTCCATTTTTTGCCGTAGGTTTTACATACGTAGGAGGAATCATAGACTTGGGAGGATTAACTCCGCAGCCGGTAAGCATTAGCGGCAATAAACCCGCAAAAAATAAAGTTAATACCAAAAATATTTTTACTTTTGATTTATATTTTATTTGCCTTTTTTTAATATTCATTTACCTTACCTCCGCAGTTTTAGGCGATTTTACCATACATTCCACTATTTCTCCCGATTCCAAATTTTTTACCCTTATTTTTGAATTTAAAGCGCCGGATTGCAGAGCCATGCCTTTTGTTTTTAAAATTAATCCGTTTTCGTCGTAAATTATATTTACCCTGTCGCCGAAGTTTATTATCCTGCGCCTTTCGGTATTTGCATTATTTAAAGCCGACCCTTCGGCAATAAAAAACTTGGCTTCCCTTCCTGCCGCTTTTTTAACGTTTAAAAAATATCCGTCGTTTAAACTCGGAATATTTTTATAAGATATTTTTATCTCGCCGCTTTTTATAATCTGAAATTTTCCGATAGTCTCGGATGCAACGGCGACGGGAGCATAAATAGACGTTTTAAAAGTAGCGGCATCCAAACCCTGCATCTCGCCGTTTTTTTCGTTTATAATTTTTATTAAAGCCGTATGATATCCGGAATATCCGGTATCGGCAATATTTATTCTTAAATTTTTTAAATTAAAATTTTTATAAGGCATATTGAAATGAAAATTACCGAAGTGAAAATACTTTTTAAATTTTAAAGGAACTTTTTTTAAGTAAGCTTTTATTATTAAACGTTTTAGTAAAATATCGCTGCTCTTATTGCCGATGACGGTTGCACCCGAATAAGCCGCCTCCGCATTTTTAATGTTAAATCCGCCGTCCGATAAAACAACTGCCGCGATTAATATCGTTAATGCAAAAATTAATTTCATTCTATCCATCTGTTTATTTTTATTATCTTATTATCTTAGTTATCATATATTATCTGCCTTTATGTTTTATTTAATAAATTAATTTAATTTATTTATCGTAACTACGTTAATTTATTAAAATTTATTAAGGTATTAAACCGCTCATAGTCTGAAGCATCTGATTTGCGGTCGTAATAGCCTTTGAATCTATGGTATAAGCATTTTGAGCCGTAATCATGTCAACCATCTGCCCTACAAGATTTACGTTAGACATTTCCAAAAACCCCTGCTGGAGCGTTCCAAGCCCGTTTTGATTTGGCGTGCCGACCTGCGGAACGCCTGAAGCCGAAGTTTGAAGATAAAGATTGCTGCCTATGCTGTTAAGTCCCGCCGGATTAATAAAATTTGCAAGACTGATAGTTCCGATTTGCGCAGGATTAGTCTGTCCGGATATTACCGCCGTAACCGTTCCGTTTTCGGAAATAGTTACCGACGTGGCGTTAGGCGGTATTGTAATACTTGGAACCAGAGGATATCCGTTGGCATCTACTAACTGTCCCTGCGAATTAGTATCAAAAGTTCCGTCTCTTGTATATGCCGTTTCGCCGTCTGGCATCTGCACCTGAAAAAAACCCTGACCCGAAATTGCAATATCTAAGGGATTCGAGGTCTGCTGAAGATCGCCCTGCGTAAACTCTTTTTCTATAGAAGACACTTTTGAACCGAGACCTATCTGAATTCCCGTAGGAGACTGGGTATATTCCGAAGAATAAGCTCCGGGAGACTTAATAGTCTGGTAAAAAAGGTCTTCGAAATTGACCCTCGATTCTTTAAAACCGGTGGTATTGGTATTTGCAAGATTATTTGCTATGTTGTCAATTTCTATCTGCTGTCCTTCCATTCCGGTAGCCGCCGTCCATAAAGCTCTCATCTAATGAATAACCTCCGTAATTATATAATTAATCTATATTAATAAATATATTATTTATTATAAATTTTTTAATTTATACCGCCGCTCCGACTGTGTTAATCGCAGTATTATCTACCGTAGAATATGATTTTAACGCCTGCATCATATTGTTATACGTTTCCGAAATATTTATCATCTGCACCATGCCTTTGATTTCGTTTACGTTGGATTCTTCTATATATCCTTGAAGTATATCCGGATTTTGATTTTCGACGGGAGCGCCGGAACTTTTAGTTTCTGAAAACAGTGTGTTTCCGTATTTAGATAAGTATTGCGGGTTTTTAAAATTAGCAATTAATATCGTACCGGAATACATTTCGTTGCCGGTTTGCGGATCGGTAAGACTTATTTCGCCCGAACCGCCGATAGTTACGTCCGAACTTCTTTCGTTAAGAAAGATAGGTTTTTTAAACGTGCTTAAAACCGGATACCCTTCCTGAGTCACAAGCTCTCCCGCCTGATTAAGCGAAAATACGCCGTTTCTAGTATATTTAACGCCTGTCGGAGTTGAAACTACGAAATATCCGCTGCCTTTAATGGCAAGATCAAGCCTGTTGCCCGTTTTTTTTAATGCACCCTGGGACATATTGTTATAAGTATTTAAAACAATAGGATACGCTTTATCGACAAGCGGTTTATTTTCGCCGGATTCGTTTGCGTTTATGGCTTTTTGCGATAAAAATTCGGCGAAATTAACGTTCGTGCTTTTATAACCCGCCGTATTTACGTTTGCAAGATTATTGGTAACGGCAGAAAGTTGTCTTTCTACCGCCAATATTCCGCTCAATGTTATATAAGAACCGCCGTTCATTTTTTTTTAAGACTCCTTGTAACTTCAATAATTGCGATAATTAAAATATTTTATAAAGCATACTTGAATAATATATATAATTTTATGCAATAAACATGCCATAAAAAAAGGAAAAAATTTCCCAAAATAGTTTAATTTCCAGTAAACGCAGGCAGGAGTAAGCGAATAAATAAATCTGACACCTTTAAAAAAAAATTGTTATTGATATAGCGGGCGGGAATGATATACAATATTAATGAATATTATGGATAAAAATAAACTTGCGATAATAATTTCAGAAGACAAGTATTTAGATAATATTGCCGGATTGATAAAAGCGGCGGCGAAAAAGGACGGCGATATATCAGTATCTATTTTTATTACCGATAAAGGCGTTTTTTTGACTGAAAATAAGGAATTTATTTCCCTTTTAAAAGAACTGAACGATATCATAGACAACGTTTCCGTTTGCGAACACTCCTGCAACATAAACGGCGTAGTTTTTCGCGATGAAATTTTTAACTATTCTTCGCAGTTTGAAAATGCAAAAATTATCGACGAACTTAAAGAAAACGACAGAGCATTGCTATTCTAATATAATATAAATTTTATTTTTTATTTCTGTTCTCAAAACATGTTCGATATAAAAAAATTAAAAGAAAATCCGGATATTAATATATATTCAAAAAAGCAGGAAATACACTCTATACTCAAGGGTTTTGCCAATCAAAAAAAACCCGTTATTATTTATCCGGTTCCTTTTAACGACGAATACACGACAAGTATTCTTAAAGTAAAAGACGACACTATAACCGTAGATTCGCTTATTCCAAAGTCCGGAAATTTAAAAATGGCGGAGTCGTCTTATTTAAAAATAGCTTTTAAGTTTTCCAATAACGACCATTTTTTTCTGTCTAAACTTTATAATTACGAAAAAGACGGGGATTATTTCGTATTCGATATTTACAAGCCGATTGAAATATTATCTTTAGAAAAAAGAAAATTTTTCAGGATAGAACCCTCCATTAGCGAACCGGTTATCATATCTTTTTTTTATAACAATAAATATATAGAAACCCGGCTTTACGACCTTTCGGGCGAAGGTTTTTCTTTTTTATTGGATTTTCCTTTAGAAAAATATACTGTGCTTGAAAACGTTAAGATTAAGTTTCCGCTCGGACTTCCGGAAGTTACTCTGCGGCTTGAAATAATGTCTAACGTCAGGTTGGATAATTTAAAATATAAAACCGGCGCTAAAGCTATAAATATAAAACCGGCACAGCAGGATATACTGTTTAACTATATTTTTAAAAGGCAGAGAGAGATAGTAGCCGCAATGAAAGGAACAGTTTAGCGAAGGCTTATTTTATCGTCCAGTTTGTATAAAAACGCAAAAATATTCGCTATAGCTTTATAAAGTTCCGGCGGTATTTCCTGATATATATCAAGTCCGTCGAGAATATCCGCAAGAGCGTCGTTTTGAGTAATCGGTATATTTTCTTTTTTAGCTATCTCTAATATTTTTTCGGCAAATTCTCCCCTGCCTTTTGCTACTAAAACTGGAGCGCCGTTTTTTATGGGGTCGTATTTTAATGCCGCCGCTTTCTTGTTTTTTTTAAATTCTTTCATCTATTATTTTTCCGTTTAAAAATACGTAAGAGTTTGAGTCGTTTATATTTACGGGTACCGGATTAGCCTGTCCTCCTGCGGACTCTGCATCATCGCCTTCCATTTCGTTTAGCTTATTTAATTCCATGTTTTTAAAAGAAATATCGTTAAGTTTTATTCCGTCCGACGACATCATTTCTTTTAATAATTCTAAGTTTTCTGATAAATTTTTTTTAAAAACGCCGGTATAGCTTTCAAATTTTATGCTTAAATTTTTGTCGTAGTAATAGGAAAAAAGTTTTAGCTTTCCTAAATTTTTTAAGTTTATTTCTATCATAAACAGATATTTTTTTTTGGAATTAGATAGATTTTTTTTATCGTCTTCTTTTTCATCCTCGTTTTTTACTTTATAATTAGAGCCGTCGGTAGTTAAAATTACCGTCGAAAGACCGAAGGAAACCCCAAAATCTATATGTATAAAGGCAAAATTTCCTTTAACCGAAACAGATATATTCTGAGCCGCATTTTGGAAAATATTTTGTATTTCGTTTGATAAACCCGAACTTATTTGGGAATTTTCTGAACCTAAGGAATTAAGCAGGGTTTCAAATTTCCCCTGAATATTTTCGACAACGGCCTTTCCGTATAAATCAAGAGTTTTTTGAATATTTACGGCATTTTCGCCCAACGATTCGTTTAAAACCTTAAAAACTATGTTAAAATCAGCCGAAGAATTCGGGATATTTCCGGATATGTCTTGCGTTTCGGCTCCGCCGGTGGATTTATTCGTTACGCCGGAAGATTTTGCGTTAATACTGCTTAACATAAGCTTTATAGGAATGGAGAACTCGCCGTTAAACGTTTTTCCGGTAACGAACTCGTTAAAAAGGTCTTCGGTTATAACGGATTTCAACAAACTGCCGTTTATATCTATAATTCCGGTAAAAGTTCCGCCTTCGGAAACGGAAGCATCGACCAATTCGGCAGATACTATATCTCCCGCTTTGACTAAAGCGCCTGATTTTAAGGAATTGTCTTTTATGGCTCCAAAAAGTATCCGGGTAACGTCGTTGGAAGCATTTTTGGCTAAATCTTTCGCATTCCCTATAACATTAAGATATTTTGCCCCGCCGTCTATAATAAAGTTCATGCTACGATATCTATATGCTCTTTTCCGTCTTCGGCTTCCGTTTCGTTTTTTTCGTTCATTTCTTTTTCGTTTTTTTCTTCGTTATCGTGTTTCTTTTCTTTTTCCTTATCGTTGACCGCTTCCAGCGTTTCGCTTAATTCGACGACGGTATTAAGCTTAGTCTCATCGACTATTTCCATTTCTTTTTGAGTTATCGCGTTTGAATTTGCCGCAAGTACATGGGAAGAAGCCGCCGTTTTTTCTATCTGCGGAAGATTGGTGATAATCTGCTGGAGTTCTACGGTATCTATCATAATAGCACCGTTTGTTTATATGTTACGATATTAAATAATTATAGACGTTTTTTAAGTCTATAACTGAATAAAATTTCCCTTCTCCATCCTCGAAAACTCCGGAAGTTATGCCGTTAACGTTTTTAAATTTAAAAGACGAACCGGCTATAATGTTTTTATTTTTTACGGCTGTTATGTTTTTTATTTCGTTTACCGCCAATCCGAAAAACTTGTCGTTATATACGCACACGACAATATATTTTAAGGGCGTTTTAATGTCTACGCTTCCGTTTGAAAGCAGGTAAAAATCATAAACCGGCACCATTCTGTTCCTGTATAGAATTATACCGAGATGAGCTGCTTTTTTTGAAAAAATACTAACCGGAGTTTTATATTTTATAATCTCGTTAATATTTAAAGCCGGAATGCCGTAAAAAGAACTTCCTGCAATAAACGTAAAATAAGAAACTTCTTTTTCGAGGTCAAAATAAGGAACGGGCTGAACGCTTTCCGCCTGCATTTGAAAATTGGGCGTCTGCTGAATTGCGGCTGAGTTTAAATCTAATCCTTTTTTTTCTAAGTTATCCGCAACGGGCGCGGATACTATGCGTATATCGCAGGTTTCGCTTTCAGGCGGAGGATTTAACGCTGGAAATTCCGACTCGACGGTGAGTATTCTGTCTACGGGATAGGATAATATCTGAGCCGTCTGCTTTTCAGCATCGACGTTTTCGCCGCTTTTTTTATCTAAAAGGTCGTCTATCCACGGAGTAACTATGTCCGAACCTGCGGCTTTAGCGAATTTTAAATCAAATAAATTATAAGTATTATTCATATTTTGCCTTCCTCCCCCGATTCGACGGAACTGTTAAAACCGTCTATTATTTCTCTCGCTACGTTAATATAGTCCATAGCGCCTCTTGCATGCACGTCTATATAAGTAAGCGGTTTTCTGAGCATGCTTGCGTCTTTAAATCTGGTATCGATATTAATTATACTATGAAAATGAGTATTTTTATATTTATTTTTAAAATATTCAAGAGATTTCAAAGATGAATTCGTCCTTTTATCGAACATAGTAATTAAAAGCCTGTAAGAACATTTATAGTCGAGAGCCTTTTCTATTTTATCTATCGTAGAAAGCAGAAGCTCGACGCCCCTGACCGATAAAAAATCGGACATTACGGGAACGATAATTTCGTCGCATGCCGCTACCGCGCTTATAAGCAATACGCTCAACGCAGGCGAAGAATCTATTAATATATAGTCGTAATTATCGCAGAAAAACTTTAATTTCTCTTTTAGCCTTAAACCGCCGCCTTTAGAGTTGGAAAGTTCCGCCTCTATTCTCGCGAGATTTATATTGGACGGTATAAGGTCTAAACAGCCGCCGTTCTTAAGTCTGTATTTGTTTATCAGGACGTCTGCCGGATTTATAGAATCCGACATTATAAGGTTGGCTACGGAATATTCAAGCTTTTCCGGCTCGACGGCAAGATGGTTCGTAAGACTTGCCTGAGGGTCTAAATCTATCAAAAGTACTCTGTATCCGAAAACGGAAAGAGAGCTTCCAAGCGTAATAGTAGTAGTAGTTTTGCCTACTCCTCCCTTCTGGTTTGCGGTTGCAAAGATATACGGAGATTTCATTTAAATCACTTTATCATGCCTTCTATAAGTTTATGCTCTCCAGTCGTAAATATCTTATCTATATCTAAAAGTATTATCAGTCTTTCGTCGAGTTTTCCGACGCCTTTAATATAGTCGGAATCAAGTCCTGCTATTAACGGCGGCGGCGGCTGTATGGTCGAAGAGTTAATCCTTAAAACTTCCGACACGCTGTCCACGATTAAACCTATAGTTTTATTCATTATGTTTACTACGATAATTCTGGTTTCTTTAGTCGCTTCTTTAATATTAAGATGGAATTTCTTTCTTATATCCACTATAGGTATGACCCTTCCTCTTAAATTGATTACCCCTTCTACAAAATCGGGAGCTTTTGGAACTTTTGTAATTTCGACTACCCTGTTTATCTCCTGAACTTTTAAAATATCCAGCGCAAATTCTTCGTTGCCTAATTTAAAAGTAACAAGCTGGACTATTTCGTCCGACGAAGAATGTTCCCCTGCGGAAACTTGGTTTTTTTTATTTTCCGTATCCATAAATCCTGTTCCTCCTAAAATTATATATGTTTATCTATGATATAAATAGTCAACACTCCGTCTCTCTAATAATTTGGTCGGATATTTTATATATCGGCAGAATCGAATCGGCAACGCCGGCATCGACTACGGCTTTCGGCATACCGTAAACGACGCAGGTAGCTTCGTCCTGCGCTATGGTTCTGCCGCCGCTCTCTTTAATTTTTTTCATACCGGCAAGACCGTCGGAACCCATACCGGTCAATATAACGCCGAGAGCCCTGCCCGGATATAATTTTGCGACCGATTCCATCATTACCGAAACGGACGGTCTGTTTATAAGGTCTTCGGGCTCCGTAGAAAGCGAAATTTTATAACCTTCCCTTAAGTCTTTAACTAAAGTCAAATGCTTATCTCCAGGCGACAAATAGGCGTTTCCGGGTTTAATTATTTCTCCTCCGGATGCTTCTGAAACTTTTATGTGAGATAAAGACGACAGCCTTTCTGCAAAAGAACCCGTAAACGCTTTTGGCATATGCTGGACGAGAATAATAGGCACCGGAAAATTTCCCGGAATTTTAGGTATAACGTCCTGCAGGGCTTTTGGTCCGCCGGTAGAAGAACCTATCGCTACGATATCTATTTTACCGCCGTTTTTGCGGTTACAAGAAGCCTCTATCGATGATCCTTCCTGGTTAATTTTGTTAGCCTTAGGTTCTGCCTCATGTTTTTCGCTTTTCCTGAAAAAATATTTTTTTGCGGTAATAGCTCTTATTTTAGAAACTAAATCGTCTTTTACTTTTAAAATATTAAGCGATACGTTTGAAAGGTTTTTCGGAATATAATCGGCCGCCCCTATATCTAAAGCGTCCAATGTTTCTTTGGCTCCTTCCTCAGTCAACGAACTAAGCATTATGACGGGCAAAGGATGTTTCTCCATAATTATCTTAAGCGCGGTAAGTCCGTCCATAACGGGCATTTCTATATCCATAGTAACTATATCGGGTTTTAACTCCTGTATCTGCCGTATTCCTTCCTCGCCGTTTTTCGCCATTCCTACGACTTTAATATCGTCGACGTCGTCGAAAAAAGAACTTATAGCCCTCCTCATAAAAGGCGAATCGTCTACTATTAAAACCCTTATAGGTTCAGCCATAAATTTAAAGCTCCTTTCAAAATAATTTTTATCGGTATAATTTATTTATTTTAACTTATCTTATCTTAAGCTTACGGCATCTATCATAGACGCAACGTCGATAATTAAAACTACTTTTCCGTCTCCGGTTATAGTAGCGCCGGAAATACCTTTGTATCCAAGCTGGTAATCTCCTAGTGATTTAATGACTACTTCCTCCTGTCCGAACAGGTCGTCCACTACTATGCCTATTTTTTTCTCGGCAAGAGCTACTACTACTACATAAATTTCCCTGTCGGAAGATTTAGCGTTTACGGAAGAAACGGCGCTTTCGCTTACGCCGAATTCTTCTCCGAGCCTCAACAATGAAAGTACCGATTTTCTTAAATTGATGACCTCGTGCTTATCTATAGTCTGTATTGTCGATTCTTTTATCCTTAAAGTCTCCACTACCGAATTTAAAGGTATCGCAAATACTTCGTCTCCTATGCCTACTATTAAAGTCTGTATGATTGCGACCGTAAGCGGAAGTTTTAATATTATAGTCGAACCCTGTCCCGGAACTGAATTAATTTCTATAATACCGTTAAGTTTTTGAATATTCGTCTTAACGACGTCCATTCCTACCCCTCTTCCGGATATCTCGGTAGCTTTGTCTTTCGTGCTGAAACCGGGAGCAAAAATAAGATTTAAAGCATCTTTATCAGAAAGGCTCGCCGCGGTTTTTTCGTCTATTACTCCTTTTTCTACGGCTTTTCTTTTTATTATCGCAGGGTCCATTCCTTTGCCGTCGTCTATAACCGATATAATAATGTAATTGCCCTCATGCTCGGCGCCTAACCTTATAGTTCCTCTTTCGGGCTTCCCGTTTAATTTTCTGGTTTCTTTGTCTTCGACTCCGTGGTCGACGCTGTTTCTGATTAAATGAACCAACGGATCTCCTATCTCTTCGATGACTGATTTATCAAGTTCGGTTTCTTCGCCTGAAATTAGAAGTTCTATATCTTTGCCTAGTTCCCTCGAAAGGTCTCTTACCATCCTTGGGAATTTACTGAAAACCTTTTTTA
>JAKAKF010000081.1 GCA_021813595.1 bacterium
AATGCTTGGTCTGGTCCCTTTATTTTCGCATAAAAAACCTGAAAGAATTCTTATAATCGGCGGCGGCGACGGCGGCGTAGTCAGGGAATGCCTCAAAAATCCTTTCGTTAAACACATAGACCTTGTTGAAATAGATAAAAAAGTAATCGACGTTTCCAAAAAATTTTTTCCTGAAATCGCCTGCAAACTTGACGACAAAAGGGTAAGAATACTGGCGGAAGACGGAATAGCATTTGTAAAAAGAGTTAATTCCGGCGGCAGGGAAGACGAAAAGTACGATGTTATACTTATAGATTCTACCGACCCCGTCGGTCCGGCTGAAGGGTTGTTTAGGCGCGATTTTTACGAAGCTGCTTCCGGTTCTCTGAAAACCGACGGAATATTTGCGGCGCAGACGGAATCTCCATTTTTTAATAAAAATTTAATTAAAGACGTAGGAAAAATTATAAGGGAAATTTATGAAAAATCATCGCTTTATCTGGCTTCTATACCGGTTTATCCCAGCGGTTTATGGAGTTTTACGGCAGGCTCCAAAAAATATGATACTAAAGTTATAAACGAAAGTTACGATAATTTTGATTTTGCGGGTCTTGAGACTGATTTAAAATACTATTCCCGCGAAATACATTCCGCCTCTTTCATTTTACCTAACTTTATAAAGGAGATATTAAAATAAAAAAATTATATGATAGAAACCAACTTATCGAAAACTTCTTCATTTTTTAATTCGGCGGATTCTTATGAAAAGTCAGACTTAATTCTTCTCGGCGTTCCTATGGATTATACCGCAAGCAATATTCCCGGTTCAAGGTTTGCTCCTAAAAGAGTAAGGGAGTTGTCTTATACGTTAGAAAATTACAGCCCTTTTTTTGACGATTTCATAGACGAAAAGTTTTATGACGCGGGAGATATAGTTCTGCCATGGGGCAATACCGATAAAAGCATTAAA
The DNA here is from genome assembly GCA_021813595.1 of bacterium. The sequence goes on from JAKAKF010000081.1 coordinate 950, forward strand.
TTTATAGGAGAAACTGCAAAAGGAATTCTATCCGACGGAAAAAAAATAGTAAGTATCGGAGGCGACCATTTGATTACTTATCCGGTAGTAAAAGAGTATGCCGAAAAATATAAAGATTTAGTGGTTCTGCAGTTTGACGCCCATACCGATTTAAGGGAAGAGTGGAATAACGAAAAATATTCGCACGCCACGGTTCTAAAACTTATTCACGATATTATCAAAAAAGGCAACCTTTATCAGTTCGGAATTCGTTCAGGCTCTAAAGAAGAATTCGATTTTGCTAAAAAACATTGCCATATATATAAAAACGACGTTTACGAACCTCTAAAAAAAGTTTTGGGCAATTTGTCTAATAAAGACGTTTATATTACTATAGATATAGACGTTCTAGACCCGGCGTTTGCGCCTGGAACCGGATACATAGAAGCCGGCGGAATATCGTCTAAAGAGCTTTTGGATTCCGTATCCCTTCTGCTGTCGGAATCAAATGTAAATATAGTAGGGGCGGACGTGGTAGAAGTTTGTCCTCCTACCGATAATTCGGACAGGACTTCGGCTATTGCGGCAAAACTTTTGAGGGAAATAATTATCGGAATGGCTAAAAATAAAAAATGAAATAAAAATAAAAAATCAACGGACAAATAAATTTAAGCAATAAATATTAAATAAGGCAAATTATTATACATTATTAAACAAACAAGTAAAACGGAGGTAATAACAGTGTTTGAAACACCCGATATATATACTCTGGCGGCAGGTACGTCGGAGGGAACTTCAAAATTGGGGGCATTCGATAATGCCATTTTAAAAGCGGGAGTCGGCAATACCAATTTAATAAAACTCAGTTCCATTCTTCCGCCGAAAGCGGTTTATAAAGAAAAAATAGTATATCCGAGAGGAGTGTTGGTTCCTATAGCATACGGCGCTATTACCAGCGATAAAAAAGGAGAAACAATTGCCGCCGCTGTGGCGATAGCCGTTTCCGTAGAAGACGGATTCGGAGTTATAATGGAATTTTCCGGCGTAACTTCAGCTAAAAATGCCGAGGAAACCGTTAGAAAGATGGCGGAAGACGCAATGAAGCACAGGAATATAGGAATTAAAGAGATAGTTTCTAAAAGCTCAGAGCATACCGTAGAAAATTTTGGATGCGCATTTGCTTCGGTTCCTATGTGGTATTCCAAACTGATATGATATAATAAGTTCGCATACATAATGCTTTGTTCTTTCGTCGATTAATTATATTCGATTAAGCATCTTAAGATAATTAAACAATGGGGGATTAAGGCGCGGCAAAATCGGCGCTTCGCGTTTGTTTGAACGCGCGTTGCCGGCATATGTCCGCGCCTTAAAAAAACAGTGAATAAAACCTTTATAATTTCGACGTTTTTCGGTTTAATATTTGTCGTCGTTTTAGTAGTTTTAGTAGGTCCTAAAAATATAATTCAGATGATTGACCGCCTGAATTATGTCGATTTTATTATTTTATTTTTTCTTTCTTATCTTGCGCTTTTTTTGTCGGCTCTTTCATTTAATAACGCTTTAAACGTATACGATTCTAAAATAGGTTTAATAGATCTTTTAAATATAAAGCTTATAGGATACAGCGCGAATTATATAGCGCCTTCAGGTATTTTTGCGGGTTTTATAGGCGGAGACGCCATAATGGCGCTGATGATTAAAAAAAAGACGTCGCTTGATTTTAAAAGGGGTTTTTCCGCCGGTCTTGCCGCAAAGGTTATAGAATTTGCAATATTTCTTTTATTTATTTATCTTGGGCTTATATTAGGGTTTAAGTACTTTTATCTGCCGCCGGAAATATGGTATTTGCTGTTAATTGCGGCGATATTCGTAGGAGTCGTAACCCTTATTTTTTTAATAAATCCGATAATAGACAACAGATTTTTTACAAAATTTTTAAAATATTTGACGAGATATAAGGTATTAAACAAAGTAATTTTTAAAATACTAAAACATATAAATAATTTTGAAAAAGAACTGCATCTTTTTTACGTTAAAGGTAAAAAGTATCTATTTTTAAGTCTTTTTTTAAGCATTATAGAAACTGCCGTCCTTATATTTCAAATATGGCTTTTAGTTCATTATCTTGGCGTAAATATGGGATTTTCTAAAACGTTATTGGTATTTTCAGTATCCATGCTGGTATTTGCTCTTCCTCTTGCGCCCGGTTCGGCGGGAACATACGAACTTTCGCAGGTCGGTCTTTTCGATTTGCTCGGACTCGGTTCAGACGTCGGACTTGCTTTTAGTTTGATAATGAGAGCTATTAATATACTTATGTTGGCTATATCTTTTTTTCTAGTGCCTCATTACGGTTTTCATTTTTTTAAGAAAAAGGAAGAAGAAAAGGAGACAGTTTGAAAATAATATATTCTCTATGCAGTTGGGGGCTCGGTCATGCTACGAGGGGGCTTCCCGTTATAAGGCGTCTCGTAAAAGACGGTCATGAAGTAATTATTTATACTTCTGGAAGAAGCCTTGAACTGCTTAAATCCGAAATAGGAAATAACGCAAGATATATTCCTTCCGTTCCTTATCCTTCGCCGTATTCCGATAAAATAGGGTTTGCATTCAGGTTTCTTAAAACTGCTCCTAAAATATTGGCACTTATTAAAGAAGAAGAAAAAGACGTTGCCAAGATAGCGCAGGAAAACAAAATAGATATTATAATTTCGGATTCTCGGTTCGGTTCCCACTGCAAGTTTGCGCCGTCGTATCTTCTGTTTCATCAGCTCAGGTTTATCGCACCTTTAAGGCTTCTTCCCGCAGAGATGTTTACGGAATATTATAATCATTTTTTACAGGATAAATTTGAAAAAATAATAGTTCCGGATTATGAGGATAATTCTCTTTCAGGCGATTTATCCCATAATTTAAGATATTTTAAAAAAGAAAAAGTTGAATATATAGGCATACTTTCGGACTTTGAAAAAATACAGACGGACGAAGATATAGACTATCTTTTTTCTATCTCAGGACCTGAACCTACAAGAACTATTCTAGAAGAAAAACTTTTTTCGCAGATAGACTTACTCAAAGGCAATATAGCCGTTTCGCTCGGAAAACCGGGGAAGTTTACGAAAGAAACCGTCAAAAATGCCGTAGTGTATTCTTTTCTCGAAAAAAAGAGAAGAGACGAACTTATGAACAGGGCTAAAATAGTTGTTTCCAGATCGGGATACACGACTATTATGGACGTAGCGGAAATAGAAAAAAAAGCTTTTTTTATTCCTACGCCCGGACAGACGGAACAGCTTTATCTTGCAAGCCATTTGAAAAAGACCGGCTTATATTATTCGGTAAAGCAAAATAAATTAAAGATTGACATTGATACCGAAGAAGCTTTAAAATATAAAGGTTTTACGCCGCCTTGGAGAACCGGCGAAAGCGTCGGCAGATTTCTTAAGGCGATAGGCATTAACTAGTTTTATTTTAAATATATATTCGCATTATTTTAATTTATTTTTTAATTTAAATTTTCAAACTAAATGGTTTCGATAATAATACCTGCTCACGAAGAAGAAAAATACATAGGAATTTCTATAGAAAGGCTTTTAAGCCAGAGCGGGACCGTTTTTTTTAAAAAAGACGAAAAAAACGATTTAAAATTAAACGATTCTGATAATTTCGAAAATTCCGGAAAAGTTTTATGCGAATTGACCGTCGTGGTTACGCACGGCAAAGACGATACCGAGGGAGTCGTTGCAAAATACAAAGAAGCCGGCGTTAATCTAATATCGGGAAATTTCAGCGGGGTATCGGAGGCGAGAAATATAGGCGCAGCTGCTTCCGCCGGCGACGTTTTCTTGTTTTTAGACGCAGACACTCTTTTAAACGACGGTTTTATAAAGAGACTCGACGACTTTAAAAATCAAGCAGATTTTATAGGAACGTCTAAGCTCCTGCCGGATATTAATACGTTTAAAGCGCGTATTTTTATGTTCTGCAATAATATAGCGCATATAATAACCAAAACCTCTATGGCTTTAATATTCTGTCACAGGGACGTCTATAAAAAAATAGGCGGATTCGACGAAAGGATGCAGGCAGGCGAAGACCTTAAATTTATAAATTTAGCGGTAAAAAACAAATTCGGCAGTTTTAAATATCTGGGAGATATAAGCGCCGTTACGTCGATGAGAAGATTTGAAATTAACGGATATCTTAGAACAGCCATAGAATGGATGGGCGGATATTTTTTTAAACCGCCGGAACATTACGACGTTGTTAGATAACTATATGAAAGTATTAGTAGCTATACCGACTTATAACGAAAAAGAAAATATAAGCCGGATGTTAAATTCCGTTTTAAGTATCAACGAAACGATAAAAACTGCAACCAATTCCAATACCTTACCTTTAGACGTTAACGTTTTAATAATAGACGACAATTCCCCAGACGGCACCGCAAAAATCGTTAAAGAATATATTAGTTCGCGCAAGCGGCTAAGCGCAAATGCTGAAGTCAATCCAAACATAAATATAAACGAAAGCGTAGATAAAAATACGAACTTAATTCCAAGCAATGCCGTAAATAACGAAGAAAGAGTTTTTATTATAGAACGCGAGAAAAAACTCGGACTTGGAACGGCTTATGTAGCGGCGTTTAATTTTGCTTTAGACAACGGTTACGACTACGTCGTTACCATAGATTGCGATTTTTCGCACAATCCTGAAGAAATTGCCGGATTTATCAGCCTTGCGCAATCCGAAAAATGCGGGATGATAGTCGGTTCGCGTTATTTCGGCGGAGTACGGGTAATTAACTGGAGTATGAAAAGACTATTAATTTCATATTTTGCAAATATTTATGCAAAATTTATTACCGGCGTTAAAATCACCGATTTGACCGGCGGTTTTAATATGTACGACGTAAACTGCCTGAAAAAAATAAATTTGGACGGAATAAGTTCGAGAGGTTATGCTTTTCAGATAGAAATGAAATACAGGATGATTAAAGAAGGCAAATGCAGTTTTAAAGAATACCCAATAATCTTTTACGAACGAACCTACGGAAAATCAAAAATGTCTAACGGCATTATTTTTGAAGCTTTTTTTAAAGTCATAAAACTTAGGCTCGGGCTTTTTAAATAGTCCGTAAATAATACTTGACTAATTTAGTCAAGTATGTTTTAATCAATATATAAATAAAAACATTTAAAATTATTAATATAAAATATAAATAAATTATAAATAAATCGGAGGTATATTATGCCCGTATATTCGGAAAAAGTAATGGATCACTTTCAGAATCCAAGAAACGTAGGAGAAATAGAAAACGCCGACGGCGTAGGCGAACTCGGAAATCCTACTTGCGGCGATATAATGAAAATATATATTAAAGTTAAGGACGACAAGATTGAAGACGTCAAATTTAAAACTTTCGGATGCGGAGCGGCTATAGCAACCAGTTCCATGGTAACGGAATTGGTAAAAGGCAAGACTCTCGAAGAAGCCGAAAAAATATCCAATGAAGCCGTAGCAGAAGCTTTGGACGGGCTTCCTCCGGTAAAGATGCACTGTTCAAATCTCGCCGCCGATGCGCTTCATCTTGCTATAGAAGATTATAAAGCCAGAAAAGAGGGCAAAGGACCTATAGGCAGGGTTGAAACGCCGGAACACGACGAAGACGAACACGACCTGCTTGAACAGACGTAAAACATAAAAATAGGAACCGTTTGTAAATTTTAAGCGTCAGGTAATATTATATATACGGGTGGTATAATAATTATGGATTACGATTACGAACTCGATACTTTCGGTTTGATGTGTCCAATGCCGATTATGGAAGTTGCCGAGGAGTTTAAAAAAATACCGGACGGTTCGGTATTAAAAGTCACGGCGTCCGACGAAGGTATCATAGAAGATTTAAAGAGTTACTGCAAAAAAACAGGGCATGAATTTCTGTCCTACGAAATTAATTTGCCCGAATACGTAGTTTATGTTAAAAAATAAAGACGATAAGATAATATAAATAAAAAAATATCATAATATAATAATAATATAGTTTGCTGCATATTTTTAAATTTGGAGGCAAAAGTGAAAATAATAAATTTCGACCATTTTGCTGCTACGAAAATGAGGCAGGAAGTAAAAGATGCAATGGAGCCTTACTTTATGTCCGAATACGGCAATCCTCAAAGCATTCACACCTTAGGCGACGAACCGAGGGAAGCATTATCTAAAGCCAGACTGCAGGCCGCCGAACTTTTAAATGCTTCAAGCAATGAAGTCATATTTACGGGGAGCGGTTCCGAATCGAACAACCTTGCAATAAAAGGAACGGCTTTCGCGAAAATGGATAAAGGCAAACATATAGTCGTTTCTAAAATAGAACATTTCAGCGTTTTAAATTCCGTTAAATCTTTAGCAAAACTGGGTTTCGAGTTCACCGAAGTTCCCGTCGACAAATACGGTTCGGTCGATCCGCAGGAAGTTAAAAACGCTTTAAGAAAAGATACGATATTAGTAAGTATCGGACAGGCATCTAACGAGATAGGAACTATTCAGGATATCAAGGAAATTTCAAAAATAGTCCATGAGAACTCCGCTGCGTATATGCATACAGACGCAAATACTTCATGCGGTTTTACCGAAACCGACGTTAAGGAACTCGGCGTAGATATGCTTTCTGCCGCACCGCACAGATTTTACGGACCCAAAGGCGTCGGTCTTTTTTATCTTAAAAAAGGAATACGCATAATGCCTCTTATAGACGGGGGAATTCAGGAATTCGGCCGCAGGGCGGGTACAGAAAACGTGCCGGCCATTGCCGGAGCGGGAGTCGCATGCGAACTTGCCAAAAAAGAGCTGAAGGACAGGACGTCTTATCTTCTGCCGATTCAAAAAACCATCAAAGAAGGCGTGCTTAACAGCCTTGACGAAGTTTATTTAAACGGTCATCCGGAAAAAAGACTTCCAAACAATCTCAATTTTGTCGTAAAATACATAGAGGGCGAGTCGATGCTTATGTGGCTCAACAATAATGGGATTATGGTCGCTAGCGGTTCTGCATGCACGTCTAAAATATTAAAATCTTCGCACGTATTAAGCGCAATCGGAGTCGACGCCGCTCTTGCTCAAGGCTCTCTTTTAATATCCCTCGGCGAGGACAATACCATAGAAGATGCGCAATATTTCGTAAAAGAACTTCCCTCCGTAGTTGAAAAATTAAGGAAAATGTCTCCTCTTTACGAAGAAGTTATGAGACAGAATAAAAAGTAAAATATTGTATAATAAACAGGGCGCGTAACTCAGGGGTAGAGTGTTACCTTCACACGGTAGAAGCCGCAGGTTCGAGACCTGCCGCGCCCACCACGAGTTTTTCCTACTAATTTCTTCCGCTTTATTGAACCGTTTTGATAATAAAAAATCAAACGTCAGCGTCTTCCTAAATGGAACGTTATAACTATGTTGATTAAAATTAGTTTAATGATATAATAAGAAATAATAAAAAAATAATAAAAATAATTTTTATTACATATTTTATTGTGTTCTATTGTTAATTTTAATTAACGTAATTTATGGAAAAAACGGAAAATTTTAACGTTAAAAACCTTAATGCCGCAGGATTTATCGAAGCATTGTTAAGCTCAAAGTCTCTCGGGGTTTTTATCTACCAGAAAGACTGCAAAATAATCCATTCAAACCAAGCGTTCAGGGAATTCATAGGCTATTCCGAAGACGAACTCAAGAACATAACGCCTTATGACATAATAGCCGATGAATACAGAGCGGAAGTTAAAAAACTTAACGAAAGAAGAATAAACGGGGAAATTTTTGCCGCCGAGCAAATAAACCATATACACGTTACGAAAGAAGGCGAGTTCAAGCCTACCATAGTATTTGCATATACCGTACTTTATGACGGCAAACCTGCCGGACTGGTTATAGTGCAGGATGTTTCAAAGCAAAAAATGTACGACGGCTTGTTTCGTTCTTTTAAGTCGCTTCAAACTATGTATGCCACGCTGTCCGAAGTTAACCAGATTATAGTAAGGGCAAAAGACGAAAGTATTTTATTTTCCGACATATGTAAAAGAATAATTAACAGGGGATTATTCGTAGATTCTTTTATAGTTCTGTTTGACTCTGATCTTAATATAATATCCTCCTTTTATAACGAAAAAAGCGATTATTTAAAATTTCTGGAGGGGCATCTAAGTACCGACGAAGCTAAAAAAGGGCCGCTTATTACGTCTTTTACAAAATCAAAGATAATTATTAACAACGATACTTTAAAAAATCCTTACGTCGAACCTTGGAAAGAAGAATTAGTAAAGAGGGGTTATCTTTCTAGCGCAGCCGTTCCCGTCGTAAAAAAAGGAAAAACGATAGGCGTTCTTTCTTTATATGCAAACGAAAGAGAATTTTTTAAAAGAGAAACTTATAATCTGTTAAAAGAAATGATGACGGATATAAATTATGCCCTCGATAAAATAGAAGACGAAAAATGGCATTTTA
>JAKAKF010000277.1 GCA_021813595.1 bacterium
ATGATTTAGCAGTGTTTTTATGGGCTATAGCGTTAATAAACATATACTTAAAGCCGTATTCTTCGTTGAATACTTTAAGGCGTTCTTCAGCCTGAGGGGTTACAGGGCTTGAAGGGTCGTAAAACATAACTATCACGGCCTTACGCCTTAATTTGGCGATTATTTTTACCCTTTCGTTGTGCGTTATCTCTGATTTAATTATATTAGCGTAGGAGCTCGAACCTATGCCGTGGGAAGCGTAATAATCAAGCTGCGGATTTTTATACATTACGAACCGCCACGTCCTCGCAAACTCTCTCGATTTATATGCGGCATAGTCCTGAGCGATAATGTAGTTTTTTACATCTTGATAGGAGTCGGGATTTCCTACGGCTATTAGTTTTAATTTTTTGATATATGCTTTTAACTGGGTCGCCGACATTTTAGACAAAACCTTAACGGAAACGGTTAAAGGCTTTTTCCGTCTGTTTTTCTTTTTTTTATGGGTTTTTTGATACCAGAACCAGCCGTAGCCTTTAGAATGAAAATACCAGCCGTTATCCGCCGTATTCGTATTTGCAAAAACCGAAACCGGAAAAAATAACGACATTATCAATAATGATAATAATAGAACAATCTTTTTATCTGCCATGAAATAGCTCCTAAATCGTTAAAATGAACCATTAAAATAGTAGAAAGCAAAAACAGCGGAATCGTAAAATAAAGATATTCCCGAAGGCTTCCTACTTCTACCATATCAAGATGGACTTCCGTTTTAATCGGAAAAAGCGGTTCTAGTTTTTTATAGTTGAAACTGTCTAAAACTATATGGCTTAAAACCCCGAACAAAAATGCTAAAGCTGCTATTCCGCCCAAATAATAGTAAATAACGAAAGAAAGAACATAGCCGAATAAAACGGTATGCGTAAAGCCCCTGTGCCCCCAGAAACTCCATTCGGAAGATTTTTTGTATAAAAAACGGTCTATATCGGGCAAAACGGAGCCGAGTATCGCAAAAGGAATACCGTATAGGCCGAACAGAGTGCCGGCGGCTAAACCGCCCAATAAGTGGGTAGGCCTCGTCATGGATTAACCCCCGACAGTTCGTTTTCGTAATTGCTAATCTGGTTAGTTATAGTGGTTGTATAATTCTGCATTTGATTTAAGGTGTTCGTATTTATGACGCCCGCTTTGATTTTATTTTCAAGAACGGTAACGTATTCCGTAAAATCGAAATTAGAAAAATTAAGTTCCTGAAACTGCGTAGGAGTAAGACCCGAACAGTCTGGATTTTGAGGCGAACCGAAACCTATGCCTAACTGCGCTCTGCCCTGCTCCTGAATAATTAACCCTAAAAGGGAATGAAAAACGCAATAAACTTTCATGTTTTCGAGGCATAAACCGAAGAATTTATCGGAACAGTAACTTCCGACATACTGGGCGTCTCCCGAACCGCCGTAAGAATTTGGATTATTATATCCGTTTGCGCCGTATTGCGTATCGTACTGCAAATCTTTTGCGACCGACTCTTCCTGAGTCGTACATTTAAGCATGCCGAATAGATATGTAGAGGCGTTACAACAGTCCTGCCATGCGGTCTGCTCGCCGCCTGAACGGCACTGCATCGCAGTTCCGGGAAATAAATAAACCGAACCGTCGCACCCGCTGTCGGTTACAGCCCCGTTATTTGTTTGCGTAGGCGGCATAGTAGCGTTTACCGGAGTAGTAGATACATTTGTTCCGCTTGAATCTGTATAGCAGGAATACGGACTGCAATAATAAGTCGAACTGCCGGAAGGCTCTATACAGGTAGCGGAATCCCCGCCATTACCGGAAACTGGACAATTCCACGGGGAGACACATTCTCCGTTTACAAGCGTAGTGCCGGAAGGGCAGGTTGCGGATGCGGTCGTTGATACGGTAGTTATTACAGAAACAGGATTAAAGGTTAAAACCCCGCCGCCGTTTTCAACACATTCCGAACCGCTATTATGAAAACCAGTCATACACGGCGGATAAGTTGCGGCAGTCGTATTTCCAGTCCAATAACACACTGTTTGATAGCCACATGAACGATTACGTCCCGAACCGGTACAAACATATTCTCTCTTACAAGTTTCAGTTTCACATTCTCCATTACTACTATTAAATACATATCCTGAAGGGCATGTGGGTGATGGAGCAGGATATTGGTAACTGTAATTTCCCCATATTTGATTTCCGCCGGTATAAATTGCTGTTGAAGGGTATGTAGTTCCTGTAACATTAGCCCCCGACACAGAAATAGAGCCGACAGACGATTCGGAATACGACCAAGAACTACATTCAGTGCATGTATTTCTACCGCAAGAATATTTTGTCCAGCTATTACAAGTTCTATTTATATCAAAACCTTGTATTACATTTCCTTCTCCTACCAAAATTGGATATGTGCAAAACCAGCCGATACTGCCAGACATCGAAAAACCAGAAAAAGAAGCTGTATATGAATTCCATTGGGCTCCGCCGCATCCATCGTATTGTCCGTCATATCTGTAAAGCCCGTTTCCTTGTATGTCTATTCCATAAATTCCATTTCCATCACCACCGCTCCCTCCGTTAAACTGAGGATTAGACATTACGGTTTGCGTCGTCGTTCCTGCGCAGGACGTCCCATTCCAACTATACCCGCTCGGACACTGCGGAGTGCTTGTTTGTTGCACGCAGGGGGTCTGCGAAAAAGGACACAATTCTCCAGCAGAACCGTTTTGCAACGTGCCGCTACTACAAGTCTGCGTTTGCGAAGCAGTAGGCGTACCCGTCATAACATCCGAACAGGTATAACTGTCGCCATAAACTACGGTAGTAGTCATCATGCCTAAAAAAATTAAAAATACAAAAAAGAACGTTTTTTTCATAGTTTTTTAGAATTATTTTCTTTCCCCCGCGGCGTCTAAATATCCTGCCCAGCAGTAAGATAATTCCCCTGGACTCATCAGTCTTAAAAAACCAAGCTCGTTGCCGTTAGATTCCGAAATGTTTTCGTTATAGACTTTAACCCTTACTTTACATTTCAAAAAAGACCGCCTCGCCGATAAATCGCCGTCATTTTTATAGAGCGTCCTGCCGAGCATATAAGCTCCCTGATTTAAAGCATCGATACTGCTTTTAGATGTAACTTTAGAAAACGAACTTATATTGTTTAAATAACCGCTCCAGCAGTAGGTTACCTGCGCCGGAGACATATAATACAAAAACTGTTCTTCGTTAGCGTTAGAACCGGCAAGTTTGGTATCGTAAACTTTCGTAAGCGTCTTACAGGAAGAATATGCCTGTTCTGCATTTAAATTATTCTTTTTAAGGTATATTTCCTGCCCTAAACGATAAGCCACGTTCGACAGATTTTCCAAATTGCCGATAATAGCGGCGCTGGAGGTATTAGGTAAAAACAATATAACAATAGCGAAAATAATTAAATAAAATTTCCTGCGCATCACTCACCCTCTCTTTTAAAGGCTAAATAAACTTTTTTAACGTAATCCATATCGCCGTACGGTTTGCCGGAATTATAACATTCAAGTGCGTTTACGGTTTTATGAAATTTCTTGTAGCAGTTTTTTAATATCCAAGCCCCGACCTCGACGTTATAGCAGGGATTTGCAAGATAATTCCAATAACGCTTTATTACCGGATACCAGACCGTATTTATCTGCATAACGCCGTAATCGTAAGTGCCGTTGCCGTCGTAATTTATTGCTTCGGGATTAAAGCCGCTTTCTACCTTTGCGACGGCATAAAGAAGTTTAGGATTAATCCCGTAAAGATTTCCGGCTCTGTTAAAACAATAAGAACCTGCGTTTGCGTTTTTGGCATAACAAAAAAAGATTATTAAAGTTAAAAAACATAAAACCTTTAACAAAGCGACCTCCTTCGCTCCGAAGATTAGCCAAAACCTCCGGAGCTTTTAGAAAATTAAGACTTAAGCTCTTCTTTTAATCTTTGTTTTTCTTTGTCGAAAAGGGCTTTAAGCTCCTCTTCTTTCTTTGCGTTAGTTCTTATTTGAGTTATGCCGAGTTGAAGCAAGGCAAGAACGACCGGCACCATTAGCGTCATAAGAAACTGGTTATCCATAAAAAGCCCCAATAAATACAGGCCTATGAGTATAAAATTAATAAATTCAATGTATTTTAATATTCTGTCCATATTGCCTCCCGTTTATATATTTTTTTTTAAAACGCCACGTGCAAACCGACCTGAATACCGTACTGACGGGTTGCCGAAGAAGGTTCGTAAAAATAATCGTTTATATTAGAGTGTTTTAAAAACAAGGCTGAGTAATAAACGTCGCCCGTAATGGAAAAACTGTCGTTTAATCTGTATCTTACGCCTTCCGCCCAAGTATATCCGTCTTCTCCGCCAAGATTAAATTCAAAATTAGGAGCCGGATAACCGTGCAGTTGATAATTAAAGCCTTTAGTCGTGGCCGTTCCCGAAAAACCTTTCAGATATTCTGCTTTAAATACGTTGGAAACGACGGGATTAAAAGCATAAATATTCTTATATGTTAAATTCAAGTATTTTATTTGATAACTTTCATCGTAGCCCGTCGCCCCGTTGCTAAAAGTTGAATTGCCTGCCATAAAATCGTGAGTCATATCGCCTAACGATAAATAAATTTCGTTCTGCATAAGCCCGTTCATAAGACGAGGATCTATCCCTGCTCCTGCCGAAAAGTTATTTAATGAATAATGCACTGTTCCAGTAGTAGTCGTTCCTTCCTGCGTAGCGCCGGTGTAATTCGCAGGAACGTATCCGAACGAACCTCTTAAGGATAAGAGAAAAAGGTTATTGTGATAATTAAATCTTTGAACTAAAGAATAATTTGTCCCTGAATCAGAATCCCCAGCCGTTTCGTTATAGACAAAATGACTTATGCCTAATTTAGTCGACGACGTCCAATAGGTGTAACCGTGAGCATAACTTGCCGTAACAAAAGTTAAACTCAAAACTAAAGCGAAAACAAACGATAAAATTTTTTTCATACCGCTAAATCCTCCTTGAAATTAAAATTATTTTGGGTAAAGCAATTAATTATATTTTTAACCGAACCGTGAGCCGTAGTGTCTATTCCTATGATTTTTACTGAATTTTCATAAATTTCCTTTAAGCAATTCAGCTCGTCCAAAAGATTTTGAAATTCGATCTTCAGAACGTCAAGAAGGACAGAACCGTCTTTGGAAACGAATAATACATAATCCTTAAAATCTGCGATATAAAATACGTAATTTACGATTTTAGCCTTATAAATATTTAGAATTTTAGAGTTAGACTTATCCGCCGCTTTTAGAATTGCCATAACGACATTATGCGGAAGCAGTATATTTTTTATAGCGAAATTAGACATGTTGAATGCTCCTTATTTTTCCATTGCAATAATTTTATTTAAAACCGTAATTAATATTTCGCCGTTCAGCGCCCCCTGCCAGTGAAATATAATTCTGCCCCTGTTATTTATAAAAAACGTCTGCGGAATAAAATTAACGCCTCCGTAATTCATAATTTCTAAATAATTCGCGTGCACCACCGGATACCGGAGTTCAAAACTTCTAACGAAAGATTTTACTCCCGCATTAGTTACGTTTACGTTTACTCCGATAAAAAGAATTCCTTTGTTTTTATAGATTTCATATTCTTTGTTTAAAAGCGGCAGTTCCGCTCTGCAGGGAGGACACCACGTAGCCCAGAAATTGACGACTATAGCTTTATAGCCTTTTTTAGACAAAAGGCGCAGATTTATTTTCTTATAGCCGCTTAATGACGCATTAAGAACTTTCCCTTTAATGTTCGGTGCTTTAGGTGCGTAAGCGTAAACTTTTGCGGCAAATAAAACCAGCATTGCGGCGATAACCGCTACGATATACTTTTTATACATTTTGCGCCTCCGTTACGTCGTTAAAAGCATTTTCCAGCACGTTATCTACCGCCCCGTCGGCTTGATAAAGATAACCGAAAACGGCTTCGAGTTCTTTTTCGGAAAATATATGCGTAGTTCCTTCGTAAAACTTTAAAGCGTTATTTGCGGCGTCCATAAACGAGCTTTGGGGTTTTATTAAAGACCTTAAGACCGACGTGCTTCCTAAGAATCTTTCGGCTATTCCTATAACGTAACTTTCTTTTTTAACTTCGCTGTCCGGTTTTTTAAGATAACCTTTTCCCATAGGCAATTCGTGATGGTTAAGGACGATATCCGCCGCTTTAGGAAAATATCTCGAAAGAATGTTATATGAACTGTTTACGTGGTTTCTTATTACCTGCATGCTTGACTCGTCTAAAAGCGAATTGCTGTGATAAATATTGTGCGGAATAGCGGCAAGACCTATATTTGAAAAATAGCAGGCAAGGACGGTTTCGTCGTCTATTGGCATATTTAAAAGTTTTATAAGCCCTGACGACAGGTTGCCGATGCTTACGCATTTATTAAATACGACGGGGCTTATAAATTTTAAATTATTCATCGTAAAATAAAAATAAAGCTTCGCTAAACTTAAACGTTCCGTCCGGCTTTCAAAATCGTCTTGCTTATTTTCTTCTTTGGGTTTTTCTTCACCGTTCGGTTTTTGTTCTTCGTTTCTTTCAGAAGCAGATTCGGTTTGGGCTGTTTCGGTTTTCGGTTTTTCAAGATTTTCTCCTTCGGGTTTTTCGGTTTCTTTTTCGGTTTCGGAATCTGTTTTAACTTCTTCCTTGAAATCTTCGTTTTCCGGCATATTTTTTCTCCTTTGTTAAACTTTTTGTTTACCGATAATCGCCGTAAAGCCCCTTGATTTATCAATGGGGATATAAGGCGGATTATTTTTAGTTAAATTGCAAGCCTTTTCCATAAACCAACACCTCTGCTTTTTTAATATTAACGTTAATAATCTCGTTTAATTTGTTTCTTAATTTAACATACTTGCCGTAAGAGTGGACGCCTACGACATTGAAAACTTCTTTTCCATATCTTACCAAGTCATTCGGTTGCAGCTTATACCTTGCTTTCCTGATAGACGGCTTATAGCCTTTTCTATTAAGTTGAACTGACCTGTTATTCCGGCGGTTAAAAGAACCGTTAATAACATCCGTCCTCTCCTGTCCGCTTCCGCCCGCTATGCAAAAGGCGTCGTTGGCATGCGATTTATCTAACTTTAACGCTATCCTTGCGGACTTGGTAAGATAGCCGTAAGTAATATTTACGGTATTGCCTAACTCCCGCAGCTTATTAACTATTTTCCAGCGTAAAATAGACATTACCGTTTCCGTCTTAAAAGCTTTATGCTTCTTAATGGATAACTTAATCTTGCCCTTGTGGTAAGCCTTATGGCAAGTCTCGCATAAGGTTATCAGATTATCCGGACTGTCTCCGCCGGTCTGACGACTTTCGATATGGTGAACGTTAAGTATTTTATCTTTGCTCTTGCCGTTACAGGCTTGGCAAGTATGGCTGTCCCTGTAAAGAATATACTCCCTGACATTCCAAAAGTCCTTTTGAGCGCCGTTCTGATACTCAGCACCGGATATATCCGGATCTTTTATTTTCTGGATATCGAAAGTGGCGGCTTCTATTATTATTTTTGTAACAGGTAGAATAGACTTAATAAAGTTAATAGCTTTTACGTGGCTATTTAACCTATGTTGAACGCTCGGAGCGAGCCAACCTATATTAATACCGCGGTTTAAGAAACGGGCTTTACGATACCAGAGTCTGTTGCGTCTTGTCCTGCGGTATTGCCTTTTTTCGGATAAGAGCTTCGGTATATCCGTTCTTAGCCCTACTTCGGAGCAAAAGAGTTCTTTAGCGTCCGATACCGCCGATAGTCCGACGTGCTTATAGCCTGTATCGACGCCTAATTTGACGTCCTGTTTATAACCGGAGCTGCCGTAAATAAGCTGTATCGTAAAAGGACTTCTCTTTACTACTTTAGCTTTACCTGCTTTTAATAGCCTGCGGGCTTTTGCGGGACTCGTAGGCATTAGCGGCTTACCATTTTTGTTTACTACATAAACGTAAATTTTCATGCTTTACCTCTTAAAGTTAATATTAAACTTCTCTCTCCCTTGCGGAAGTTGATCCTCATCGGGGTTGTTGTAATAGCTTTTTAAGTCCGTCTCACCGTCCCGCACCCAAAGAACTTTTAAAGACGGACGATAGAGCCGCGAACTTGAGGAGCATTCACGGGTATCGTGACTAAAACAACTGCTGCGTATTAACTACGCCCCCTAATCATAGCGGGCTTGCATTTCTGCAAGCCCCCGGCTTTAGCCGCGGGGTCTATGACGATATCATACTAAAAATGCGGCTTTTTTGTTTTTTAAAGTTTTTTTTCTTATCGAAACAACCGTTAAGGGTATCAAAAAGTTCCAACAAATCGTCCGCATTAATATAATGAAATTTTAGTCCCGCTTTGCCGGCCGCTTCGAGTTCCATTTTCTGACCGTTAGACAAAACTTCTTCGCCTATAAACAGAGCCTCGTCGCACCTTTTTAACATTTCTACGCAGTCTTTAAGTACGGCGTCGTATTCGCTGCCGTTATCGTAATAGTTTTCAAAATTAAATACCGGGCTGAAAGGTATTTTGTCCAGCGACCGGACAAACAGACCGGCATAATAGGATAATTCCTCTCCCCTATAAGGATTTTTGCTGTACGGAACGGATATGAAAACTACGCTTCTTTTATTTTCCATTTTTTAATTACTGAATTAAGTTAATTAATAGGTAATACCAATACTGAACGTCTCTGTATCCTTTTACTTCTTTATAAAATTTTCCGTTTAAATATATGAAAAAGTTCGGAACGGCGTTAACGCCGAGTTCTTGCCCTTCTTTCATATTTTCTTTTATAATATTATCATATAACTTATTGTTTACGCAAGATTTAATTTTAGAAAAATTTTTAAGATATTTTGAAAGGATAGGCGATATATGGCCGTTATAGCTCCAGTAATACTGAAACTGGTACAGAACAGTCCTTGCGGTTAAATATTGAGAACCGGAACAATCGGCATATTCCGCCGCCCTAAAGGCATATTTATGTATCTGCGTTAACGGAAAATCTTTAAACGTCCAGTAAACTAATCCCTTTTGAATAAAATTTTTATAAATATAAGGAAAGTCGTCGTTTTCAAATTTGGCGCAGTAGGGACACTGGTAATCGGAAAACTCGACTACACGAATACTGGCTGAAGGACTGCCGAACGAATATGCGTAAACTTTTACGCTGAATATAAGAAATAAAACCGGTAAAATAAATAAAATTTTTTTACTCATTTTTATCTATCACCTTATCCGTTATACGGTATATTGTAATGGAAAGCATTGCCGAAATATAAAGATATTACGGAGAGATAATTAAAAAATATCAGTATCCCTACTGCAATTAAAATTACCCCGCTTATTACCGATATAGTCT
>JAKAKF010000035.1 GCA_021813595.1 bacterium
AAAATTATAGCGAAAAAATAGAGAAACCGTTAAAAAAGGCTAATACTAATATCGATTTAGAAATACTTATGTATGAATTACCGTAATTACTTAATAATGTCATTGCGAGTTCATATGCAGTCATTGCGAGCGAAGCGAAGCAATCTCGTCTTTTGCATTGGTTACGATAGATTGCTTCGCTTCGCTCGCAATGACGCAATACCGCAATTTTATTATTTTTAGTTAAGGAACAGGCAAATTAAAAGTTATATTTATGCATAGACATTTTAAAAGTTACTAACAAATCCGGATTGGGAGTATTTTAAAAAATGGATAATAATGGTATAATTCTAAGTATTTGAAAATCAGGCGAAGCCGGGTAAGTTTGCCTTAAACGGCAAAAATCAATATTAATATCGTTCTCGAGGAGATTATTAAATTATGCTTAACGAAAAAATAATCGAAATTCTGAAGCACGAAGGTCCGGCAAGTTTTGGGACGTACGGGACGGACGGAATTCATCTTGCCGCCACATGGAACAGCTATATCGAGGTTCTTTACAACGATACGCTTTTAATTCCAGCGGGACATCTTAATAAAACACAGAGAAACGTAGAGGCGGGGAGCGAAGTCCAGATGATTCTGGCTTCAAAAGACGTTGCCGGACTTCAGGGCAACGGAGCGGGATTTCTGCTTAAAGGCAAGGCAAAATTCGAGGAAAGCGGCATAAATTTCGACAAATTAAAATCGCGTTTTAGCTGGGTAAGGTCGGCGATGGTTTTTAACGTAAAAGAGGTGACGGAATTAGTCTGACCCGTAATATTTTGCCGGGTCGTTAATTCCGGCTTCGGCGAAGCCCCTCCTCCTTAAAATGCAGGAGTCGCATACCCCGCATGCCAGTCCTTCTACCGGGTCGTAACAGCTGTGGGTAAGTTCGAGAGGCGCGCCTATTTCGAACGCTTTTACGATTATATCTTTTTTTGTTAATTTTAGAAGCGGGGCTTTTATTTTAAAACTTATTTCGCCGGTCACTCCTGCTTTAGTCGCTAAGTTTGCCGTTTTTTCGAACGAGGTTAAATATTCCGGCCTGCAGTCGGGGTAGCCGCTGTAGTCTATATAATTGGCTCCTATAAAAATATCGGACGCTTTATGGACTTCGGCAACGGCAAGCGCATACGACAGAAAAATAGTATTTCTCGCCGGAACGTACGTAACTGGTATATCCGTATCGTTTCCGGCCGTTTTTATTCCGTCGTTTTTATCTATCCTGTTTTTAGGAACGCTTATGCCTGCGTCCGTTAACGCGGAGCCTTTAATGCCGCCGAAATCAAGATTAATTATTATATGCTCTTTTAAATTAAAAAACTTTATTATATCTTTCGCGTGTTCTATTTCGGTTTTATGCCTCTGGTTATAAAAAAACGTAACAGGTATCGGCTCGAATCCTTCGTCAATCGCAATTTTAAGCGTGGTCGTCGAGTCGAGCCCTCCGCTGAAAAGAACGACCGCTTTATTTTTTTCCGTTTTGTCCATATTATATATAGTATAGCATATCCGCGGTTTTTTATGTTATAATTATGGAAAATAAATAAATTAGGGGGATTAATAAAATGAATTCCGGTTATCCTTTAATAAGGCCGAGAAGGCTCAGGTCTTCTTCAAAATTATTAAGTTTGGTGCGAGAGACCGTTCTCGACCCTTCAAAATTTATTATGCCTTATTTTGTTACCCACGGCAAATCGCTCAAAGAGCCTGTCGAAAGCATGCCGGGGCAGTTCCGGTATTCTATAGACGAACTTATGAAGGAGATTAAAAGCGTCATAAGTTTAAATATCGGAGGAATCCTTCTTTTCGGGGTGCCGGAGCACAAGGACGAATCCGGTTCGGAAAGCTATTCGGATAACGGAATAATTCAAACGACCCTTAAAGCCCTTAAGGAAGAATATCCGGATCTTCTCGTTATAACCGACGTCTGCATGTGCGATTATACCTCGCACGGACACTGCGGAATCGTGGACGATAACGGCCGCGTAAAAAACGACGAAACGCTGGAATATTTAGCAAAAATAAGCGTTTCTTATGCAAAGGCCGGTTCCGATATAATTGCGCCTTCGGATATGATGGACGGCAGGGTAAAAAAAATAAGGGAAGCCTTGGACGATGAGGGTTTAGCCGATATTCCCATTATGTCCTACTCCTCGAAATACGCTTCGGCTTTTTACGAACCGTTCAGAGATGCGGCTGACTGTTCGCCGAAATTTGGCAACAGAAAATCGTATCAGATGGACTATTCCAATTCGGACGAGGCTATTCTGGAAACCGCCCTAGATTTGGACGAAGGCGCGGACATAATTATGGTCAAGCCTGCGTTAAGCTATCTCGACATAATATACAGATTAAAACAAACGTTCAAAAGACCTCTCGCCGCCTATAACGTATCCGGCGAATATTCCATGATTAAAGCCGCGGCAAAGCTCGGATATTTAAAAGAAGAGACCGCCGTCCTGGAAATGCTTACCTCCATTAAAAGAGCGGGAGCGGATATAATTATAAGCTATTATTCCCTTTACGCCGCAAAACTTATCGGCTGATAGCAAAATTCCGATTTATAAATTAAATTATTTAACCCAAATCCCGATTTAGAAAAATATTTATATATTCCAATGCTAAGTAAATCTGGATTCCTGCTTACGCAGGAATGACACCCGTTGGGTGAAAAGTTAAATTCCTTAATTGTCATTCCCGCGAAAGCGGGAAAGTTTATGATAAACTTCACGAGACCAAAGGTCGAGAGCGAAGCGTTAATCCAGAAAATAAATTTCTAAATCGGGATTTGGGTTTAATAAATTAGTTTCTATTTTTTATTTTATGGTATAATATATTTTATGATTTACTTTATAACATCGTTATAAAAAAAGGAGGAAAATTAAAATGAATCAATTAGCCGAACAAACAGACAAGCACGAATTTGTCTCTGGTCTTATTCACGACAGGAGCTACAAGGATTTAAAACACGAGTTAATTTCCGACATTTTAAACGACAAGGCGCTCAGGGAAAAGATGGTTAAAACCCTTATAAGCCATCTTGTCATTTGCAACAAATGCGGAGAGATAATCGTAAAAGAGAAAACAAAAATATCCGACCACGATAATAAACATTACTGCTTTGCCTGCTATTACGGAAAAGCCTGATTTATATCTGTTTTAAGGCTATAGGCGGAGATAAGCGGGCGGTAAGCGGTGCAGGTTCCGGCGGTTGACAGTTTAGCTACTTTTGGATTATAATTAAATTTAACTTAATTAAATCCTAAAGGGAAGGTCTATGCCTAAACAATATCCTCTGTACATAAACGGCAAATGGGTCGAAAAAGAAAAAACATATGAAGTAGTCAATCCTTATAACGGCGAAATCGTAGCTATTTTAAGCAAACCTGACCTGTCCGACGTCGAAGCGGCGGTAATTTCCGCCGAAAAAGGCTTTCATAAGATGAGAAGCCTTCATACATACGAAAGATTCGAGATATTGGAAAAAACCGGAGATATTTTAATGCGCAACGCAAAAGAAATTGCGCATTACATCTCCCTTGAAGTCGGAAAAGCCTATAAATACTCTCTTATAGAAACGCAGAGGGTAGTCAACATATTTAAGTACGCCGCCGAAGAAGCCAAAAGAATCCACGGCGAAACGGTGCCTATGGATGTAGTCAAGGGATTTGAAAACAGGCTTTCTTTTTATTTGAGGGTTCCCGTAGGCATTATTGCCGCTATTACGCCTTTTAATTTTCCGGTTAATCTTCCCGCACATAAAATAGCTCCCGCTATCGCGGCGGGAAACAGCGTCGTGTTCAAGCCGTCCATAAACGGTTCCGTTACCGCATATTTTCTAGTTCAGGCTATGCTCGAAGCCGGCCTGCCCGAAGATGCCGTAAATCTGCTTTACGGCGACAAAGATACCGGAGAAGCCATAGTCGCTAACGAAAAAATCCGCATGATAAGTTTTACCGGAAGCCCTAAAGTCGGCAGGGAAATAATGGCTAAAGGCGGGCTCAAGAAATATACTATGGAACTCGGAAGCAATTCCGCCCTTATCGTCGATAAAACCGCAAATATTTTGGAAGCCGCAAGAAAAGCCGTAGTAGGCGCTTTTTACAATTCCGGACAGGTATGTATTTCATTGCAGAGGATTTACGTGCATCAGGATATCGAACGGGAGTTTTTAGAGCATTTTATTAAAGAAACCAAAAAGTTAAAAATCGGCGACCCGCTCGACGAATCGACCGACATCGGCCCCGTCATCAGTTCCGAATCCAAGCAGAGAATTATCGGCTGGGTCGAAGAAGCTGTCAAAGAAGGCGCAAAAATAGAGCTGGGCGGCGATTTTAACGGAAACATAATGAACCCCACTATATTTTCCGGCGTTACCGAAAAGATGAAAATATCGTGCCTTGAAGTTTTTGCCCCCATAGTTTCTACCGTTCCTTTTAAAGATATGCAGGATGCCGTCAGGATGGTGAACGATTCTATTTACGGCCTTCAGGCGGGCATATATACCAACGACCTTAAAAACGCCCTGTATTTCGTCAAGCACGTAGATACCGGCGGCGTTTTAATAAACGACATTCCTACCGCGAGAGCCGACCACCAGCCCTACGGCGGCGTAAAAGAATCCGGCATAGGAAGGGAAGGCGTAAAATACGCCCTAGAGGAAATGACCGAGCTTAAATTCATCAGTTTTTCCTGATGCGCCTATGATACCGGATAGAAATTACAGAAAAGACGTATAAAATATTGCATTATTTTCTGATTTCTGATATTATGAAATCATACTTTTATCGGAGGTTGAAAATAAATAAAATGCAGAAGTCTATATTTACGGCAGAGATAAAATCCAGAGGCCAGCTTACTATACCTAAAAAACTAAGGGAAACAGGAAATCTTGAGGAAGGGCAGGTCGTTTCCATTATACCATTGGGCGATGCCATTATTGTTACTCCAAAAAGACTTGAATTAGATGAGGCAAGAAGGGAAATAAAAAAAATTATAAAAAAGTCTGGGTTTTCGCCTGAAGAATTATTGAAAGGCATAGACGAAGAAAGAGAGAAACTTTATAAAGAATTATACCGATAAAATATGAGAGTTTTTCTCGATTCCAATGTTATATTATCCGGACTCATATCCGATAAAGGCGCGCCAAGGATAATATTAGACTTATTAAGCCTGAAACTGCCTTCGATTACCGGATTAACCGGCGAATATAATCTCATAGAAATAGAAAGAAATCTGAAAAAGAAACTGCCTTCGGCTATTCCGGCATACAAAAAATATCTGCCCGAAATCAATTTAGAAATTATTAAACTGCCTTCAAAAACGGAAGTTGAAAGATATTCGGGTCGTATTGCCGATAAAGACGTTCCGGTTCTGGTTTCGGCGATAAACGGAAAATCCGATTATTTAATTACCGGCGACATAAAAGATTTTAAAAAACTTAAAACTTCGCCGGAATACCGGTTTAAAATAGTAAATCCTGCCGAATTTATTTCCGAAGTAATCAATAAAATTTTATAATACTTCTTTTTTGAATATAAAACAGCGGAATATCTTTTGTCAAGAAAAATAACCGGAAATTAAAGGTTATGGCCGCCGTTTCTGTGCTATTTAACGTTTAAATCGAAAGCCTTTTTGAAAAATATTTCAGCCTCGGCGGATTTTCCAGAATTTTTCAGGCATCTGGCATATTCGTAGTAATATCTGGGATTGCCCGGATTATAATTTATCGCGCGTTTGAAATACCTTAGCGCTTTCTCGTAAAACCCCGCTATTTTTTCTTTCATTTCGCCGCCGTAAACGTATAGATAAGTATTTTCGCCGGAATTATCCGCTTTGCGGAACATAGTTTTGTTTTTTCCGCCGTTTCTTTCTTCGCCGTAAACGCAATCGGCAAGCTCGTCCGTTATAAACAGTCCGTTCATAAAAAATATTTCGTCTTTAGTATAATATCCTTCTATTTTTTCCCTCCATCCGGACAGTATTACAAAGAACTTGTCGTAAGTTTTATTAAAAAGGTTTTCGTCGAAACCAGCCGCTATTCTTTCCAGCCTTTCTTTCCTGAATTCCGCAAACGGGTCTTCTTCGCCGCCGCTTTCGTACCCGTCGGCTAATTTCTTTTCCTTTTCCCCGTTCAGCGATAAAAAGGGTATTTCCCTGCAGTAAATAAGAAGATTGTAAAAAAAAGCCAGAGCGCCCGCTTCCCTGATTTCGTATAAAAATTTGCACAGGTCGGATAGATAAGGACATAGGTAATTCCTGCCGTTAAGCCTCGGCGCGGATTTCCACAGCTCTTCGTAAGTTTCTACCAGGGCGGGAATATATTTCCTGTCGTATCCGGCAAGTTTCTTTAAAGCGGAAATTACGGTTTGATAATAACTGCAGAGGAGTTCTTCGAAAATTATGCCGTTTTCCGTCCCGCCGGTTAATTTATCAGATTCCCCTGATTCCGCAGATTTTCCGGTTTCAAGCCTGCATTGTTCGAGATAAGCAGCGAAAGCCATCCTGAACATTTCTACATGCGTTGCGAGCAGTTCGTATTTTTTAGATTCCGAATTATTATTCCGATTGTTCGTTCCCATAATTTTTAAGCCTTCCACCGTGATATGTTATGTAATTAATGACGCGTTATTTTTATTTAACCTTATTTAAATTTAATGGACGTTAGGTTATATTATATGCCAGTCGCCAATTCTTTGACGATATTAATCAATGCCGTTTTAGCGATGTTCTTTTCCGTTTCGCCGTCCGTTTTTGCGGCAAGCAGTCTAAGTTCCTCCCCCGTTTTGCCGTCTATAAACAGCAGTCTTAAATTTTCGCCCGTATCCGTCATCATAGCAAGTCTCATCGCGGAATTTGCTTCCACGTCCAGTTTGATATCGTTAAGCATTATTTTGTCGTTTAGAGCCAGATTGCTAATAGTTTCTAAAAGCCGGACATAAGTTTTTTCTTTGGTTATGTTTTCGGATTTAACGGTATTTCCGGCTTCCGAATTAAAATAGCGCTCCCTGTAATAGCCGGTATTCTTATCTATCAGGATTTTATAAGAATCGGCGAGCCTGTGAGCGTCTTCGCCTATAGCGATAAGATTGCGGACGTTTTCTTTGCCGTCGTCCTGAAGCTGGTTTATATGGTGGACTTCTATCCTCTCCAGAATTTCGTCCCTTTCGTTTCTTTTTAAGCCGCTTAAAAACTGCATATCCCTTGTCTTTACGTAATTCATAATCTTCTGCCAGTTGTGGATGGATTCGATTTCTAAAATTTTTTTATCGTTCACCGTTACTTTGATATTTCTAAAGCCGTCCGTAGTATCTTTATATTCCTTGAGTATGCCAAGTTCCGGCCGCTTATCTGTATCGGAAAATATATCCGAATGTTTTTTGTCGAACTTGAATTTATAGGAAGACGGGATTTCGCTGATAGAGTATTTTACCTGTTTTATGCCGCCGCCGGACGCCTCCCCGGTTTCAATATTTATAACTCCGGGCGCGGTATTTTTTGCGTCTATTGCTATCGGTAACCGCTTAAGGTCGAAATAATTGTCCAGCGTAAATTTCGATAATTTATAATCTTCGTTGAATTTTTCGTCGTATTTTGCATAATTTCCTGCATATTTCGCCGAATTAATTTTATTGAATTTTTCCGAGGACATAATAATATTTTTTACCGTTATATTTCTGCCGTATGGCGTCATAGAATTAAAAGACGCCCCCTGAACTTCTACGAAATTATTTTTTATAAATAAATCGTTAAAATTGTTTTTAACGTCTTTATCTATAAAGCCGTATGTATTCAATAAGAAATTTTCGTCGTTTTTTATAATAAAACCGGAATTTAAAAGCGCTTTTATCTCTCTTTCGCCTGAGGAAATGCTACGGGATTTAATCGGCTCCAAACCGGAGTTTCGTTTATCTTCGGATGTTTTAACGCTTAAGCCGCGGCCGCCGGTATTTTTTTCCGCCGGCAAACCTTCGCCGCTCCATATGTTTATTTCCATTTAATCCGCTCCCTTTTGCCTTTTCTATTCATTTTTAATATGTATAATAATATATCAAACGAATGTTGCGGCATTATGACGATAATGTTTCGTTTTCGTTAAATTTTCGTTAAAAATATGTTAAAAAAAAGTCTTAGATATGATAAGATATGAAGTCACGGCATATATATATTAAAATTATTAAAAATTAATAAATCAGAACCGGCAGATTCCGAATATGGACAGAAATATATATATATATAATACGCTTTCACTCTCGAAGGAGCTTTTCAAGCCTATAAACGAGGACAGGGTTTTAATGTACGTATGCGGAATAACCGCATACGACCTGTCGCATATCGGCCATGCAAGAGCTTATATTACTTTCGATATAATCTACCGTTATTTAACGCGGCTCGGTTATAACGTCGTTTACGTCAGAAATTTTACCGATATAGACGATAAAATCATAAAAAAAGCAAACGATGAAAATTCGACGGTAGAAAAAATCTCCTCGAAATATATAGGCGAATACCATAAAGATATGGACGCCCTTTATGTTTCAAAGCCGGCTTACGAGCCTAAAGCGACGGAAACTATTCCCGAAATGATAAATTTGGCTTCGGGTTTGATAAAAAAAGGCAATGCTTACGAGATAAACGGAGACGTTTTTTTCAGAGTCGCTTCTTTTAAAGATTACGGCAAACTTTCCCATAAAAATATAGACGAGCTTATCGCGGGTTCCAGAATACCGGTAAATGAAGAAAAGGAAAATTTTCTCGATTTTGCCCTCTGGAAAAAATCTAAGGAAGGCGAGCCGTCGTGGGACAGTCCTTGGGGGAAAGGCAGGCCGGGATGGCATATAGAATGTTCCGCAATGAGCATGAAGTTTCTCGGCGAAAGCATCGATATACACGGAGGAGGCTCAGACCTTATATTTCCCCATCACGAAAACGAGATAGCCCAGTCCGAAAGCTATACCGGCAGAAATTTTGTAAATTACTGGATTCATAACGGATTTGTCAACATAAACAGCGAAAAGATGTCGAAATCCCTTAAAAATTTTATTACCATAAGAGACGTTCTCGATAAATTTCATCCGGAAGCCCTGCGCCTCTTTTTTATGTTCACTCATTACAGGTCTTTCATAGATTTTTCGTTTGAAGGCGTAGA
>JAKAKF010000244.1 GCA_021813595.1 bacterium
CCGGCTATTGCCGGAATTATGGAAATGGTGTCCCCGTCTTTAACCTTTGAATTTATGTTGTCTATAAATCTTATGTCTTCATCGTTCAGATAAACGTTAACGAATCTTCTTACCTGGTCATTCTGTTCGCATATTCTTTCTTTTATTCCGGAAAAATTTTTTTCTAAATCGTTTATTACTTCTATGATATTTGAACCGTTGGATTCCACTTCCGCTTTGCCGCCGGTTAAAGTTCTTAGCGGAGTAGGTATTCTTACTTTTATAGGCATTTTAATCCTCCTTTATTTTTTTATAGTTAAAATTATTATGATTTTTTATTATTTATATAATATATTATTTAATCTTTTCTTTTAATTTTAGATAAAACTCCCTCAAATTCTTCTAAATTAGCTTCAATAACCGGCGCTTCTTTTAATTTTCCGTTTAATGCCTCAAGAGTTTTAAGTCCGTTGCCCGTAATAGCAAGAACCGTCGTTTCGTTTTTGTTTATATAGCCTTTTTCTATAAGTTTTTTTGCTACGGCTACGGTGACGCCTCCTGCAGTTTCGGTAAATATGCCTTCGGTAGCGGCAAGAAGTTTCATGCCTTCGACTATTTCTTCGTCGGTAGCGTCTTCGCCGTATCCGCCTGTTTTATTCATAAGGTCGGATGCATAGTAGCCGTCTGCCGGATTTCCTATCGCAAGTGATTTTGCGATAGTATTGGGAGTTCTTACAGGTTTTATAAATTCTCTTTTTTCTTTTACGGTTGAGGTTATAGGGTTGCATCCGGTAGCCTGCGCTCCGAAAATTCGAGTATGCGGTTTTTCGTTAAGCAGTCC
The DNA here is from genome assembly GCA_021813595.1 of bacterium. Next base: position 821 of record JAKAKF010000244.1, read on the forward strand.
GCAGTAATCGAACTCGTCTATGGCTTTGCCTACTTTTGTTATTAAAGAACCGCCGGCCATTGGAACTACGACGTTATCGGGGGCTTTAAATCCTAATTGTTCTAGCATTTCGAAAGTAAGGGATTTTGAACCTTCGGCATAATAAGGCCTTAAATTTATGTTTACGAATGCCCAACTGTGTTTGCCGGCTATTTCGGTGCAGAGCCTGTTGACTTTATCGTAACTGCCGTTAATTTTAACGAGATTAGTGTCGTATATAAGTGTCCCCAATACTTTTCCCGTTTCAAGGTTTGACGGTATGAATACGAAACTTTCGTAACCGGAAGAAGCCGCTAATGCCGCAACGGAATTTGCCAGGTTGCCCGTAGATGCGCAGGCGACGGTTTTAAAACCGAATTCTCTTGCTTTTGCAATAGCTACCGAAACGACTCTATCTTTAAAAGATAGTGTAGGAAAGTTTACGGCATCGTTTTTAACGTACATTTCTTTAACGCCGAGTGCTTTTGCAAGGTTATCGGCTTTTACGAGCGGCGTATATCCCACGTTTTTGCCTATTTTTATCTCTCCTTTTATAGGAAGAAGTTCCTGATACCGCCACATATTGGCATCGCGAGATTTTATTTTTTCTTTTGTTATCTCTTTTTTTATTTTATCGTAATCGTAGTCCACTTCGAGCGGACCGAAACAATAATCGCAAACATAAAGCGGGCTGTCTGGATATTCCTTGCCGCATTCCCTGCATTTTAAACCTTTCACGAACATTTTGTCTCCTTATTTTAATTTATTCTGTTTTTAATTTATTTTATTAAAGTAAAGCCTATAACAAAAAAACCTCTCCTTCCCGAAAATTAGGAAGAAGAGGTTTTTAAACTCGTTTCTTCTTATCTTCCAGGAATGAACCTGCGGGAATTAGCACCGATTTTATTATAATCTAAACGGTTGCTGCGGTTTCAAAGGGCCCGTCCCTCTACCGCTCTCGATAAGAACATTAAATATAGACTTGTCTGACAGTCTATTTAATTATATAATTGTAATAAAAATTCGTATGTTTGTATGTATAAAATGTATAATATAATGAATTAAATAAATTATGCATTTATTTTTTTATTATATAGTATAAATATTAAAGATGTCAAATAAAAAAATAACCTTAATATTAATTTTATTTTTTGTTTTTATGCCCGCGGTTTTTCTATCCGGCTGCGTTCCTTATATAATAGGAGGAAATTATTCGGGACAAAGCGCTAGAGGATATGCCCCTCCTCCAGGATATTATCCCCCTAAACAAATATCTAACGATGTAGAAATAGGAGTAGCTTCGTGGTATGGTCCAGGATTTCAGGGCAGACCTACCGCAAGCGGTCAAATTTATAACATGTACGATTTAACCGCGGCTTCGCTAACCCTTCCTTTAAACAGTTATGCTTACGTGACGGATCTGGAAAATCATAGAAGCGTTGAAGTTTTGGTTAACGACAGAGGTCCTTATGCCGACGGCAGGATTATGGATCTTTCGTATGCGGCGGCAAGAGCTTTAGATATGGTAGGACCGGGGACTGCATTGGTAAGGGTGCAGTATTTGGGTCCAAATCCCGTTTCTTTAGCTCAATGTAGAAGATATTATGGTACAAGCGGAATAGCGCCGGCCGTAAAACATGCGCCGCCGGTTTGCGGTTATACGCTGCAGTTTGCCGCTTATACGAGAAAGGCAAAGGCGCTAAAAAAAATATCGGCAATGAAAAAATTTGTGCCCGGAGTTAAGCTTGCAGAAAAAAATATAAGGGGCACATTCTATTATAAAGTGGTATTCGGCGACTTTAAAAATTTGCAGGATGCTTATAATTTTGCCAAAACTATAGCAAAATACGGTTACGACGTTTATATTACGCGGTCTGAATAAATTTATTTTATTTTACGATTAAATATAATAAAATATGAATATGAAAAAAATAGTCGCGGTTATACCCGCAAGATATAAATCGACGAGGTTTGAAGGAAAACCTCTTGCTTTGATTATGGGAAAGCCGATGATAAAGCATGTTTACGAAGGAGTTAAAAAGTCGGAATTGTTGTCGGACGTCATCATAGCTACGGAAGACGAAAGAATATTCGACGCTTGCAAAGATTTCGGAGCAAACGTAGTTATGACTAAAGATACTCATCAGACTGGAACGGACAGGATAATCGAAGCCGTTCAGAATGTGGACGCCGATATAATACTAAACATACAGGGAGACGAACCGTTAGTAAATTCGGAAATAATATCTGCATTAATAAAACCTTTTGACGAAAACGGAGAAAAAGGAGAAATTACATTTACGAGCGTTAAAACGCCTATTTACGACTTTGACGAGTTTATGGATCCAAATAACGTAAAAGTAGTAGTGGATAAAGAAAATTTCGGAATATATTTTTCCAGAAGCCCTATACCTTACGACAGGGAACAGGCCGATAAGCTTAAGGATATTAAAGGGATTTACGGTTATAAACATCTCGGTTTTTACGGATATACGAAAAAATTTCTTTTTGAATTCGGTAAAATGGAGCAGTCTTATTTAGAAAAAAAGGAGATGCTGGAACAGTTGAGGGCAATAGAAAACGGTTATAAGATAAAACTTGAAACCGTCGATATTTCTACGATACCGGTCGACGTTAAAGACGATATTAAAAAGGTTGAAAATTTTATTTTAAAATCTTATAATAATTAACTTATATTAAAAAAATAAAAAAGGAGCGGTAAAAACATGAAAGAGGGAATACACCCGAAAATTTATCAGGCTAAAGTTAAATGCGCCTGCGGGGAAGAATTCGTTACGGGAAGCACCGTAGAGGAAATTCACGTCGATATATGTTCAAAATGCCATCCGTTTTATACGGGTAAGCAAAAATTTGTCGATAGCGCAGGAAGAATAGATAAATTTAACAAAAAATATGCCGGCGTAAAAAGCAGCGCCGCTAAAAAATAAACAAATAAATTTATTATTTTTCCTTTTATGAATGGTTAAGCTTATTAATTATACTTCCAAGCCTGAAATTACTATTGCTACTGCAGCGCGTCTATGCTACAGTTCTTACGGCATAGACAAGATAGAGGCCGATTTTAACGACGGCGAGAAAGGACTTGAGCAGGCCAGGAAACTAATTAAAAGAATAAGGATTTCGGGGCACGAATCCGTTCTGGAACATTCTAATTTTACTTTCGGCGTGGAAAAATTGTCGAGAAGCGCTTCCCATCAATTAGTAAGGCATAGAATAGCTTCATATTCTCAAAGAAGCCAGCGGTACGTTAAGGAAGATAAGCCTAAATATCTTATTCCCGATTCTATAGCCTGTAATCCTGAATTTTTGGAAAAATATAAAAAAATAACCGAAGATATTTTTTCGCTTTACGGATATTTTATAGAAAAAGGCGTTCCTGCGGAAGATGCCAGATATCTTCTTCCAAATGCGACTGAAACCCAAATTATTTTTACTATGAATGCAAGGGAACTCCTTCATTTTTTTAAGCTTAGAGGATGCAACAGAGCGCAGTGGGAGATAAGGTCGGTAGCCCGTGAAATGTTTAAATTGGCCTATCCTATAGCTCCGTCTGTTTTTCACGGAGCGGGTCCGTCGTGCGTAAGGGGAAATTGTTCCGAAGGGGAATTCTCTTGCGGAAGTCCTTCAGACGTGAGGAAGTCCTGGTTAAAAGGCGGTCTCGACTTTTAACCTTAATTCTATTTGCTATATGCATTTAATTGCTTTGAAGGATGTGTTTAATGCTTGACGATAACTTAATAAAAAAAGCCTCGGAATTATCAGAAAAAGCCGAGGAATTATATTCTAAAATACAGGAAGAAAGCACAAAAGGTTTCAGTCCGGAAATAAAAGAATTATCTAAACAATACAACGCTATAAAAAAAACTGCGGAACAATTTTCGGAATATAATAAAACGGAATCAGAAATAAAAGACCTTGAAAAGCTGATTAAAACAGAGTCCGACCCCGCTCTAATCGATTTAGAAAACGAAGAAATAAATTCCCTAAAAAGCAAAGCGGATAAAATAGCCGAAGAAATTAAAGATTTCTTTTATCCCAAAGAAAATTCTCAGGACAGAGACATACTTCTAGAAATAAGAGCCGCTACCGGCGGCGAAGAAGCCGCACTTTTCGCCCTTGACCTTTTTAAAATGTACAATAAGTATGCCTTAACAAAAAATTTTCAATTCGAAGCTATTTCTTTAAGCCCTTCTTCTACCGGCGGGTTAAAAGAAGCCATAGTTTCGGTAAAAGGAAAAGAAGCATTCCGTCTTTTGCGCAATGAAAGCGGAGTGCACAGGGTTCAAAGAATTCCGGCAACGGAAACGCAGGGAAGGGTGCATACTTCGGCGGCTACCGTTGCAGTCATGCCTGAAGCCGAAGAAATAGATTTAAAAATAAATCCAGAAGATTTAAGAATAGACGTTTACAGGTCTTCCGGACACGGCGGGCAGAGCGTCAATACTACGGATTCGGCAGTCAGGGTTACGCATATTCCGTCCGGATTAGTCGTTACCTGTCAGGACGAAAAATCTCAGCACAAAAATAAAGCTAAAGCACTTAGAATATTAAGGTCGCGTCTATTAAACAGGATAGAAGCAGATAAAAAAAGCATAGAGGCTCAAAACAGAAAAAGTATGGTAGGCAGCGGCGACAGAAGCGAAAAGATAAGAACTTATAATTTTCCGCAGGGCAGAATAACTGACCACCGCGCCGGTATAACCATACATAAGCTGGCTTCTTTTATGGACGGCGAATTAGACGAACTTTTGATGCCTTTGGCGGATTATATCGAATCGCAGAAACAACTGCAATAAAGTTTTATAATTTTATAATATAAAATATTTGGCTATTTACAAATTAATTAAAGATCGAAGCATTATCCTATATAAGATTGTTTCGCTTTGCGCCGGATGACTATTTACGAATTAATTAAAAACGGGGAATACAGGCTGAAAAAAGCCGGAATACAAAATCCTTATAACGAATCGCTCGGTTTAATGCAATATGCGCTCGGTTTAAATTTAGAAAAAATTATTGTTTCGTATGAAGATAATATTTCTGAGGTAAAAAAACAAACTTTCGAAAAATTAATAGAAAGAAGGTTTAAAAAGGAACCTTTCGCTTATATAGTTAAAAATAAAGAATTTTATTCTTTAAATTTTTGCGTTGACGAAACGGTTTTGATACCGAGGCCAGATACCGAATGCTTAGTTGATGCCGCAATTGAGGAAATACGATGGCTTTACGGCATATATAAAAAAAAGATTAATGTTATAGATTTAGGTACGGGTTGCGGAGCAGTTGCGATTTCTATTGCAAAGAATTTTGATAATGTTATAATTTATGCTGCGGATAACAACTTAACTAGTTTAAAAACCGCGGAAAAAAATATAATTAATAACGGCGTTCAGAAAAAAGTAGTTCCGGTTTTTTTAGACATCCTTAAATTAAACTGCGGCGAAAATTTGTCTTTAAATACAAGCGTAAGCGTCGGAGACTTTGATTTTTATAATCTTAATAACTATGATTTAATTATATCAAATCCGCCGTATATAACTACGGAAGATTTAGCGTCGCTGGAAGACGATATTAAATTTTACGAACCGGTCGGAGCTTTAGACGGAGGCAAAGACGGGCTTTTATTTTATAGAAAAATATTCGATGCCGCATCGATTGCCCGCGAAAAAATTAAAACGCTGATTTTAGAGATAGATTATCGCAAAAAAAAAGAAATTCAGTCTTTGTTTGAAGAAAGGTTTGATAATATCAATTTAAAATTTAAGAAAATAGATTTTATTAACGATTTAAATAATAAAGAAAGGGCGGTAAAAATTACATATGGATAAAATGGTCATAGAGGGAGGATTTCCTTTAGTAGGAGAAGTTTCTATAAGCGGTTCTAAAAATGCATCTTTGCCGATAATAGTTTCGTCTATAATGTTTGACGAGTTCGACTGCGAAATAGAAAATGTTCCCGATTTAGAAGATATTAAAACTATAAAAAAACTTTTAATCAGTCTGGGTGCGGTAATAAAAAAAAGCGGCGCCGCCGATAAGTTAGTTATTAATACTTCCGGCATTAATAACTTCGATGCGCCTTACGATTTGGTAAAAACTATGAGGGCTTCCGTTCTTGTCCTCGGTCCGCTAATCGCCAAATATAAACGCGCGCGAGTATCCCTTCCGGGCGGATGCGCAATCGGCGCAAGACCTATAGATTTTCATCTTAACGCTTTAAAACAGCTTGGGGCTACGGTTAAAGTCGATCATGGATACGTAGAAGTTTTTGCCGATAAGCTCAAGGGTGCGGTTATAAATTTTCCTATTCCTTCGGTTACAGGAACGGAAAACGTAATTATGGCGGCAGTTCTCGCGGAAGGCACTACTATTATAAAAAATGCGGCGAGGGAGCCGGAAATAGACGATATGATTACCGCTCTTAACAACGGCGGAGCCGATATAAAAAGAATAGAACCGTCCGTCATTTCCGTAAAGGGAGTTAAAAAACTTAACCGTTTATGCCATAGAGTACTTCCCGATAGAATAGAGGCTGGAACTTTCATGGTGGCTTCCGCCATAACTAAAGGCGATATAGTTCTTAAAAATCTTAACGTTAATCATCTGAAATCGGTTATCGATAAACTTTCGGAAGCTGGCGTAAAAGTTATTATAAACTCGTCGAATTCGATAAGGGTTAAGGGATCTAAAGTTATTAAAAGCGTAGATATTTCTACCGCTCCTTATCCTAATTTTCCTACGGATATGCAGGCGCAGATTATGTCTCTTATGACGCTTTCAAGCGGATTGTGTGTTATTACCGAAAACGTTTTCGAAAACAGGTTTATGCATGTTGCCGAACTTATTCGTCTTGGAGCGAATATTAAAGTGAGAAATAATTTTGCTATAGTAAAAGGGGTAAAAAAACTTTCCGGAGCCGAAGTTATGGCAACCGACTTAAGGGCAAGCGCTTCCCTAGTTCTTGCCGGATTAGCTTCTTCAGACGGTTTAACTACCGTTTCGAGAATATATCATCTTGATCGCGGATACGAAATCATGGAAAAAAAGTTGACCGCTTTAGGGGCTATAATTTCAAGGGTAAAAGCAAACGATATATCTCCGGTACCTGACGGCGAATCCAGATTTAGCGGCATCGCTTGCAGTAAGACTGCTTGAAATAAAAATATTTATTTATATATTAATGAAAATTTCAAATAAAAAATATCCTAAACTCAAGAAGCTAAAAATTGCAGTTCCCAAAGGCAGAGTGCTTAAAGATGCCTTAAGATTTTTAAGAGAATCGGGATATATTAAACACCCTGATGCCGATTACGATTCCAGGAAACTTATTTTCGATTACGAAGACGATGCCGTAAGCCTGCTCATAGTAAAGCCTTTAGACGTGCCGACTTTCGTAGAGTACGGAGCGGCCGACGCCGGTATTGCAGGCAAAGACGTTTTACTGGAAAAACCAAGAAATATATACGAACCTTTAGACCTTGGCATAGGAAAATGTAAAGTGGTCGTTGCGGCTCGCAAAACTTTAATATTCGGAAAAGATAATAATAATTTAAATGCCGATGACCGTTTTCCGGAAATAGACGACGATATAAAAAATAAAATATATTATTCAGGGGTAAATATTGGAATTGCCACTAAATACGTGCGTATCGCCCGGGATTTTTTTAATAAAAAAGGCGTTTCAAACGTTCAAATCATAAAGCTATACGGTAACGTCGAACTTGCGCCTATTTCCGGACTGTGCGATTTTATAGTAGATTTAGTTTCTACCGGAGAAACCTTAAGGCAAAATAATTTAATTCCTATAGAAGATATAGTCCATGTTACTTCAAGATTAATAGTCAACAGAGCAAGCCTTAAAATAAATTCGGCGGATATTGCGGCTTTAATAGAAGATTTAAAAGAACGGGTCAATAAAAATGAGGGTATTTGATTCAAATAAAGACGATTTTAAAAAATTTTTAAAAGAAAGAAGGTTCGGCCAGTTTGAATTTGCCGATAAAATACAGCAGGAACTCAAAGCCATACGCAGAGACGTTATTGCCGACGGAGATAAAGCTTTAACATTATATACCGCTAAATTCGATAAAGTTAATCTGGCGCCGGAAGAATTCTTAATAGGCAAAAAAGAAAAGGATAAATCCGTAAATTCTTTAAATAAAGATGAATTAAAAAGTATCGAAAACACGATAAAAAGAGTTTACGACTATCACTCCAAACAAAATCTCAATACATGGTTTTCAAACGACGCCGAAACAGGTCTTATAACCGGACAGCTCGTAT
>JAKAKF010000141.1:0-8524 GCA_021813595.1 bacterium
GGTCTTCATGCCCGTGGGTAAGAACGATGCCTTTAATCTTTTTCTTTTTTTCGGGGTCGTATAAATATCTTATGTCGGGAATTACCATATCTATCCCCAGCATATAGTCCTCAGGAAACATGATTCCCGAATCGACGATTATAATGTCTTTTTCGGTCTCGTAAACCATCATGTTAAGACCGATTTCGCCGAGTCCGCCGAGAGGTATTACTTTTAACTTAGGCATTTATTTTTATATTTTTATTTTTTTTATTAGTTAATTAATTTACAACGTCGTTAATTTTATCATCTGATGCTTTTTTATTCAAGACCTCTAGTATTTCGTCTTCTATCGTTTTGATTATATCGTCTTCTTTGCCGGACGTAAAATTCTTTTTCTTTTCGGATGCTTCAATAGGCTTTAAAATATGAAGTTCGACTTTTTGTCCGGGATGGATTGTAAGGCTGTTTTTCCTTAAAATATTTACCGTACCTTTAATAACGACTGGAAGAACGGTCGGATTGCCCTGTTTCAAAAACATATTGAGCCCGCCTTTTTTAAAACTTAAAAGTTTTCCGTCCAAAGACCTTGTACCTTCGGGAAAAATGAGTATGGAGGTTTTGTTTTTAATGAGTTCGGTAGATTTTTTAACGCTTTTTAGCGCTCTTCTTAAATTTTCCCTGTCTATAGCAATATATCCGAGTCTTTTCATAGCCCAACCGAGAAAAGGTATTTTAAAAAGAGATGCTTTTGCAATAAATTTAAAATTTAAATCGATATAAGCGAGTAAAACGAATATGTCGAAATAACTCTGGTGGTTAGGCGTAATAATATAAGATTTCTGCGAAGATATATTTTCGGCGCCTGTGACGTCAACCTTTATCATGCAGGCTTTTAATATGACTTTTGCCCATAATTTTGCTATCTTATGCGGAATTTTATCGCTGAAAAATGAACATATAACCGCAAGTATACCAAAAGTTACGGTCGAAAAAGAAATAATAAGCCAGCAATATAAACTTTTAAAAAAATTATATTTTCCCAAACATTCCTTCTCTTACTTGATTTTATATTTCACGGCAGTTGAAACCATGAAGTCGGCGTTAACTTAGAAGGCAGCGAAGGAACCGGCAAATTTGTAATTGATCCTGGTGGCGGCGAACTGGGTCCCGACGACGGACTGCTGGGTCCCGACGACGGACTGCTGGGTCCCGACGACGAAGCGTTGGAAGTAGTTACTATTAAACGACCGTTAGACGTAATTATAGGCGCCGAAGGCACTCCGTTTCCGTTTAAAATCGCACACTGAGAAGCCCCGCCCGTGCCTATGCTCGTCACCGTTCCGTTTGCGGACGTACTTATTTCTCCGGCACCGGTTAAATAGTTCACCGCACATATTTTTGGAGTTCCGTAACCGCAAGTTCCAGATGCAGGAGGAATATAAGTCGTAAAATAAACTATCCCGTCATACACAGTAGGCGGACCGGCTAATTTTTCGCCCTGACCGTTTAAAGTTATATACCAACCTTCGCTCGTGCTAGGAGGCGTATAACTAGTTGAATTCGGATTCGTCCAAGTCAAATTGTTTTCATTATAAGGAGTATTATTAGGGGGCGTACCGACGCACTCCCCTATCCCTTGGGTTCCTGCCGTATTTATCGCTATAAATTCGTTCGGTCTTGAGCTGTTTATATTGTCTAAATCTTCCGCGTCTCCAGTACCGAAATAAAGCCATAAATTATTATTTGGACCGTAAGCCAAAGCAGGCGGGTAAAATATCTGCAGTAAATTTGGAGATGTTTGATTTGACGCAAAAATTCTGCATCCCGTCCAATCGGAAGGATTTTCTCCGTACGGAATATTAAAAGCCCACATCTGCCCGCCTAAGTCTCCTACATAAAATGCTTCGAGATTAAAGCTAGAGCTGTTTACAGGCGCTATTTCCGAAGGTATTGAATATTTCATGTTCGAATCGTTTGCAGAGTCGAATTTCCATAATTCCTGTTTATTTACGTAATCCGGCGCGGAAGCAGTTCCCGTATTAACCGGATTAGGCTCTACGTAAAGCGCATAGACTGCTTGACCTGCGGTATTATTCGTCGAATAACCGCCTCCGACGAAAGCTAAATAAGTCGCTAAATATTCAGGCGCTACTAACGGAGACGCAGGGTCGGGGTTGTTTCCGCAAAGACCGTTGTTTGCCGTATTATCCGGGTTTGGAAGACAAACATAGCTTATCACCGGTTCCGACCATGTTGCCCCCATGGGATCTACCGAAGCAGAAGAATCTGAAAAATCCCATAAAGGGTCTGGATATCCGTTTTTTAAATTTGCTGGATTAGTCAATCCAAGCGCAAAATAAGAATCTCCGCCGTTTCTTTCTCCGCTTACAAGTACTGTATGCCAGCTGTTTTGCAAAGAATTTTGATTTATAGGATAATTTACGTTATTCAAGTTATTAAAAAACACGTCGCTAACGTAAGGAGAACCGTCTACAAACTCGAAGTTCTGATAGTATTTTTCTACTTTAAACTGAGACGTATTAATCTGCGTCAGTTCATACCAGCAGGCTAATTTTGAAACAGTCAAAGAAGTATCGGAAGGACATACCATAGGATCAAAAAAATTCGGCGGTATATATCCGAAAAGTTCCGCTCCTGTGCCATATCCGTAAGATGTAGCCGTAGAACCCGGTCCAGTGCCGTAACTTCCGGCGTCAAATCCGTGAAGCATTCCGTCGTTTGCGCCTGCAACCAATACCTGTTGTCTTTCAGCATATTCTGTTTTAAACGCCTGATAAGACGTGCTTGAATACGGATAATTCGGAGCGGTTATTAAAACCGGATTTGAATGATATATCGCCCCTAATTTCCATCCGTCGGCTGAAGGATTTAATACGAAATTTATTATATCGTCGGCACAAGCAGATTCAGATGATGCCGATGGACAGACGGAAGCATAATTTGAAGACGTTAAACCGAGCATAGTTTCTAAAGAAGCGTCGTTCGATACGTCAAAAGGAATAACTTGTTCCGCTCCGGTTTTAGAATCTATAGAGCTTGTAAAAATATATCTGTTATTTGAATTTTCTGTCTGAAGTTCTCCTCCGGCGCCAAGACCGTTGTCCCAATATGAATCAGACGTTATTATATTTCCGTTTGCGTCTATTGCGGAACCGTTAGGACCGGTTAACTGCCCAAGCTGATTTGTCCCGAATAAAAATATGTTGCCTTCTCCCCATAAAGGCTGATTAAGCGCTTTAAAATCGGAATAATAAATATAGCCGCTGTTCCCGGAAGTTTGATGTATTATAGGGGAAGTATAAGAACCGGACATAATAATTTCTTTTATTATTATACTTAAGTCGGAAGCTACCTGAGCAGGAGAAGTAGCCGGATAATAAGAATTGGTACCCCCTGCAACAGCCATAGCAGTCAGCGTTGCCGCCGCCTGAGGATTTAGCGTAGGATCTACTCCCGCACCCAGACCTATGACATAAGTATCTATTCCCTGATTTTTTAAGTCGGTAATTTCGTTTATAGTTTCTATCAATGCGTTGTCGTTGTTTGTGGTGCTATTATATGCAGTATTTAAAGAGCCGTCGGCATTAAATGTGGCCGCTTCACCGTAACCATTAGCGGCGGCGCTGCCGAGAGGCGGCCATAAATTTCCGTTAAGCCCGTAAGTAGGTAGTCCGTCGGTTATAAATATTACATATTTCTGTGCAGGACAGGCTGTAGAAGGAAGCGCAGGGAAGCCGCCAGTTCCCGTCAAATAATCGTAAGCGGATTCCAAAGTTCCAGCCATAGGCGCGTTAACGGCATCAGCTTTAATTTCTCCAGTGTTGGGATTATTGGTTTCCGGAGCGGTAGCGGTACTGAACGCGCTCTGTTGGCTTGTTCCCGAAACCGCTATAGGAATTACTAAATCTCCCGAACCTGTAACATTATTATCGTAACCAAATCCACGCTCTGAATACCAGACTTGAGGAGAATAAGGAACATAACCTGCGTTGGTAGGACTTGTAGCAAAACTTCCTACATTGTCGGTTCCATTGTAATACGTTTCCAATATTCGTCCACTGTTGTAATCCGATAAACTATAATAAGGTGGGTATGGAGAAGCAGGATGTGGTCCTCTGTATGTTACAAAATTTGAAGGTAAGCCATAACCGTAAGCATACAGTACGTCGTTAATATTCGGCTCATCGCTGGAATCTTGTATATAAAGGTACTGGTCGCTTTCGGCCGCTGAACCAAATAAATTTTCTATAGAGTTGCATGAATTTGTAGAAGACTGATAACAAGGATTAAGTACGGATTGCAATTGCACTACCTGCCCGTTAGAATTGGTTTGTGTTGGTGCGCTTGCAGTTGTACCGAATTGAAAACCATTCGGGCCGCTCATATAATAAACCCATGTAGTATATACCGAAGGCGAACCCTGCACGCCGTAATCCATAAGTCCAAATTCGGCGTAACCGCTCCATTCGTTATACGCGGCCATTATAGCGGCTTTTGCAACGTTTAAACGGCTTGCCGAATTATCTATCAAATTCCCGTTGGCGGCAGAGTATGTATATTCAGTTGACGTTCCTGACGCTGCTCCGGTTTCTGGGGCGGTAAAACCGCTTGGAACGGTATAATTTATCGGGCTTGAAGACGAAGTATCGGCCGGTACGGTCCCTGAACCCGTCATTATCGCTCCGCTCAAATCTCCATCCATAGACTGGGAATTATCCAATATTATAAGTATTTGAGGCGTATTAATCTGCAAAAGGGCATAAGAATTTTTTAAACAACACCCAAGAGCTAATATCGTGGCGACTAAAACGGTTATAATTTGCAATCTGACCCCGATTTTATTGTTTTTTTTCATAAAGATAAACCTCTTTAATTTATAATGTTTATTACAGTTATTGCTGATTATAACCTATCTGATTTGGAAACGGTCCATAATCACCAAACATACCTGCTTCTATCGGTTGTCCTATTATACGTCCGTCAATGTTTTTTTCGGCGATTACCTCTATTTCCCCGTTATAACATTTATATTGGGTAATATTATAACCGCCGGGACAACTCCCGTAAGTTCCTATATATTCAAACCCAAAATTAAAATTATTGACTGTAACGGCAGAAAAATTCATAGATGACAGCGAAAACGAATTTGGATCGACTGCCGACAAAAGCGGACAGGTACCTTGCGCACCGCCGTATGCCTGAACTGAATTTACGCCGTTTGAATAGTAGCATACGTTTTCCGCAGGCAAGCCGATATTATAATTAGTGGGAAGGGCATTCGTGCCTAACTGCGACAAAACAAAATTCATCGCCGAATTAGATACGTTCAGCGTCTGTTCGGAGCTTGTAATATTACCTGCGTTTATAATATCCGAACCTGTCGTTTCGATAGCAACGGCGGCCAAAATTCCAAGTATTGCTATTATTAAGATGACCGTTACCAGTGCTATGCCGTCGCTGTTTAAAATTATTTTTTTGTTAATATTCTTTTTCATATTTAACTTCCGTAATAAACGTTTCTTAAAAATATATTGGAACTTAGCGTCTTTAATATATTATTTCCTACGGTCTGTCCTGCATTTCCTATTGCGCCTGTTCCATTGGCATTAGAATTATAAGGTACGTCGACGCTGTATGCAGGAGAATCCGACAGGGCAACGCTGGATTCGCCGGTTATAGTTAGTATATAGGTATTATAAACGGCATTATACTGAACCGTATAAGGCAAAAATTTGGGGAATGAAAAACTCGTATTGGGATTGCCTAGAGGCGTCACGCTGAAATTATATATATAATTTGAAAGCGAAACCGCACTGTTTGCTTCGCATACCGGCATAGCGTTTATATTCGGCGAAGACTGCACGGTACATTGATATAAATGACCGGGTTTATCGAACGGATAATTAAAACTGTACGTACACCACTCGCCGTTTGAAAAATTTTCTAAACTGCCTCCGTTTGGACACGTGCCGTTAATGGACTTATAACCGTTTCCCCAGTAAAAAAGAAACTGCTCCGCTCCGGACGGCTGAAGAGCGACTGAAATACTGGCACTTGACGGCAAATTCGGGGGCGTTGGATTCATCTGTTCACAACTGCTGTCCACCCCGTGATTAAACTGAAGTTTATTGTTGACGGTATCTATATGCGTAATGCATAATTGCTTAACGGCGTTATTTTGAGGTACTGCATTAGAAACGTTTAAAATTTCTCCTGCTTGAAAATCCGATATACTGCAGGACGAAGACAGCTGAAATTCCGTTCCGGTAGGATTGCTTATTGTGCATCCCGCTCCAAGATTCATCAGGGACGGGCTGGTTTGAGGAGGCGAAAAATAAGATATTTCTACTTCATACGGATAAGTAATGCCTCCATAAGTCTGTTGCGGAATAATTAAAACCGGCAAAATAGTCGTGCTATTATCCACAAAAACTTGCTGACCCTGATCGAAACCTGCTAACCTGAGAGAATATCTTACGGTATTAAATGCATTGTTAAGATTCTGCTGTTCGGCGGACACAGACCTGCTTAAACGTATAACGCCTGATTGGGTTAGCAGTATAAAACCTGCTGCCGCTACTACTATAACGGAAATAGCCAGCGCTATAATTAATTCAACCAACGTCAGCCCTTTTTCGTTATTTAATATTATTTTAAATAAATTTTTTTTATCTTTTTTATTCATATTTATTATTTTTTGCTGATAATGAATACTGACTTGTACAATTAACTTTAATTATTTTAATTATTTGTATTGCTTAATTTTATGTTTATCCTATAAAATTACGTCGTTCATTTCAATAACGTGCTGAACGTACTGACCGCTGCCGTCTAACCTACATACCAATCCGCCGTCCTGCCAGCATACTTCTACTATTGCATTTATGACCTCCGAAGAAGTTTGTGAACTGTTTTGATTTAATATAAACATTACCGTATAGGGCAATGTTACTCCGTTATCCAAGTTTTCCGCAGGGCTTCCCGACTGCGGCACATCCTGCGGACTTATTTCGTATTCATAACATATGCTTCCGTTAAAACTGCTTGGACAGTCGGTAGAAATTTGAGTAGCGCCGTAAGAAGGCGACGGCATGTAACTGGTAAAATCAGCTTCTAAATTAGCCGGCCCTTCCGTCTCGCCGATATAATTTAGCTGGCTTACCTCGGCCTGCGCTATAACCGTAGCGGTATTTATCTTGCCGGCCGTAGCATTGTTATTAGTAAGGGCTATAGAAAGCGCCATTACTCCCAGAAACCCGACGGTGAGAATGACCATAGCTATCATTACCTCAAGAAGAGAAGCACCGTTGCGGTTTTTTATCGATACGCAATTTTTCATATGCATTCTATAAAATTTTATTTTAAAAATTCTATTTTTGTTTTATATAAATAATTATATCATTGTACAAAAAAAAGTCAAAATTTATTAATTTATTATATAACTTAATAAAAAATTGTAACCGAAACGTAACATAAACGAAATATAAATTTAACAAAAATGTAACATAAATTTAACTTGCCAAATTGCTTTACTTAATTTATCATAACTTTATTGCATTAAAATATTGGATTAAAATTTTTATCTATTTTATCTATTTATTATCCTTTAACTTCATTAAATTATTCATTTTGGAGGTTGTATGGCAAGTTTAAACAAAGTAATGCTTATAGGCAATCTTGGAAAAGACCCTGAATTAAGGTACACGCCGGACGGTTTGGCTATTTTAAAGTTTTCCATTGCGACGTCGGAGTATTATAACGATAAATCCGGCAATAAAACGGAAAAAACTACTTGGCACAATGTAGTAGTATTCGGAAAGATAGCTCAAACTCTTGCAAACTATCTTAACAAGGGAAAACAAGTTTTCGTAGAAGGCAGAATTAATAACCGTTCTTACGATAAACAGGACGGAACTAAAGGATATATAAGCGAGGTAATCGCTAACAATATCGTTCTGCTCGGCGCAAAAGGCGGCAGCGGCGGCGCTGAACCGGCAGATGCCGATTACGGGCAGGTCTCAAACGATTATGGCTATGCGGCACAAAACGGCGGCAGTTCTTACGGCGCCGGCTCCGCAAATACCGGCGGGACGTCAAACCAGCCGGGCGAGGACGACGATATTCCGTTTTGACGCTTACCTTATACATATTTGTAAATTATCTAATTATAACTCCCTGAATTTAGGGAGTTTTTTTATTTTAAATTAATAATTTTTTTGTAAATATTTATTGACAGTAATTTGGATATGTGATACATTTGATTTATGTTAAATTTAGAAGATTACACCCAGACTGATTATGCCGCTAAAAGTTTTATTATGGCTGGGGGCGAAAGATATTGTTTACTTGTTAATTCTATATCGGGGATGCCTTTATTTTATCCTAATTTATACGTAACTACGCAGGTAAGAAACCGTTCGCTTTCTTATTCCGCTATGGAAAGCGCTTTAGTGGGAATATCAGTATTGCTTCGCTTTATGCTTGAAAGAAACTTATCGTTAGAGGACAGGTTTAAAAAGGG
>JAKAKF010000141.1:8534-9113 GCA_021813595.1 bacterium
GAATCTATTTCGTGTAAATCAAGAAATAAGCCATTTTTAAACCTATCCTCAGAGGACAGGTTTAAAAAGGGCTTATTTCTTGATTTACACGAAATAGATTCGTTAAGGGATTACTGCCAGAAAAAGTTAATATCTTCGGTTAAGAACAAAAACTTTATTGAATTAATTAATCCCGATAAATATAAGAAAGAAAAAAGAGAAAGAGTTTCTTCTCAGACCGAATATCGAAGATTAACGGTTATTGCCGATTATGTTGAATGGCTGGCGCTATATTTATCGGAAAGCAACCGTAATATCGAGCAAAGAAAGTTAATAGATAAAATGGTAAAGTCGATTAAAGCGAGAAGACCGGTAAGGAAAAATCGTAATCAAACGTTAAATGACAGGAGTCTCTCAAACGAACAGCTTGAACTCTTATTTGAACTATTCAGACCGGAATCAGACTTGAATCCCTTTAACGATAAATCGGTCAGGATTAGAAATAGGTTAATATTTTTAATGCTTATACATTTAGGATTGAGGGGCGGCGAACTTCTGAATATAAGGATAAGGGACATTGACTTTGCAAGTGGCCAGTTG
>JAKAKF010000057.1 GCA_021813595.1 bacterium
TATCGGCGTAAGACGTTAAAAAAAGCGTAATATTTCCAAAACCGCAGTATAAATCAAGTGCGTTAGAAAATTTTTTTGCACCCCTTTTCGTTATGGTTTCTATATAATCGGATATTGCGTTTATTATGTTTTCGTTTTGTTCTTTATTTATTTGAATGAATGACGGTAAATCGTATAAAAATTTTTTATCTTTTATAGTCAAAAATTTTTTATTATTGTTTTTATCTGCATCTCCTGTTGTGTATTTAATGATTTTTTTATCGGCTGATTCCAGAAAAATATTGTCGCATTTTGTGCCGGTAAATATATCTTTAATAAATTCCGTCGGTAATTTAAAGTTATTTTTAACGCGTAGAATTATATTCTTAAATCCCGCTTCACTAATAGTTAAGAGTGAAATGTTTTTAGTGACGGTCCGATAATACTTTTCGCTTAGCAATACGCCCACTGCTTTTTTCAATAATTTGTTTAAACCGTCTTTTGCAAGATGGCATTGTTCAATATTTACTACGTCATGGGAATATTTTTTATAAAATCCTATATTTTTATTATGTATTTTTAATCCTATTTTTTGTCTGTAATTAAGATTTGCTTTTGCAGGATTAAACTTTATAGGAACATCCTGCTCGAAATAATTAGAACCGAAAATTTTTTTAAATTCTTTTTTAAAGATTTCTGTTTTCCAGTAAATTTCGGCATTATAAGACATATCTAAATAATCGCATCCGCCGCAAATCCCGAAATATTTGCATACCGGCTCTATTCTTACATCAGACGGTTTAATAATTTTATTTATTACGGCGAAGTCGTAATTTTTATGCTCTTCTAGTATCTCTATTTTTAAGTTGTCGCCGGGAACGGCATAAGCGACGAAGACGACTTTGGAATCGGCTCTTCCCACGCCCCAACCGCCGTAAGATAATGAATCTATGTTTATTATTTTAAATTTATCCGGCAATTTAACTTTTTTAGCCCCCTTGTTTTTTAAACTATTATATTATATTATTTATTAGATTTAATAAATATCAAAAGATAAAACGATAAATAAAAAAATATAAATAAATAAGATAAGGTCAAAAAATAATTATGAAAGGCATTATTCTTGCCGGCGGAAGCGGAACTAGGCTTTATCCTATAACTCTTAGCGTCTGTAAACAGCTTTTGCCGGTTTACGATAAGCCTATGATATATTATCCCTTGTCGAGCCTTATGCTCGCGGGAATAAGAGATATCTTGATAATAACGACCCCGGCGGATTTAGAAAAATTCAGGACTATATTCGGAGACGGTAAGGACTTAGGGCTTAATATAGCCTATAAGGAGCAGCCTTCCCCCGGCGGACTTGCGGAAGCTTTTATAATAGGCAAAGAATTTATAGGAGTGGATGACGTTTGTTTAATTCTCGGCGACAATATTTTTTACGGACACGGTATTCCCGAAAAGTTTAATTATGCAAAAAATATAATAAAGCAGAATGGCGGAGGAGTAATTTTTACATATTACGTCGAAGACCCTCAGAGATACGGCGTTATAGAAATCGGCGGCGACGGAAAAGTTCTATCTATCGAAGAAAAACCGAAAAATCCAAAATCCAACTACGCCGTTACCGGAGTTTATTTTTACGACAATGAAGTCGTTAATATTGCTGGCTCTTTAGAACCGTCGGAGAGAGGAGAGCTTGAGATAACCGACGTAAATAATGAATACTTAGAACTCGGCAAACTTAACGCAGTGACGCTGGGCAGAGGTTATGCATGGCTTGACACGGGAACGCCGGAAAGCCTGCTCGACGCTTCAAAATTTATCGAAATGATGGAGAAAAGACAGGGGCTTAAAATCGGATGCATTGAGGAAATAGCGTACAAAATGAATTATATTTCCGAGGATGAACTTATAAATCTGTCTAAAAAATATATAAAAAGCGGTTACGGCAATTATATTTTGAAAATAATAAATGAAAATAAAATAATTTAGCCGTTTTAATCAAATAATAAATAAAATTTTAAAAATTAATGCAATATAAAAAGGTAAAAAAATATGAAATTAAAAAAAATTATTACGGCTGTTTTGCTTACCTCCATTCTAGGATTATTTGCAGGACTACTGCTTACGGGATGTTCAGGAACTAATCAGGCGTTAGAAAAAGACCATATTATGAACGACGGCTGTTTTATAACGTGTTATAATAATGCGCATAACGATAAAGTAGCCAAAAAAAATGCCGACGGCGGAAAATATGCAGATTATTCAGTCGGCAAATACCATTCCGCTCATAACGATAAATCTCCCAAAAAAATTTACGGATGATTAATGCATATAAGTTTAACCGTCATAGAATTTTGGGGTATAGCTGACTGGTGTGCTTTTGCTTTGACTTTGGCAGGAGTTTGGCAGTTAAGCTCGCATAAAAAATCGGGTTTCGTTATAAACGCTTTTGCTTCGGTAATATGGGTCGCAATAGGAATTCATTCCGGTTTAGCGGGACTTACTGCTTTAAATATAATTTTAATGTTTATATATCTTAGAGGTTATATTAAAAAATAAAATAAGAAAAAGACGCCAGATGAATTTTGCGCAACATCTTTAAAACTTTTTAAATTTCGGCAAATTTAGTATAATAAAAATAATAAATCTTTTTATAAGGCCCCATAGTCTAGCGGTTAGGACGTTGCCCTCTCACGGCAGTAACACGGGTTCGAATCCCGTTGGGGCTGCCATTTTTTAAAAAAATTCAAATACTGCCTAAAAGTAAAAAATTTATTCAATAAGCATAAACATATCGCAATAATTTAGGAATAAAATTAAACATGTCTTCCATAAAAAGTTCTTTAATAAGATTAAGAACTAATCTTAGAAGAAAAATTATAAGATTTCAGGACAACTCTATATTTTATTTTTCTAGATGGATTTTTTTCGGAGTTTTAATAGGCATTATTGCAGGCATAGGAGCAATAGTTTTTAATGCTCTTATAAGGTTTTTTAGGTTCGTTTTTCAAGTAAGCATGGCGCATTACTATTCTCCAAGGCCCGAGCTTATGGGGCAGACCGGAGCGCCCGTCGATAATCATCCTATACGCTGGGTTATACCTTTAATAATTATGCTCGGCGGTTTAATATCCGGTATTTTAGTATATACTTTTGCGCCTGAGGCGGAAGGACACGGAACGGATGCCGCAATAGACGCTTTTCATAATAAGGAAGGATATATAAGAGGAAGGGTTCCGATAATAAAAACTCTCGCTTCCTCGGTTACTTTAGGTTCCGGCGGTTCAGGCGGCAGGGAAGGTCCCGTTGCTCAGATTGGCGCTGGATTCGGCTCGGTATTAGCGACATATTTGGGTTTGCCAGTGCCGGACAGGCGGACGATGCTGGTCGCCGGCATAGGAGCAGGCATAGGAGCTATTTTTAAGTCTCCGCTTGCAGGAGCGATGTTTGGAGTAGAAGTTTTGTATTCTGAAATGGATTTCGAAGGCGGGGCGCTAATGCTTTCTATTATTGCGGCTATAGTAGGATATTCGCTTTATGCCTATTTTTACGCTGGTTTTAATCCGGTCGTCAGGACGCCGATGTTTACTTATACAAGGCCTATTACATTATTATTTTATGCTGCGCTTGGTATCTTCTTGGCTTTTGCTGGGCAGTTTTACGTACGTTTTTTTTATTACATTCACGATGTTTTTAAAAAGATAAAAATAAAACCTCATTTTAAGCCTATGATAGGCGGTGCCGTAGTAGGAGTCATAGCTTATTTTTTTCCGGAAATTATGGGCGTAGGTTACGGTTGGCTGCAGCTTGCGGTGCTTGGCAAACTTGCTATAATCACTTTAATTCTTTTAGGATTTTTAAAAATAGTGGCAACGTCTTTTACTATAAGTTCAGGAGGCTCAGCCGGCGTTTATGCGCCGTCTTTGGTAATTGGCGGTGCTTTCGGCGGAGCCGCCGGAATGATTTTTCATATATTAATTCCTCATTTAATACTTTCTTCTGATATTGCGCCTTTTGTTCTTATAGGCATGGGAGGTTTTTTCGCCGGAGCCGCAAAGACTCCCGTCTCGTCTTTGCTAATGGTTTCGGAAATGACCGGAAGTTACGGTCTTCTTCCTCCGTTAATGCTTGTTTCGGCTATAACTTTTATAGTCAGCGGAAAAAGAAGCATATATAGAAGCCAGAAAAAAAACAGAATGGATTCTCCGGCGCATATGAAAGATTATTTAATTAAGCCTCTGCAGAGATATTCCGTAAGCGACGTTATGGAAAGCGGAGATACCGCAGCCGCTAAGCCTTTAGACCCAGATATGCCCCTGTATGAGATGATTAAAATATTTTTTTATTCAAATTTTTATATGCATCCGGTTATAGATAAAGAAGGCAAAATCGTCGGCATAGTTAAATACGATACCGTAAAAAATTTAATGATGACGTCGCCCGATGATTCAAGAACGGCGAAAGATTTAATGGACACATCCAGCCTCCCGAAAATTAGACTGACCGACACATTAGATATAGCCGTGCATAATTTTTTCAGGAAAAATACCGACGAACTTATTGTAATAGACAAAGAAGGAATATATAAAGGTATTTTAAGAAAAAGAGACGTCGTACTTGCCATAGAAGAAGGGCAGAAAACGCCTTCTTCGTCCGCCGGAGCACCAAACGGCAGCTTAAATGTTGCAAATGGCCCTGATTAATTTTAAAATAATAAAAATAAAAATAAGTAGAAAATTATGAAATGCGCCCTTTATTACAGTAATAAAGACATAAGAATTATAGAAAAAGATATTCCTAAAATAAACGACGACGAAGTTCTTTTGAAAGTCGCGGCGAGCGGCATATGCGGCAGCGACGTGATTGAATGGTACAGAAAGGACAAAGTTCCGCTTGTACTGGGACACGAGGTAACCGGCGTTATAGCGGAAGTCGGAAAAAAAGTCAAAAAGTATAAAAAGGGCGACAGAATTTGCGCCGCGCATCATGTCCCCTGTAATACTTGTAAATATTGTCTTAGCGGACACCAAACAGTCTGCGAAACCTTAAGGACTACAAACTTTGACCCAGGCGGATTTTCCGAGTATTTAAGGCTTCCGAAGATAAACGTTGAAAACGGAATATATCTTCTGCCGGATTCCGTCAGTTTCGAAGAAGGAACTTTTACGGAACCTCTTGCGTGCGTCGTAAGGGGACAAAGGCTTGCCGGCGTTAAACCCGCCGATACGGCGATAGTTTTCGGCAGCGGTCTTTCCGGACTGCTTCATATAAGTCTTTTAAGGGCAACCGGCGCAAGCAAAATTATAGCTGTCGATATTAATGAAAAACGGCTTGAATACGCAAAAAAATTTGGGGCGGATTATATTTTTAACGCAAATAATTTCGCTCCCGAAGTTATTAAAGATATTAACGAAGGATTTCTATCGGATATAGTAATTTTATCTACCGGAGCCGATAGCGCTATATTGCAAGGGCTTAAATCCGTAAGGCGGGGCGGAGCCGTTTTATTTTTTGGAGCGGCAAACGACGGAGCAAAACTTCCTCTTTCTATAAACGAAATATTCTGGAGAAGCGAAGTTGCTTTGCTAAGTTCTTATGCGGGGTCTATATTAGACCATAAAACTGCCTTAGAACTAATAAGGTCGGGAAGGATTAACGTTAAAGATATGATAACTAACAGATTCCCTATTGAAGACATTGTAAAAGGATTTGAACTTACGGCGCAAGCGCAGGATTCGCTGAAAGTTATAATAAATCCTTAATAACCGCACGCTGTCGGCCTTCGGACGATATCCCTTCCATTTTTTAAGGAGATATGGGCAGGCGTTAGGCTGTCGTAGCGATTATTGGAAAAATATTATATATCGCAAATGCCGCCTTTTTCTTTCTCGAGGTAGCACATTACTATACCTGTAAGATATAAATCGGTAACGTATTCGGAAACCATCCTGTGAGTATTAAAATGAGGCGCAATG
Organism: bacterium; assembly: GCA_021813595.1. The sequence continues at coordinate 5,961 of JAKAKF010000057.1, forward strand.
GAAGAAACCGCCATTTTCATAATTTTTAAATAATCCGAATAGTTTTTGTAATATAAATCTAATATATTGAATTCTAATTTTCCGTATATATCGTTTAAGTCCTGCAAATCGTCCGAGTAGCTGAGGTCTGTCCATGCCGGTTTTGGACCTATGCTCCACCCGTTTATTCCTTCGATACACGCTTCAAGCCACCAGCCGTCCAATACGCTGAAATTGGGAACGCCGTTTAAAGAAGCTTTCATTCCGCTTGTGCCGGACGCTTCAAGCGGCCTTGTCGGATTATTAAGCCATAAATCCGTTCCTGCAAGTATAATATTAGCTTTATGAATATTGTAATTTTCCAAAAACGCTATTTTTATTTTTTTAGTTTTTGACGAAATATATTTTGCGGTGTCGTGAATAGATTTTATCATTGCAAGCCCGTCGGTATCGGCGGGATGAGTCTTTCCTGCAAAAATGAGCTGAATATTGCCTTTTTTCTCGGCTATATTGATTAATCTGTCAGGATTTGAGATTATGAGATTGTTTCTTTTGTAATGAGTTATCCTCTTAGCCATAGCAATAGTAAAATCTGCAGGTACGAATGAAGAATCGGTTTCGGAATTAATCATTTCTATGAGCGTTTCTTTGCATAATATATGTGCCTGAGCAAAGTCGCCGTCTGGAATGCAAGCCGCCCCTCTCAGCAGATCGGGATCTTCTTCCCACCCTTTAATATACTTGGTGAACAATATTTTGTGATGAGGAGAAGCCCATTTGACGTGATGTATTCCATTCGTTACGTATTTTAATTTATATCCTTCGAATATCTGTTCGGAAACGTACTTATGTTTTCTTGAAACCGCTACCACGTTTTTAGCATTTTTAATAGCAAGCCATGACAGGTTTAATTCATCTTTTTCTTCAAGATTTTCTCTGTAAATGTCGTTAAAAACTTTTTCTCCGCAGTAACCCGAAAGCATTTCCTTTACGTCTTTTATAGGAAATTTGTCGAATGCCGCCGGAATCGGCGTATGGGTCGTAAACACGACCCTTGATTTTACCCTGTTTAAATCGTCAAAATCTTTCATTAGGCCTGCTATTAACAGGGCGGAATGACTCTCGTTTATATGATAAAGAAAAGGCTTATAATTTAGCGCTTTTAACATTTCGTATCCGCCGATTCCAAGAATTATTTCCTGCAAAAGTCTTGTTGAACCGCCTTCAATATAAAGGCGGTCGCATATTTTTCTCGTTTCGGGGTCGTTTTCAGGAGTATCCGGCGTTAAAAAATAAGCATCTATTTCGTTGTCGCCCCTTGTAGATTCAACTACATATTTGTAAGCGGTTATCGTAACGTCTTTGCCCCCGATAGGAATTTTTATTTTTACGTTTGTAGGCAGCATATATTTTTCGATATCCCATTCCTGAAGTGAGTCCATCTGTCCGCCGTCGTTAGACAATTTCTGGCTTATAAAACCGTTTTTCCATAATAAAGTTATACATACAGCCGGAACTTCGAGATCTGCAAAACTTTGCAGCGTATCTCCGGCAAGAATTCCGAGTCCTCCGCTGTAAGTAGGAATTCTGCTGTCCACGCCGCACTCCATAACGAAATACGCTATCATAATATTAACAATGCTCCTTTTTTAAATATTTATTTCATTAATATTATTATAATTAATTTTTTAAATCAATAAATAAAATATCTTAATGTTTTTTAATTTTTATATTTTTTACGCCGATAGCCGCAATTCCGCCGATTATGCAAAGGTAACCGAGAGCGATAAAGACGTCCCCGTAAGCTCCGATTAAAGAAAATTCGCTTATCATATAGTCAAAAATTTTAACAGAATTAGACGGATAAATTATCGTCCTGACGACGGAACTTCCCCTGCTTATTAAATCTCCGCTTAAAAAATTTATTACCCCGTGATATTTGCTGAAATTATAATTTATATCCCTTGCATACTGATTTAAATGGTAAATCTGCCGTACGGCCAACTCTTCCCCGGACCAGGCTATTCCAAAAGACGCTCCTATCTGGAATAAAACGTTGTATAGGGCGGAAGCATCCGGAATTTGTTCAAATTTTGCCGAATTTATTACGGTCATCATAACCGGAGCGTTAATAAGTCCTACTCCTATACCTCTTAAAAACTGATTATTTATCAAAAAAGGAATGGATGTATGAAGCGAAATACTGCCGAGCGAAAAATTTGCCGCCGCAAAAATCAGCATGCCCGCAAGCATTAAATATTTCGGCCCGTATTTATCGGAAATTTTTCCGGCTATAGGAGAAGCAATCGCAACCGCTATGGCAAAAGGCGCCATTAAAAAACCCGCATGCATTGCGTTATAATTAAGAATATTTTCTATGAATATAGGCAGAAGAAACATAGTGCTGAAAATACCGCCTGCCCTTATCATATTAACTAAATTTCCGGCGACGAAATTTCTTGTTTTAAAAAGCGAATAATCCATTAAGTGTTTTTTTGAAAAAATTTCGACGACTATAAAAAGTATAAAAGATGCCGCGCTTATAAGTTCGTTAAGTCTTATTACGGAAGAATCCCACTCTAATGTCTGTCCTTCGTTAAGTACGTATAAAAGTGTTCCAAGACATATAGCTATCAGAAAAAAACCGATAAAATCAAACTTTTTAGCAAAAAGTTTTTCCGGTATATCGTTTTCAAGCAAAATTAAAGTGCCCAGAAAAAGCAGTATTCCTATGGGAACGTTAAAATAAAATATCATCCTCCAGTCGACGTAGTCCACGAAATATCCGCCGATTATAGGGCCGAGAGCGGGAGCTATCATTATGCCTATGGTCCATATTCCCATAGCCGTCCCTCTTTCGTTGCTTTTAAAATATTTTGCGATAAGGTTTACCGATATCGGAATAAGTCCTGCGCCGCCAACCGCCTGAATTATCCTAAATATTATCATTATTCTGTATGTGGGAGCAAATCCGCAGAATGCCGAACCTATCAAGAAGAAAACTATAGAAACCGCAAACGGAATTTTTAGTCCATATTTTTTGCTTGAAAAACTGGTCAAAAGAATAACTATAGAATAAGTAATAGTGTAAGCTATAATGACCCAGTCTATAGTTATTACGTTAACGCCGAAGTGGGA
>JAKAKF010000099.1 GCA_021813595.1 bacterium
TTAAAACGGGGAGCGACATTGCCAAAATAAATAAAATTATTATAACCGACATAAAAATATATCTTTTCTTTTTGCTCGACAGCAGGGGTTTTAATATTCTTGCATATAATCCGGAATTAACGTCTTTCCCTTCTTCTTTTAATTCTTTTTTCCTTAAAAGAGCCATTCCCTTTTCGTTTGCCATCAGCTTAAGATAGAACCATGGAACTATCGTAAGGGCTACAAATAAAGAAACCAGCATTGCAATAGGTACGTTAAAAGGAATAGGCCTCATATAAGGACCCATCATTCCTGTTACGAAAAGCATGGGAATAAAAGAAGCTATAACTGCAAGAGTTGCAAAAAAATTAGGATTTCCTATTTCATTTACAGCGTCCACGGCATAAGTCGGAAGGACGTTTCTTTCACGAGAAAAAACTCTCTCTATGTTGTCTATAACTACTATCGCGTTATCGACTAAAAGTCCCAAAGAAAGAATAAGGGCAAAAAGCGTAATCCTGTTCAACGTCTGGTGAAATATATATGCAATGCCGAGGGTTAAAAACAGCATAAGCGGAATAGTAAAAGCTACTATAAAAGCTTCTCTCCAGCCCAGTATTAGCAGAAGCAGGACTATTACGATAATTATGCTTATAATAAGATGAAACAGCAGTTTATTTACTGCATTATTCGCCTTTTTGCCGTCGTTTCTCGTTATAGTATAATGAACTCCTGCCGGCAGGCTTGTTTCGGCTATTTTGTGAAACTTTGCAAGAACGTCGTCGACGACGGTAACCGCATTTTTGCCCCTTCTTTTAGCTATTGCGATAGTAACCGCCGGATAAACGCCTTTAGCGTCTTTTATTATTCTGTCGTTTGCGTTAATTTTCCTGTAATAACCGCCGAATCCTATTTCGGATAAAAAATTTAAAGGTTTATATGAAGATTTAACCTTTGCTACGTCTTTTAAATAAACCGGCCTGCCGTTATAAACCGATATTATAAAATTTTTAACAGACCTTGCGCGGTGAAAATATCCGCCTGCGGTGATAAATGTTTTTTTATTGTCGTTTCTTAAAAAACCTGCCGGCATATTAACGTTCGTATTTTTAAGCTCCTGCGCTATCATAAGCGGAGAAACGTTATATGCGGCCATTTTTACCGGATTAAGATAAACGTTCAGCTGTTTATATCTAGCTCCGTTTAAAGAGGTTACGCCCGTTCCCTCGACGGAGTCTAATTTATCCAATATTCTGCCTGCTATGGTCGTCAGATATCCCGCATCGTATTTTTTGCTCCATAGCGTAATATTAAGAATAGGAACATGATTTACGTCGATAGGCTTTATAAGCGGACGCATAACTCCTTTTGGAATTTCATCTAAGTTTGAAAAGACTTTATTATAAATATCGACGAGGCTTTTATCGCGGCTTGCATTGACGTGAAACTGCACGGTCACTATAGACTCTGAATTCATGGATATAGAATAAACATGCTTTACTCCAGGAATCTGCCACATTTTTCTTTCTAAAGGCTTTGTGACTAAATTTTTAACCTGCTCTGCGCTTGCTCCGGGAAATCTTACTATTACGTTGGCGGCTGGAACAATAATCTGCGGATTATACTGCCTCGGCGTCAACATAACCGCTATTATTCCGAAACCTATTATGAATAATATGAGAAGTAAAGTGATTTTATTTTCTATAAAATATTCGGTAATTTTAGCGCTGAAATTCTTATTCATCTATTTATAAAACTCCTTTTATTTCTTTTATTCCTTTTAAATTAATGCCTTTATCTCAGGGTTGCCGGTTTATTTGCCGCTTCAATTTTTATGCGTTTAAAAGTCTGGAGTTACGTAATCGCCGATATCTATTTTATTTAATTTTCCGGTTATAACCGTCATTCCTGGATTTAATCCGTTTAAAATTACTACGAATTTTTTCTTATAAACCCGTCCTTTCTTTATAGGCTGGAACATAACCTGTCCTGATTTATCGGCGATATATACCCCTGTTATGCCTAACCTTCTGACTACGGCGTTTTTAGGAACTATCAAAGCCTTTTCGGCGCCTATTTTAAAATAAGCTACCCCGTACATTCCCGGCATAAGCCCGTCCATATGAGATTTTGCTATGGATATCCTTACTAAAACAGAATGCGAATAAGGATTTGCAGAACGTACGACCGATATTATTTTTCCTTTTATAGTCTTATTTATAGACGAAAATTTCAGATTTGCCGTCTCGCCGTTTTTAATTTTATCGTAATATTTAACGTTCACGGAAGTTTTGAATTCCAAATTTTTAACCCCCTGTATCATAAGGAGCATCTGCCCGGGAGCAACCAGATCGCCCATTGAAACGTTCTTTTTAACGATAATTCCGTTTATAGGCGAATCTATGTTTTTATAATTCAAATAACTTCCTGCTTCGTTAAGATCAGCCTTTGCAACGTTATACTGCATAAGCGTATTGTCGTATGTCTGGCGCGAAACCGAATTTTCTGAATATAATCTTTTAATTCTGTCGTAAGTTTTTTTTGCATTGACAAATCCGGCTTTAGCGGCATAATATTTTGAAGCGATTTCCGGCGCGCTTAATTTTAATAAAAGCTCTCCCCTGTTAACCGGCTGACCCTGATGAACGTCGTCCATAATCACGTAACCCATTATATGCGCGGAAATAACCGTATTGTTTAAAGAATCGGCATTACCCGGAGATTTAAGAAAATTCGGCATCGAAATATATTTAGTCTTGTATGCGGCGACCGATATTTTATTTTCGGTTTTTTCTTTATAAACCGATTTTTCCGAACATCCGCTTAACGATAATGATAAAAGCGACGTTATAAAAGTTGTAATTAAAATACCGTAAAATATTCTTTTTTTTCTCATCGACTGCTCCCTTTTAATATCTTATTTTCGCAATTCCGAAATTTATAACCCAAATCCCGATTTAGGATTTTATATTCTGGATAAGCCGTCTAAATACCTACGGCTCATCCAGAATTAATTATAACTGGAATACTTAAAACAGTTTCTAAATCGAGATTAGGGTATAATATTTATATTGATTATTTTTTGCGCATTAATAATATATAATATCATATATATGAATATCAATATATAATAATATTATCATTTTTGCATATTAAATATCAACCTTTTTTTGCAAAATTTACAACGTCGAAGGCTGGGAGGTATATAGCAAGGATAATAAATAAAACGGTGCCGAAAATTACGGTAAGCAGTATCGGTTCTATGCTGGTATGGAGCATGCTTATGCGGTGGTCTAACTCTTCGTCGAAATAGTCTGCTACCCTGGCAAGCATTTCGTCTACCTGCCCAGTTTCTTCTCCTATGCCTAACATCTGAATAATTATGCCGGAAAATATTTCGGAATTTTTAAAACTCTCCGTTATGGATTTACCTTTTGAAACGTCGGATTGAATATCGTCTATTTTTTTTAAAATAAATTTGTTGCCGGTTTCGTTTTTTACTAATTCAAAAACTTTATTTACCGGAAGTCCGCTTTTATATAAAATTCCAAATATTCTAACGAATCTGCTCATTGCCGATTTATAAAAAATAGTCCCGAATATCGGCATCTTTAGTTTGCATTTATCCCACAAAGGTTTTCCGTAAGAGGAATTTAAATAAATCGCCGCGCCTGCGATAAATATAACCGCACCAAGAAATAACGACAGCCATTCGTTTACGAAAAAATTGGATAAACTTACGAGAACTTTGGTTTCTATAGGAAGTTTTACGTTAAATTTATTATAAAAAGACGTAAAGCTGGGCATAATAAAACCTAAAAAAATTACTAACGCTATTACGATTAAGGAAACGACTATCTTTGGATAAAACACCGCTCTTTTAACTTTAGCTTTAACGGTTATTTCTTTTTCCGTTAAAAGAGCAAGTTTTACCAGCGTGTCGTATAAAAGACCGCTCGATTCTCCAATCTCAACCATATTGACGTAAATTTCGGAAAAAATTTTGGGATGTTTAGCTAAACTCTTAGATAAAGTCATTCCGTTTTCTACGTCAAACTTAATCTTCAAAAGCACTTCTCTAAACTTTCTGTTTCTCGTAAATTCTATTAACAATTCAAGGCTTTTGCTTATAGACACGCCCGACTGGTAAAGAACTGCAAGCTGTCTTGAAAAAACTACTACGTCTTTTTTTGTAACGCTGTAAAATGCAGGAAAAAAATCTTTCAGATAAAAGCTCGAAGTTTCTTCTATGGATATAGGAATGAGTTTTAAATCCTCTATCTGCTTTTCTGCTAAAACTGCGGTAGAAGATTCTATTTTGCCGGTTACGAATTCTCCGCGCCTGTCTTTTGCCCTGTAATTATAAATAGCCATAATAAAAATATTATACTTTTTTATATTAATGTCATTGCGCCGTCTTGCTTAAAAATCTTACAGTTTCATACAAATCGTCCGGCTCGATTTGCCCGGGTGCGGTAATTCCGAAAGGAGAAGAACAGTATGCGAGATATGACCCGTTAATCAAAGAAGATGCTCTGGTAACCGCCCCTTTTTTGCCCATTCCGAAAATTATAAATTCGGGAAAAACTTTTTCGTCGGTCGATTTTATGGATCGTATCTTTATATTTTTTTCCGAAACCGCCAAAACGTCTTCATCCGATATTGCCATATCGGAAAGTTTAAAATAGTCGGCTTTAAAATAGCTTGAATCCAAATAATATCTGACCGCATCGAGCAGTTCTATGCGTCCGTTAAAATCATGAATTGATAAAATAACCTGCGTTTTTTTTAAATGAGCGAATTTTACAAAATCTTTTATGGCCTTCCGCTCTAAAATATCCAGTTCTATATCGCATATATCAATGCCTGCTTCTATAACAGACTTTAAAAATTTAATTCTTTGCGGTTCCGGTTCTGTTTCAGCCGCCGCAGTATCCACGACGTCAGCTTTATTAAGACTGCGTTTGCCGCCGTTCTCTTCTGTTTCTGCATCGGCATGCCGTTTTACAAATTTTTGCTTTTCCAAAAACGAAACGCATCTGTTTGAACCGTAAAAAGCGTCCCTGTTTGTTCCTATAGTTTTAATTCCTTTATCCTTGGCATATAAAATTATTTTTTTAATTTCGGAAAGAATGCTTTCTTCGTCAAAATTGCCGCCGGCTGAACCTGCGTATGAATTATCTCCGCTTTTACCGTTCATGCGGTTTAATCGTGCCGTTTCGGCAATCATATCAAACCTCAGCTCGATAAATTCGACGTCTTTGCTTTTAGCGTAGTCTATAGCGCCGTATGCTTCTTTTAATACCGTATTGCCTATCGACAGGCAGACTCTCGGTTTCATTTATTCTCTTCCTTTTCCTTTCGCGCCTTTATCTTATCGCAGGCCAGTTCCCCGCCGAGTCCCCACTCGTCCGAAGGAAACTCTTCGACTACTACCCATACGTTACTTTCGTCTATGCTTAAACTTTCGGAAACGCTTTTGGTTATAGACTTAATTAATTTTTTTTTCTGCTCTTTAGTTCTTCCTTCAAGCATCTTAACCGATACGAAAGGCATAATTTTTTCTCCTTTACTTATTTGCGATAGTTAATATATAATTTTGTTTAAAAAATTATAACAAAAATAATATTTTTTAACAACGGCTTTAAGATTTTATTTTGCGTATACGAAAAGAAACAATTAACGATAAAAGATTTTACATAAAATTAATCTGACGTCTTTTTCTAAATCCAATTTTATTTAAGGTTAATCGTTATAGTTTTTTTATATAATGCCGATTATATGAATAAATAATAAAAATTTATATAACTATTGCAATATATTTAATATCTTAAGGGAGGAGAAGATTTATGTTTAAAACTTTAAAATCCAAGATTTATTTCATCGCTGCCGCCGGTTTTATTTTTATCTTGATAGTAAACCTGTTTTTAATTTATTATTCAAACGGTTTAAAAAACGAAACGATAAACTCCGACGTTATTTCCAGCACTTCGACGGGAATTAAAACCTTAAAAGGAAATCTGCTGCAGATTATTTTTTTATCCCGCATAAAAATGCTCAAAATGAATGCGGTAAAATCTAAAAAAGCAAAAGTGCGGATTGAAAAATATTACGACGCAAAAATATTAAAATTAGCCGCCGATTCTAAACCGCTGTTTTCAAACACAAACAACGCTCTTATGGGATACACTATGGGATTTGCAAAAGTTAAATCGGCAGTCGTCTTCGGCGAGCCAAAGTCGAAACTTAACGAATTTTCGTCGCAAAAAACCACATTGCTGTTAAAAAGCCTTAAAAATAAATTTTATATATTCCGTCCCATAGTGGGAAGACTGCTAAAATACCCTCTTCTTCTTGGCGGCGCTATGAGCACCAAATATTTCGACAGCCAGCTTGATCCTATGGTTTCCCAAATTTCCCAGATTAGCGTCACCGTAAATAAATCTTATTATAAAAAGGTAAAATTGCTGGATTATATATTCATAGCATTCCCTATCGTATTTTTAATAGGAGCGCTGATAGTAATTTTATATTTTAAAAATTCAGTCATAAAGGTATTAAACTTAGTGGATGAAAAAATCAAGCATATCGCTGGAGGCGACCTTACTTCCAAAATTAAAATATCAGGCGTCCCTAAAGAAAGCGAAATAGGCATCCTTATAGAACAGGTCAACAGCTTGGTAGATTCTTTATCCGGCAACGTAAAAGGCATCGTCAACACTTCCAACTCCTTAAGCTCGCAGTCCGAACAGCTTAATTCCTCTTCGAGAGAGTTCGAAAAGACCATAGAACAGATGAGGGAAAAAGCGTCCCGCATAATAGAATCCATTAAACAGATGTCTATAGCAATAATAGAAGTAGCAAAGAACTCTTCCTCTTCCGCCCAGAAAGCTCAGGAAACGGAAAAGGTCGTCGATTACGGCACTAAGTCGGTTCAGGACGTGGCGCGCGAGATGAAAAACATTGAAAAAACCGTATCCGCCGTTTCCGCCACTATTACCGAACTAGGTTCTTCTTCCGAAAAAATAGGCGAAATCATAGGCGTAATTAACGACATAGCCGACCAGACTAATCTTCTAGCCTTAAACGCCGCCATAGAAGCCGCCAGAGCCGGAGAACAGGGAAGAGGTTTTGCCGTAGTAGCCGACGAGGTAAGAAAGCTGGCCGAAAGAACCACAAAAGCTACAAAAGAGATAGAGGCTATGATACTTAGCATACAAAGAAACACTCAGGATGCGGTTACCTCTATGCAGAAAGGAAAAGAGGAAGTCTCCAAGGGAGCCGAGATTGCCGGAAAATCCGCCGAAGCTATATCCAACATAAATTCTTTAATGCTCAAACTAAAAGAGATGATAACGCAGATTGCCACCGCTTCCGAGGAGCAGTCGCAGGTTAGCGAAGAGATATCTCTTTCATCCGAAGAAATAATTAAAGCACAGGACAACGCGCAGGCCGGTTCCAGGCAGGTCATAGCCTCTTCGGAAGAACTTGGGAGAATGGCTTTGGATTTGTCAAATATGGTAAGGATGTTTAAGACGGCGTAATTTTTTAAAAAAATTCTAAAAAAAATTGATTTTTTGAATTTTATGTTTTATAATTAAAATAGAAGAGGTTTTATGTTTTCATCTTAACTCCTCGATGTAATGTCCTCCTAACCTGCCGGTTACCAACTACTTCCGGCAGGTTTTTTTATTTTATATGTGCTTTTTCGCATAATAAATTTCACATCTCCGCTTACCTAAGTCCAAAAATCTAAAAACTTTATTCAAGGAAGTGGAATATCTAAATTTTTACATATTTTTAGTGGCAAGATTATCGTCTATCTTGATGAAATATCTTAAGATAGTCTGGAAAGACTTATTTATAGAGGTTTTAAACTGGCTCCCCGAGACGGATTCGAACCATCGACCCAGTGATTAACAGTCACTTGCTCTGCCGGCTGAGCTATCGGGGAATATAGAATGAATAATGTTATGAATTGCACTAATAACTGATAAGATAGTATAAATAAAAATTGCCTTCTTGTCAATATTTTTATTGCGCCGCGTCAATATTTATTTTATTCGTTAAAATATTTTAGCACTAATACCGCGGAAAGCAAAACTCCAGCGGAAAGTATAAGAAAATACAGGACGCTCTGTACGGCTATACCGACGACTAAATATAAAATCAAAATAACGCGCTTAATTTTTTTTAACTCTTCGTCCCTCAGCAAAAAACCGGCAATAAACGCAACTATAATGTAAATCACGGACTCTATAATAACGGCGTCTATATTTATATTCATAGTCAAAAGTTTTTAAATATATTTATGGTTTATATTATATTCCGCATATTATTTTACGATTATTTTACGTGATTTTATATATTTTATTTTATCGCTATATTACTTTCTTAAAATACTCTACTGTTTTTTTAATTCCGCTTTCTATATCTACCTTAGGGTTATATCCTAGTTTAGTTTTTGCAAGCGTTAAATCGGGATTCCTCTGTATAGGGTCGTCTTTAGGCAGTTCTACTAATTTAATTTTAGATTTCGACCCTGTGAGCCGTAAAACTAAATCGGCAAAATCCGATATTGTAAATTCGTAGTTATTTCCCATGTTAACCGGTCCGGTAAATCCGCTTTTATCGTTAATAAAGAGCATAATTCCGTCGATTAAATCGGATACGTAGCAGAAAGAACGCGTCTGTTTTCCGTCTCCGTAAACGGTTAAATCTTGCCCTCTTAGAGCCTGAACAATAAAATTGGAAACTACCCTGCCGTCGTTTTCAAGCATTTTAGGTCCGTACGTATTAAAAACCCTTATTACTTTTATATCCGTTCCGTACTGCCTGCGGTAATCGAACATAATAGTTTCGGCCGCTCTTTTTCCTTCGTCGTAGCAAGACCTTATAGAAACGGGATTAACGTTGCCGTTGTAATTTTCCGGCTGAGGATGAACCGAAGGAGAACCGTAAACTTCGGATGTAGAAGTATGAAGAACCGGTATTTTAAGCCGCCTCGCGTTTTCCATAACGTTAAA